>JBMSAO010000028.1:0-10943 GCA_049414425.1 Desulfurococcaceae archaeon
AGTAGTACTCTCGTAGGGCACTGTCTCTAATTTGACGCCGTGAGGCCACGTGTAGGTCTCCACGACTCTCCTGTGGAAGGGGTTTATGTTAGCCGGTATAACAACCTTCCTCCTATCCTTGTTAACTCTGAGCGCCATTAGCACAGCCTCGGCTACCGCCGAGCCCCAGTCGTACATAGATGCGTTAACGATGTCCATGTCTAGTAGCTCCGCCATTAAGCTCTGGTACTCGAAAAGCGCCTGCATTAAGCCCTGAGAGATCTCGGCTTGGTACGGCGTGTAGGCTGTGAGGAACTCTCCGCGAGAAACTATGTACTTGACTAGTGGTGGGACGTAGTGCGGGTAGACGCCGCCGCCGAGGAAGGGCGGCGCTCTCAGCTTAGTGTTCTTGGAGAGCCTCTCATCCACGATTCTCTTAGCCTCCACCTCGGAGACAGGTCTTCCAAGCCCTATCTCGAGGCTCTCCCACGCCTCGCGAGAGAGCAGTATTTCGCGCGGAATATCACTGAAGAGCTCCTCGACGCTCTTAACGCCAATGGTCTTTAACATCTTCTCTACTTGCTCGAGTGCGGAGCCCGGTATCCAGGGGTGAGGTGAGCTCAAAAACACACACCAATTTGATATCACAGAGGCCCTAGTATATATTTAGCTCCCGCGCTCTGTGAGTAGAGAGGGGTAGAAGTGACTAGACGCATACCACTACTAGACTTCTACGTGGAGGCTCTCGGAGCTGAGCCGGGGCTCTTCGGCGACTGGGAAGCCCCAATGAGGTACACTAGCACCATAGAGGAGCACATGGCTGTTAGAACTAGCGTGGCGTTTTTCGACGTGTCTCACATGGGGAGAGTAGCTCTCAGAGGCCCCGACGTAGTGTCCTTTATACAGTACGTGTACACGAAGGATCTCTCGAGAGTAAAAGAGGGCTTTATGAGCGGCCCCACACTGGCTTTAACAGAGCTGGCTAGAGCTAGAGACGACGAAATGCTCTACAAGATTAGTGAAGAGGAGTGGCTACTAGTCCCCAACGCGCTGGCCAGGGAGAATATGCTCGGGTACTTTAATCGAGTTATCTCCGAGAGGGGTTTTAGAGTAGAGATCACTGACCTGACCGAGAAGTACTCTATGCTGGCTATTCAGGGCCCGAAGTCAGTCGAGTTAATGGAGTCCCTCGGCGCGAAGTGGGCCGGCGACCTCAAGCCGCTCGAGTTCAGACTCAACGAGGAAGTAGCTGGGGCGAGGGTCTACTTGGTTAGCAGGAGTGGGTGGACGGGTGAAGACGGCTTTGAGGTGTGGGGTGAGCACGGGGAGATCAAGAAGCTCGTCGAGGCCCTAGCGGCTAGGGGGGTTAAGCCGGCCGGCCTAATAGCACGCGACACTCTGAGAATAGAAATGGGCTTCGTGCTCGGAGGTCACGAGTACGGGGAAGACCCGGTTAAATTCCCCTGCGCTGTGAGCCTGAGGTACGGCATGGGCGCTATAACCTGGGAGAAGAGGGGGTTTGTCGGGGAAGATGCTCTGAGGGCTTGTAGGCGCGAGGGTGTTAGGTGGGTTAGACTGGGACTGAGAATGGGCAAAGAGGCCGGCAGGCTCTTCCCGAGAGAGTGGAGTGGAGTCTGCGTAGAGGACGTTTACGTGGGCTGGGTCACGAGTAGCTGCTACTCTCCAGTACTGAGTAGGGGCATAGCCATGGCTTACATAGACACCAGATACGCCGTGATCGGCGAGGAGGTGGAAGTGGACATTAGAGGCAAGAAGTACTCGGCTAGAATAGTCGACTTCCCGTTCATCAAGAAGTGATTTCCCGCGGCGGATCCCACTCCAGCGAGAGCACTGCAAAAGTATTTTTACACTTTAACGGCGTTATGAGTATTGGTGAGCTAGCCGTGTACGAGTACGGCGAGTCTACGGGGCTCGACGCGCTGACTCAGCTCTACCCCGACTTGAGAGAAGTAATTGAGCTCACAGTAAACCACACTGTGTGGAGAAAGCGCTACTGCTTAAACATGATTGCCAGCGAGAACGTCATGTCCCCTCTAGCGATGCTAGTATACCTCAATGACTCCATGCACAGGTACGCCGAGGGCAAGCCCTACAAGAGGTTCTACCAGGGGTTAAAGCACGTTGACGCGCTCGAAGTGAAAGTCCAGAAGCTCATGGGCGAGCTCCTCGAGACCCCCTACGTCGACCCCAGGCCGATAAGCGGGACAACCGCGAACGCGTCTGCTTTCAGGACCTTCACGAAGCCGGGAGACAAGGCGGCTGTGGCTCCAGTGCAGACCGGTGCTCACGTCAGCCACACTAGATACGGGACACTAGGAGCTCTCGGAGTAGAGCAGATTGAGCTACCAGTAGACTTGGATAACTGGAACATAGACGTCGACAAGGCCGTTAAGCTCATTGAGGAGGTCAAGCCGAAAATAGTTACTCTTGGAGGCTCCCTCTACTTTTTCCCACACCCGACTAGGGAGATAGCCGAAGCCGCTCACGCCGTGGGCGCCAAGGTCATACACGACGTCGCCCACGTACTGGGCTTAATTATTGGAGGCGTCTGGGAGAACCCGCTTAAAGAGGGCGCTGACATCATAACGTCTTCTACTCACAAGACCTTCCCGGGACCGCAGGGAGGGCTCATAGCGACTAGTAGCGAGGAGGACTACAAAGAGATAGGTAAAGTAGTGTTTCCAATGTTTGTCTCTAATCACCATTTACACAGACTCGCCGCCACGGCCGTGACGGCTATTGAAATGAAGATCTGGGGTAGAGACTACGCGGCTCAAGTAGTGAGGAACGCGAAAGCACTAGCAGAGGCTCTCGCCGCCGAGGGCTTTAAAGTAGCGCTAGAGCACCTCGGCTACACGAGCAGCCACCAAGTAGCAGTAGACGTCTCTCAGCTCGGCAGGGGCTCTAAGTGCGCCGCTCTACTAGAGGAGGCTAATATCATAGTCAACAAGAACATGCTTCCCTACGACAGGCCCGAGGACGTCAAAGACCCCAGTGGACTGAGACTCGGCACTCAGGAGCTCACTAGGTGGGGCATGAAAGAGGGGGAGATGAGAGAGATCGCGAGGCTTATTAGAATAGCGTTAATTGACAAGAGAGACCCCGCTGAAGTCAAGCAGAGAGTAGTGGAGTTTCGAAGAGACTTCCTGGAAGTCCACTATGGCTTTAAGCTCACACGCGAAGACGAAGTCAGATTACTCGAGATAATGCTACACGCCAAGGTATAATAACGCCGTCTCGACTAGTAGGCACGTGGGGTGTGCGCCCTTGAGCTTTATTGAAGTGAAGGCGAAGGGAAAGACCTACCTTGTAGCTACTGACAAGAGGTACACCGAGACAGATGAGTGGGCTCTGAGAGAGAGTAGTGGGCTTATCAGAGTGGGCATAACGGACTACGCTCAGAAAGAACTAAAAGACGTAGTCGCAGTTGAGCTGCCCCAAGTAGGTCGAGTAGTGAGAAAAGGCGAGGAGCTAGGAGTCATAGACTCCGTTAAGGCCACGGCCTCGTACTACGCTCCAGTATCTGGTAAAGTCGTGAGTGTTAACAGAGAGCTAGAGAAGAGCCCAGAGCTGTTAAACAAAGATCCCTATGGCGCCGGTTGGATCATGGTGATAGAGCCCTCTAATCCAGAGGACTACGAGTCCCTCCTCACGCCAGAAAAGTACGCTGAGAGAATCAAGAAGTAGCTTTTTTGGACTGGCTTTTTTAACTCAGCTGAGTCTAAACTCCTCTCACTAATATTCTACTCGGGTGTTGAGGCGTGAACTTTGAGGAGCTTATTAGTAGAATCACACCCAGAGAACTCGCTGGAATGATTGACCACACGCTGTTAAAGCCAGACGCTGACTACAAGGCGCTTGAGAAGTACGTGAATGACACTAGAGAGTACGGGTTTAAGCTCCTCATGATCCCGCTCTCGCTCATGGAGAGACTGAGAGAAATTGCTGGTAGGAGTATTGAAGTGGGCGCTGTAGTGGGGTTCCCCCTCGGAAACACCTCTACGAGGAGTAAAGTGCACGAGGCCGTTGAAGCCGTTGAGCTCGGTGTCAGAGAGGTCGACATGGTCATGAATATAAACGCGTTTAAATCCCGCGACTACGAGTACGTTAAGCGCGACATAGCGAGTGTAGTAGAGGCCGCTAAGAGCAGAGGCGTGAGCGCAGTGAAAGTCATTATTGAAACCGGGCTCCTCACAGACGAGGAGAAGGTAAAAGCCGTTGAGCTAATAGTGGAGGCCGGAGGAGACTACGTAAAGACCTGCACAGGCTTTCTCGGCTCAGTAGCAACTGTTCACGACACCTCACTACTCTACAGGGCTAGTAGGGGGAGAATTAAAGTTAAGGCGTCTGGCGGTATAAGACACGCTCTCGACGCGCTAGCACTAATATTTGCCGGTGCTAGTAGAATAGGGACTAGTAGTGGAGATAAAATACTGGAGGAGTTCATGAGGCTCAGAGGTGAGTACAAGTGAACAGTGGAGAGGTCCTTGAGGGCCTCTACATAATCGAGCCGGCTGGCAGGCACATGAAACTGTTACTCAAGGTTAGTAGGGTATACGCGCTCGAGAAGTCTCCCTACCAGGAAGTAGTGTTCGCCGAGATTGAGGGCTTCGGCCGCTCTCTGCTAATAGACAAGTTCATACAGAGCACTGAGAGAGACGAGTACATATACCACGAGCTACTAGTACACCCGGCAATGTGCCTCCACCCGAGGCCGGAGAGAGTACTGATTCTCGGCGGGGGTGAGGGCGCTACTCTCAGAGAGGTTCTAAAGCACAGTACTGTGAAGGAGGCTGTTATGGTGGACATAGACCCCGTCGTAGTGGAGTTCTCCAAGAAGTACCTCGAGCACATGCACAGAAGCAGCTTCTACGACCCCAGAGCCAGGGTTGTTATAATGGACGGCAAAGACTACATTAAGCAAGCCCCCAGTAGCTACTTCGACGTGGTCATAATGGACTTGACGGACCCCTACGCGGGCGAGATCGCTAAGCCCCTCTACAGCCCAGAGGCGTTTGGGGAGATAAGGAAAATTCTGAGAGACGACGGAGTAGTGGCTACTCAGGCTGGTAGTAGCTACTTCTACCCGGACGAGTACAAGTGGGTTCTCAGTAGCGTTAAGAGCTCGTTTAGACACGTCTCAGAGTACTGGTTCTGGGTGCCGAGCTTCGGCTTAAATGTCAATTTCATAGTGGCGTCTAACGCATACAGACTAGAAGACTACGTTAACGCTATTGACGAGAGGCTCAGAGAGCACGGAGTGTCGACAAGACTCGTGTCTGGGAGACTACTAGAGGGCTTACTGAAAATAGGCGTTATATACCCCTAGCTCTACTACTCTACTAGACTTTTTCCTCGCACCGTATATAACTCCACTAGCCATTACAGCTACGAGCATTAGTATCACATAGTCCCAGGGTAGATGTCACCGAACAGCACAGTATCCAGCACGACAGCCGTATGCCGGCGAGCGCGCCAGCCACCGCCGCCTCTACCAGCCCGCACCTCTTGTAGCGTCCAGCCGCGTAGGCTACTTCACTGAATAAGCCCTGCGCAAGCCCGTAGAGAGCGTTCACCAGCTCTCTCAGCGGTTTCTTAATGAGAGAGGCCGCCAGCGGCGCGGCCATGAACTAGGCGCCGCAGGTCACCAGCGTTTCCCCGCTAACGGTACTTGTTGGTATTTGTAGATATTTGTAATCCCATTAGCGGGGTTGGGCCTCGGTGCGGAATCACCAGCTTCATCCACACCTCATGGGTCCCCGTCGAGCCCAACGCCATGAGGCTCCCATCTGAGGGCGTAAGTTCACCACTAATCAATACACCTCACCGCAGCGCGGATCATAGGGTTCAAGTAACTATAGCAAGTATAGAGGGTATTTAAACATTACTCTAAGAGCCAAATACTCACAAATATTCACAGATACCTAAACTTACCATCAGCTCTATAACAGCCTACTTCTCCGACTAGGAAGAAGACGAGTATCCACGCAAACCTCTTAGAGTGAAATGTAGCTGACAGTACTAGTGGGGGGATTACGAGGACTAGTAGCACGCCTGTGTTTCTAGAGACGAAGGCCACGTGGAGCCCTAATAGCCCGGGTTGCGACGCGGTGAAAACCCGAGCAGAGCCCGGAAACCCGGGGCAAAGAAATACTTAGAACTATTTACAGCTAACTACAGATGCCTGCCTCGGGGAAGCCAGTGTCTGGTCTACGCGGTAACTACTAGTTCTCTGATTACTACTTCTGCTCTTTCTCAACTAGTACGGCTGTTCCGTAAACGTAGAGCTCGGCTACACCGGCACTAATATTCGTCGTGGCGAGTCTAAACCCTATTACAGCATTAGCCCCCTTAGCCTTGGCTTCCTGCACCATTCTCCTAATAGCTTCATCTTTAGCTTTATTGAGGAGCTCTACGTACTCTCTGACTTCACCTCCAGCAATATTTCTAAGTAGAGCCGCCAAGTCTCTTCCAAAGTGCGAAGACCTCGCGGCCACCCCCACAACTAGTCCCTTTACCTCCTTGATTCTGTAGCCCGGGATAGTGTCTGTAGTCACGACTATTACTCCTTCAATTTCCAATAACATCACCTACTCTACAAGGAGACACGTCGACTTTAAAAGTATTACACAGCGACGTAGCACTCAGTGAGAGTATCCGCGGAAAGCCGTGATTAGGCGGAGTACTCGTAGGGCTTAAAAACCTTTAACGCGTGCACGTACTTATATAGCCAGTACATACATACATGACTAGTACATACAGCTATACACACTATATAGGCGATAGCCGTGGTCAGCGCCGTGCTACTCTACGCTGGCGTTGCACTAGCACTGGTGCTTGCGTGGATTAACGGGGCTAATAACGCTGGTAACGTTATTGGCGCCGCTGTGGGAGCTAGGAGTATTAGCGCTAAGAGAGCACTACAACTAGCCTTTCTCTTCGAGATAGCGGGGGCGACGCTACTGGGACACTATGTCTCTGCGACTATTACGAGGGGCATTATTAACCCAGCAGAGCTGAGCGGAGAGAAACTACTAGCCGGAGTACTAGTAATAGCCGCCTCAACTACTCTCTGGATGTTTATAGCTACGTATCTCAGAGTGCCTCTCAGTGTTACTCAGGCTACTATTGGCAGTGTAGTGGGGTTTGGACTAGTAGTTCTGGGCTTTCACAAGCTGAATTGGAGCGTACTCGCATCAATACTCTTCTCGTGGCCTTCAACACTCCTACTAGCGGTTTTCCTCTCAATAGTACTGTACAGGCTCTACACTACAGCACTCTCGCGCGCAAGGGAGGCTAAGAGACTACTAGTGCTGTCCTCAGCTCTACTCTACGTGTGCGCAGTCGCTGCACTACTAGTACTAGTTAGCAGTGTTGGCGACATACTAGCAACTCTAGCGTCACTAGTAGCCCCCATTCCCGCTACAGTACTCTACGCAGTAGTACTCGAGAAGAGAGTACCGGGAAGCCTCCACGAGGCTAGGTATGCTGTTAACAGGCACTTACTCCTAGTCTCGACGTCGCTAGCCGCTCTCAGTCACGGCGCGCACGACGTGGGGGCTTCAGCTGGACTACTACAATTAGTTGTGAGCGAAGTAGGTGTTGGAGGGGCCCTAGATGCGAGGACCTCGAGACTAGTTCTCTTCGTGTCGGGCTTGGTAATGGCGCTTGGAATGCTGAGGTGGGGGTATAGAGTCCTCGGCACTCTCGCTGAGAGGATCACTCCGCTGACCCCCGAGGCCGGCTTCGCCGCCCAGCTGAGCACGGCCCTCACAATGCTACTAGTCACGAGAATGGGCCTGCCCTCCTCCACGACGCTGGCTATAACGGGGGCTATTATAGGAGTGGGCCTCTCGAGGGGGAGGGGTTACGTTAACACTAAGACTGTAATTAGGGTCTTCACTATGTGGGTAGTGGGCTTTCCAGCCACGCTACTCCTCTCAATGACTATGAGCGCCCTCACACCTCGCTAGGATCGGGGGAAGCCATATATTTCTCAGCGCGCACTCTACTCTCTCAGGCGAGCAAGTGCTTACTAGGTGAGACTTCTACTTGAGCAGAGCTATTGAAGTCAGGGGTCTAGTTAAGAGGTACCGCGTCAAGAAGAGACAAGGCCTCTTTAAGTCGAGTGTAGAGGTAGTAGAGGCACTTCGAGGCGTGAGCTTTACAGTAGACTACGGCGAGGTAGTCGGGCTACTGGGGCCAAACGGGGCGGGAAAAACCACGACTATAAAGATCCTCGCGACTCTGCTACTACCAGACGAGGGCGAGGCCTACGTCGCCGGCTACAACGTCGTCAAAGAGCCCGGCGAGGTCAGAAAGCGCACTGGGCTCATGCTCACTGTTGAGCGAGGGTTTTACGGGAAGCTTACTGGCCGCGAAAACCTGGAGTACTTTGCCGCTCTCTACGGCCTCGACAGGGAGTACGCTGATAAGAGAATAGGGCACTTAATGAGGCTACTGGAGCTGGACAGGCTCGGAGGCGACTACAAGCTCTTCGAGGAGTTTAGTCTGGGAATGAGAGCTAGGCTGAGCCTGGCTAGAGCACTGCTGAGCGACGCCCCAGTACTACTACTAGATGAGCCTACACTAGGCCTAGACCCTCCTAGTGCTAGGAGAATTAGAGAGCTAGTAGAGAGGCTCGCTCGCGAGGAGAGAAAAGCTGTTCTCTACACTACGCACAATATGTTTGAAGCCGAGATTGTCTGCGATAGAATTCTACTAATAAATAGAGGTCAAGTAGTGGCCAGCGGGTCGCCCCGGGAGCTCAAAGACAGGTTGCCGAGACTAAAAGTCTTAACTCTAGTTCTCCGCGGCAGATCGCGCGAGAAGCTTCAAAGCGCTATGAGAGATCTAGGCTTAAAATACGAGGTCTCTGAGGAGAGCGATCTCTACAGTATTAGAGTACACGTGAAGAAGCCGGAGGAGGTGTTCAGCGAGGTTGCGAAGAGGCTTATCTCCAGCGGATTTGACCTCGTCTCAGCTAGAGTAGAAGAGCCCACTCTAGAAGACGTGTTTATATACTTCAGTGAGGGGTCTCTGTGAGAGTACGAGACCTCGTGAGAGCCGAGTACAAGCTAGTGTACGCAGAGATGATTAGGAGGAAGAGCGAGCTAGTACTGCTAATACTGTACCCCTACGTGTTCACGGGCTTTATTCTACTAGTAGGTTCCGGGGTCGGCTCGCCGAGGGTTTTCGAGGAGAGAGTGGGCGTTAACCCGGCGCTGTTCCTGATCACGGCCGGCTTCGCGGTCATGGCCCTCATGATCTGTATTGACGACATACTCTGGAGGCCTATATGGGAGGCGTGGACTGGAACTCTACCATACGTCTTCGCGTCACCTGTAAACAAGCTCTTACTGTTCTCAGTTATGCCTCTACCTAGAGCCTCTCTCGTTGTATTAATTGGCTCGACTAGCCTAATACCACTCTACGCTTACCAGCACGGGCTCGCAGGGATTCCACTAGCTCTGCTCGTAGTTCTACTAGTTGTAGTAGGCGTTTTCACAATGATCCCTCTGAGTATACTCACATCAGGACTTCTACACGCGTTCGGCGAGAGCTGGAGAGCAGTGAACATTGTGAGGCCCCTAGTTATAGTTTTACTCGGTGTCTACTATCCGAGATTTTACATGCCACTAGTAGCTAGGCTACTCAGCTACGCTCTCCCATCCTCACACGTAGTCGAGTCTATTCAGAGAATCCTCCTAGGCTTAGTAGACGAGCTGACTGTTCTACTATTAGCTGCAGGAGTCCTCCTCGCACTACTGTACACGCCTGCTAGTAGAAAGAGCCTATTACTCTGGGAGAAGAGGAAGGTGAGAGAGGGTGTTAAAACTAGCTAGGAGGGCTTACGCTGTTCTAAAAGCCTACGCGCTCTCAGAGCTAGCTCGGAGTAGGGGGATAGTCTACGGGCTTGTGGGCATCGCTCTCTGGATACTACTCTTCACTCTACCAGCCTCGCTATTCACCGAGCCAGACAGCGATCCCGCTCACGTATCAGCCCAGATCTTCACTGGCGTAATGATCTTCCTATTCTACTCGGTCGCGACGTGGGACTGGGCTGTGGAGTTGAGGTGGATGATTAATGACGGTAGAGTAGAGTACTACATCGCGTCTGGTAGTGGGTTTCTGCCACACTACCTCGGAATACTCCCGGTATCCCTCGCGTGGATTGCAATAACTCTGTCTGTTACCTACTTGCTCCTCGCACTCGTCCTCAGCCCCCCACTACTAGTAGTCAGAAACCCCGTGCTGTTTCTCTACGGCTTCGCACTACTCCTACTAACGCTACTCGGCTACGCACTAGTACTCGGCGGGACAGTACTCTCAACTGGGGCTTCTGGAGGCGTGGTAGAGCTAGTGGGCTTCATACTGCCAGTGGCTACTGGGGGCTTGACGCCACTAGCTAGGCTACCAAGACCCGCACAGCTACTCGCACTACTCACGCCATTCAGCTACCCAGCTGAGTTAATTAGACACTCCCTGCTGGAGACGCCACTACTACTCAGCGCCGAGGAGGCGTGCCTCTACGGTGGAGTCTACTCAGCAGTCTTCTTCGCGCTCTCAGTACTCTACTTCAAGTACCAGTACAGGAAGCTACTGCGCGAAGGAGTTAGACTAACAGCCAGGTAGACAGCTACAACCGCACCTGTCACCAGCTCCGTCAAGCCCTCCGAAGCCATCACCACTAAACTACACTCGCAAAACACACTTATTAACACGCACTAGCCTGCCCGCTTCACCTACTCCTGAACCAGACTTAGTCGACTTAAGTCGGCTTAGAGTGGAGTAGTCTACTAAGAGGATCGCGGACTAGACAACTAAGTAGACTGCTCCGCCCCTCTCTTCAAGTAGTACACGAGGACTACACTAACTACTACTCCGACCGCGAGTGCCGCTACAACTAGTGCTCTCGCCTGTAGCCCGGAGTCTTCTCTGTA
>JBMSAO010000029.1:0-8105 GCA_049414425.1 Desulfurococcaceae archaeon
TTGAAGCCAGAAGACCTCGGCTACGCAGCCCTCGTCGAGGAGAGAAAAGTAGGCAATGATAAGATGGTGTTTATAGAGGGCTGCAAGAACCCGAAAGCCGTTACTATACTTGTTCGCGGAGCGAGCGACATGGTACTCGATGAAATAGAGAGAAGCCTGAAGGACGCCCTAAACGTTCTGAGAAACGTGTTTAGAGAGCCGAAGATATGTGCAGGTGGAGGTGCTGTAGAGCTAGAAGTAGCTATGAGGCTGAGAGAATACGCAGCTAAAGTGGGCGGTAAAGAACAACTCGCTATTGAAGCGTTCGCTAATGCGCTGGAGGAAATACCAATGACATTAGCTAACTCCGCTGGTAAAGACCCATTAGAGATACTAATGAAGCTGAGGCAACTTCACAGCGAGGGTCGCATCCACGCCGGTATAAATGTAGTGAGCGGCGAGCTCGTCAAGAACATGGTTGAGGAGAACGTGATAGAACCAATACTGGTCAAGGAGTCGATGATCAAGACCGCTGCCGAGGCTGCATTAGCGATACTCAAGATTGACGACATAATAGCCGCCAGCCCAGTTAAGAAGGAGAAGAAGGAAGAAGAGGAGAAGGAGAGCTTTAAGTCTTCATTGGAGCTCTAGAGTAGTCAGAGTAGCCGGTTTAGAGAACTTGATGTGTAAGCACAATAATCTTTTTTAACCTTCTGTATTTTCTCAACTACGAAACTGTACCCTAACAAGTGTAGAGGGCATTTATTGTGGCCGGCTCGCAGGAACAAGAAGTTTGGGATGTGAGATCTGTATATAGAGGCGTTATTGGGTCTAGACTCACGCGTTTTGAATTAGCTAGAATTATTGGAGCAAGGGCTTTGCAACTAGCTAATGGAGCCCCTCCACTCGTAGATGTGAGTAATTTACCAATAAAGGATCCCGTGTACATAGCGATAGTTGAGCTATTAAATAGCCAGTTGCCAATGACTATTCAGAGGTCTAAAGAAGATGGAGGGTACGAGCTCATACCAGTCAGCAAGCTCATTACACCAGAGATTAGAAGATATCTTACGTCTATTCTCGAGAGCTGGGATATTAGTCGTAGAGTCTAGGCTCCACGCGAGCGCGGTAGACCTTGTACTGAATAAGCCGGTAGAGAGCTCTCTATTCAAGGAGATTTATAGAGAACTACTTGACGGGCACAGTCTACTAGCCTTTCAATTAAACACAGTACCACCTATAGTGAGAATAGTAGAGTATAGGGCAGGTCCTTCAAAGCTGGAAAAGTACAAGTGGCTCCTAGCCGCGATGACAGTTATAACAGTCTTTCTCACCGGTTTAGAGCTAAGTAGAAGTCTCGAGGAATTGCAGCACTTAACCGGGGGTGCTCAGCCCTTTAATAAGTACTGGACCGCACTACTCTACACGGTCTTCTTTCTAGTAGCTCTACTCTCACACGAATTAGGTCACATTTACACGAGTAAGCGTGCTGGTGTTCGCTACGAGGGTCCTATATTGTTGCCCGCGCCGCCAATTCAACTCGGATTTATTGGCACATTTGGAGCAATAATATTCACAAAGACCCTGCCTTGCAGTAGGAGAGACCTAGCTAGAATGGGTATTAGTGGGCCTCTCGCTGGATTTCTAGTCGGAACTCTAATAGGCTTCATTGGACTCCACCTCTCACCTGTATTGCCGCCAGAAATGAGTGGGGTGCTTATTGAAGAGGGGTTTAGGCCTATTCCCGTCTCTACTCTAATGCTGGAACTACTACTGAGATCTAGAGTTACGAGCGGAGTTGTAGTCATGCATCCACTGCTATTTATTGCCTACGTTGTCTATTTAGTTACATTTCTCAACTTACTGCCGATTGGGCAGCTCGACGGAGGTCACGTCTTGAGGAGTTTTACTAGTATTCGTACACACCAGTACATCGCCATAATCACACCAGTAGTCTTCTTAACTACTGGATCCTTGCTCATGTACTTCTACAATGCCGGCCAGTTCTACATAGGCTTAGGACTACTAGCTCTAGTCCTCTGGGTTATTACTGGGAGAGCTCCTCACTTAGGAGTGGCTAATTGGTATGACACATCGCGCTGTGTACTTTGTTTAGTACTCTACTTCGCTCTACTAATCCTGACTTTACCTCTGCCCCTGCTTTAATATTCAACGGCTTAGACTCACTATTTAGGTAAGGAGTAGGCATGCGCTTAAATCGCTACGCGGGATTACCCGACAGTAAATTCCTGAGAGAGGTGGGAAGGGCCGGGATTAGCATATGGGCTCTGAGAGGCCCGGTATTAGTGATAGCGGAGAAGCCTAAAGCCGCGAGGAAGATAGCTGAGGCGCTATCACGCAACTTCATTACTAGGAGATACGAGGACGTGCCCTACTACGAGATAAGGAGTACACCTCTGACGATTTACATTGCGAGTGCTGTTGGACACTTATATACTCTCCACACTGAGCTAGACGGCTACCCCGTCTTTGAATATAAGTGGATTCCAGCATACGTCGTGAAGGAGGAGAAGAAGTACTCGCGCAAATACCTCGAACTTCTCAGTAAGCTAGCTCGCGAGTGTCAGTACTATGTTAACGCGTGCGACTACGATATCGAGGGGAGCGTTATTGGCTATCTCATAATAAAGTTTCACGGTGATGAGAAGCGGGCGTTTAGAGCTAAATTCTCAAGCCTAGTGCACAGCGAGTTGAGAGCTTCATTTGAAAATCTAATGCCCCTAGACTACGACATGGTGGAATCAGGGCTCTGTAGGCATGAACTAGACTGGGTTTGGGGTATTAATGTCAGTAGAGCGCTAATGAGCGCTATTTACCACGCCACTAAGAGGAGGATTACTTTAAGTGCTGGTAGAGTGCAAACACCCACACTGAAATACGCAGCTGAGAGGGAGCTAGAGCGCGCACTGTTTATTCCGCTTCCTCAATACAGCATTACAGTTAAACTTAGAAAGGGCTCTACTACGTTCAGTGCCGAGTACGCTGAAAACCCCGTTCAAGACGTTAAAACAGCAAATACTATTAGGACTGCCGTCTTGAAGAGTGAGCACTTAGTTGTGAGAGAATACGTAGTTGAGAGGAAAAAGCTCAGTCCACCACCGCCATTTAATCTAAGTGACCTCCAATACGAGGCGGCGAGAATTCTGGGCTTTACTCCAATGAAAACACAGAAAATAGCTGAAGAGCTGTACTTGGAAGCCCTTATAAGCTATCCACGCACAAATAGCCAGAAACTCCCACCTACACTAAATTACAGAGAAATACTAGACAAGCTCTCTCGCATAGAGAAGCATAGGCAACTAGTAGTACAGCTTCTGAGAGAAACTCGTGGCGTATTAAAACCTGTTGAAGGCAAAAAAGAAGACCCAGCTCACCCAGCTATATACCCCACTGGGAACACCCCCCAGAAGTTAACGCGCGATCAGTGGGCTCTCTACGACCTCATTGTGAGGAGATTTCTAGCCGCATTTGCACCGAGTGCTGAAGTACTAAGTACGAGAATAGTGCTAGAAACTCCTATTACGAGACACGTCTTCACATGTAGCGGTGTAGTTGTAGAGTACCCGGGCTGGCTAACCTACTACCCATACCACGCGCCCTCAGCTAAAATGCTGCCTAGTCTCTCGCGAGGCGAAAAAGTCGAAGTCGTAAACGTCGTAGTGAGAGAGTCCTACACGAAGCCCCCGGCTGAGTTGAAGAGAGTGGATATTTTAAAGTGGATGGAGAGCGTTGAGATAGGAACGGAGGCCACTAGAGCCCCCATTATAGAGAAGTTGTTTGAGAGGGGTTACTTGAAGAGTACTAAGATCGGCGTTGAGATAACTGACTTAGGACTAGGCGTAGTAGAGGTCATTTCGAAGTTCTTTCCCGAGCTCGTCAGCGTTGATCTCACTAGAAAATTCGAGAAGTTAATAAATGAGGTTAGGGCGGGCGTTAAGACTAAATCTCATGTGATCGAGGAGGCTAAAGTAGTCTTAAAGAGTCTTCTAGATAACTTTAACAGGCAAATTAGCGATATTGGAACACTACTCTCAAATAGACTGGGTGCATTGAATAGCTATGTTAAGTGCTCTATACCGACGTGTCGCAGAGAGGTCTTTGAGACCTCTCTGTGTAAATACCACCACGAGGCTCTCAGAAAACTCCGCGAAACTTACAAGGAGTGGTATAATCGTAAAGGGGTTTCCTACGAAGAGTACCTTAAGAAGCTGGAAAGTATGAGGAGCACTGGTACTCTAATTAAAGACGTAATAGAGCACATTGAACTGAAGAACCTGGCGAAGAGGTGAACTTGCTACTATCTACCCTCCTCTTAGCATCAGAGCCAGGTGCCCTATATACGGTATTTTCACCACGTAGTTGCCAATCGAAAGCACCTTTCCTACAATTCTATTCTGATTCACGCCAAGCCCGAAATCAAACTCTGATATGTCCGGGCTGAAATTGTTATCTCCTTTTGTAACGAAATAATAGACATTGTTCTCGTACCTTATATCAATGACTCTGTGAATTATAAGCTTGTTTTCGAATTTACTCCTGTAAATTACTATGTCTCCAGTTCTAATATCACTGGGGTCGCAACTCACTACGAAGACTAGGTCTCCTTCTCGTAGCAACGGTAACATACTACGTCCTTTAATAATAGCAGCTGGGACTTCGTGAGGGGGCCTGAAAGCTAGTAATGTAGCTAGTGCTATGAATGTGAGGAATAGTAATAGTAGTGAGGCTTCTCGCTTAGTAAACATTATTTAAACCCTTACCCCTCTCTTAGTACCTCATCCAGGTCTATTATGATTTCTTTAGGCGGTCTCTCCTCGACAACGACTTCCTCGCTTTCGCGGCCTTTAATCTCTACTTGCGCACCTACTTTGAGTTTGCTCACAACTCCTCTCCACGAGTATCCACAGTTTCTACACTTAAACACGCCCATCACGGTAATAGTTATCCTGCCGGCTTTATCGGGTAGCGGTGAAAATAGATTCCAGGTTTTAGTAACATCTACGTTCCTCGAGCCACACTTAGGGCACACTACACCTCGTTTCTCACTCATTAAACTCTACACCACTAACAGGTATACAGAGGTTAATATGGTAGGTAAGGGTATTAAGACTGTTTGTAAAAAATCTCTTCCACCTCGGAGTTTTAACGCCAGAGTATAGCTTAAAACTATAGGTGTTGTGACAAGTACATCACTGTGTACTAAAGCGTAGTGTAGTGGCACGAGGGCGTATATCGTCGACGTAATAATCACAAACACCAGCGTATTCTTTATTTTACTGTAAAAGAGCCACGTAAACGCCGTCCACACCGCATAAGACGCCACTATATTAGCTACTAGTAGTACATTAATCACAGTAAAAACCCCGGGGTGACCGCCTTGTCAGCTTTAGGTATAGTGGAAGAGCCATTTATAATAAGAGATGTTAGGGCAAAAATGATCTTAGATAGTAGAGGTAACCCTACAGTTCAGGTGAAAGCGGTAACTGAGAGCTATGGAGTAGGCGTAGCAAATGCCCCCAGTGGCGCATCTGTAGGTAGATACGAGGCTGTAGAGCTCCGTGATGGTGGAAAAGAGTATTTAGGTAGAGGAGTTAGTAGAGCTATTGAAAACGTGAACAAGATTATCGGACCCGCGATAATAGGTGTAAGCGCTCTTAGACAGCGATACATAGACGAGAAGATGATCGAGCTTGACGGCACAGCCAATAAGAGCAGGCTGGGAGGTAATGCTATTGTTGCTACAAGCCTCGCTGTAGCTAAGGCCGCTGCCTCAACACTAGGAGTGCCGCTCTACATGTACCTTGGAGGAGTCAGAGCTGACTTGTTACCAGTTCCGATGCTGAATATTATCAATGGCGGCGTGCACGCTGGAAATAAACTCGACTTCCAGGAATTCATGATCGTGCCTGCTGGTTTCAGCGACTTTGTCGAAGCATTAAGAGCTTCTATTGAAATATACCACACGCTAAGACTCATTTTAAAAGAGCAATTCGGCCCCAGTGCTATTAACGTGGGAGATGAAGGCGGCTACGCGCCGCCACTAGAGAAAGCGCGCGATGCTCTAGACTTACTCGTTAAGGCTATAGAGAAGGCCGGCTACGCGCCAGGAAGCCAAGTGGCTCTTGCTATAGATGCCGCTACCTCGAGGCTCTACAGAGAGGACAGAAGAGTATACACTATTGAAGAGAAAGAGCTCACTAGAGAAGACATGATTCACTTCTACGAGAGCCTAATTTCAGAGTACCCACTAGTCAGTATTGAAGACCCCCTACACGAGGAGGATTTCGAGGGCTTTGCCGAGCTGACTCGTCAACTAGGCTCTAAATGCCTAATTGTAGGCGACGACCTCTTTACTACAAATTACAAGAGGCTAAGCACCGGTACTCAGTATCAAAGCGCGAATGCTATACTCGTGAAAGTCAATCAAGCTGGCACTTTAACTGAGACCATAGACGTAGTTAAACTCGCCACTGAGAACAACTACAGAGCTATAATAAGCCACAGAAGCGGCGAAACCGAGGACACCGCGATAGCTGATATAGCTGTAGGTCTACTAACAGGGCTCATAAAGACTGGTGCTCCCGCACGCGGTGAGAGAACTTGTAAATACAATAGGCTTCTCGAGATATATGAAGAGCTGGAAAAACCCCGCTATCCAGGCTTTAAGGTCTTTCCACGCAAGCCCTAGCTACTACCTACTTGCTCCTCCTCGTTTTCAATAATTTTCTATGGAACGAATAAACCTACTATCATTAGCACTATACCTGTAACTAGCACGAACTTTATTAGCTGATTCACTGTCATGTTGGGTATTAACTTCACTAAGTTGATGAGAAGCCTCACTAGAAAAGCCATCGCTATTACTAGTATTAATGTAAACCCCACTAGGAACAGCCAGAAGCCGACTCCACTAATACTGCTAAGTACTCCTCCAAGCTCTCCTAGTAACTCAATTACTGCTGATGAGCCGCTCATAACTCTCCCTTTAAAACTATCGCGTGGAAAATGGTATTTTAAGGAGAAGGACTAGTAGTACCACTACAGTGATGAGGGTTAAAAGCGCTGAGCCTGTAGCAATGGTGAGCGCCAGGCTTCTGACAGCTATTACCTCGCCCCCGCTACGCGGTTAAACAAATACAGAGTAGAAGTTTACTTGTTAAGAACGTATTGAAACCCTCTGCTTTTAAACACTCCCCATTGCAGTTAAGTGTGGTGTGCATTACATGGTGTGTGAGACCATTGAAAAAGTCACTGAGTGCCTCAACAAGCCCGTAGTAGATCCATATGGTAGAAGACTGGGGTTTATAGTTAGCTACTACAGTAATTCCGATGGCAAAGTCTATGCTCTAGAAGTGAACTTTAACGATATCAACTACAAAGAGATCCTGATAGATAGATTCACTACGTCTGTTGAGGGAGTAGTACTAATACCTGAACATGAGTATAACGCCATGCTCGTAGAGAATAGGATTAGAATAGTTAAATCCAGAATAGCTTCTCTAGAAGACCTCTACTCCAGAAAGGAAATACCAGTACACGTCTATGAGCAGTTTAAGAAAAGACTAGAGGAGGAGTTAACTAAATTAAAGAGCTTAGCGCGCGAAGTGAAAGAGACTCTGAGAAAGCGCATACATGAAATTGAAGACTTAATAGCCGAAGTAGAAAAGTCCATGAGCGTGCTAAAAACTGGTTACCTCGCAGGTGAAATATCCGAAAAGCCCTATTTAGACGCACTAGGCTCTATGAAGAAGTCCCTGGAGATATTAATGAAAGAGAAAGACTCTCTCAAGAAACACATCGACGCTATTGAGTCACTAGAAGCACTGCCCCTAGCACCAGCAATAAGCGTAAAACAGCCAGAAAAAACTCCCCTTCCGACACAGCAGAGCCAGCCTGTACAGGTAGTCGTGGTAGAGTAGACGTTTTTTAACAAAACTCCTTAAAGAACAGATATTTCACTTCTAAGTTAAAGTGTAGACTTAAAGTACTGGAAGTGTCTTAACGTAGTTCAATCAAGCACAAATAAGTAGTGAGCCTTCTAGTATGCTCTGCTATCTAGTATACTAGTGTTATTCACTAAGTAGTTTTCAAACGACTCGTGAGCG
>JBMSAO010000030.1:0-33070 GCA_049414425.1 Desulfurococcaceae archaeon
TTTTAAGGCGTGAGTGCTGACTGGAGGTTACTGCGCCCTGCTATCTAGTATACTAGTGTTATTCACTAAGTAGTTTTCAAAATTCCGCAGTTGCTTAGTGTCTACTCTCTGCGAACTAGAACGCCAACTAAAAAGCAGTAATTGAGGTCTCAACTACTGCACTGCCGCGCTCAACTAGTAGCCTGCAGTGATCAGTTTGGGCTACCAGCGACCAAGAGGATCGCGTGTCTCACTTAAATCCCACACGCCCGCTCACGAGTCGTTTGAAAACTACTTAGTGAATAACACTAGTATACTAGATAGCAGGGCGCAGTAACCTCCAGTCAGCACTCACGCCTTAAAAGCCTTATAAGGAAGGTGCCCAATACTTAAACTCGGGGTGGGATCCTGTGAGAGCGCTGTGGATCCTCCAGCTGTGCCTGCTGGTGCTAGCTGTCACCGCGCCCGCGGTCGCCCCAGCCGAGGAGCACCCCGTCATCTCCGGGTCCCCCTTCTACGGGAGAGTGGGCTACGACCTCTACGTGATAGTCTTCGCGCCGATAGAGATGAGAGTCAACACCTCAGTGACCATCAGTGTGTCTGTTTGGACGTTCGAGCGCGACGTCTACGTGTACTACTTGGACTTCCACATCTGGTACCCCCCGGTGGTCACCATCCCCGAGGAGCCCATTCAATGGTACTCTATCTATATAGTGCTCCTCAATGAGACGTGGATTCCGGCTAGGTCGAAACGCGAGTTTTACATCAATTTCACTCCATTAGTCCCCAGTGAGATCAGTGCCAGAATAGGCTGCAGGTACTACTCAGACGGGGGGGAGTACGAGTTCTGGGCCGGCTTTACCCTGGGCATTGCGAGGCGCATCACTTACAACGAGTTGCTCGAAGCGTACAGCAGGCTACTGGGCGAGTACAGAAGGCTCAGAGAGGTGTACGAAGAGCTACTGAGGAGGTACCGCGAGCTCGAGGCCAACTACACCCAGTTGCAGAGGCTCTACAGCGACCTGCTCTCCAACTACACCAGGCTACTCGAGCTCTACGAGAGCCCGTCTAGGGAGTACGAGGAGCTGAGGTCTCTCTACGCGTCGCTCTCCGCGAACTACACTGCGCTACTCGAGCAGTATAGGCTCCTAGAGGAGAGCTACAGAGGGCTGTCGGAGAGGCATGGTGAGCTGGCAAGGCTGTACGACAGTCTGCTGTCCAACTACACTCACCTGTCCTCGCTCTACTCCAGCCTGCTAGACGAGTACGCTAGACTCAAGTCGCTGTACGAGGAGTACGCCAGGCTGTACTCACAGCTCTCAGAGCAGTACAGCGAGCTCTCAGCCGAGTACGCCCAGCTAGAGGAGCACGCGACACGGCTACTCGAGGAGAACAGGAGCCTGCAGAGGAGCGTCGAGGAGCACGCCGGCGCTGAGTCGAGGTACTTGCTGACACTAGTATCTCTCTCAGCAGTCACAGCAGTACTGGTAATAACACTACTCGCAAAAACACTAAGGCACTGAAGACTGAGAGCTGCCTCCAAAGACTCTAAAAAGCGTGCGGGTTTCATCTGTAAAAACGTTTTTCATATTTTTTACACCCTATCCGCCTCTCCGCCCACTCCTGTCCTCAGGAGCAGTAGTCTCTCAACCGCCTTCTCGAAGAGCCCCTTCCTCAACCAGCACCCCGCACAGACCGCCCCCCGCGACCCTGAACACTGCGCTGTGCATTTCGAATACCGTCTGCTATATCTCACTTCCCTCTCTCGGCACTTCTACTAGCGGGGGCTGTGCTGACTTAAGTTGCGGCACGAGCGACACTATTACTGCTTGCGCCAGCGTTAAGACTAACTAGCTCCTCTGTCACCGGGATCTCCCCCTGCCCGCACATGTCCAGGACTTTCACGAGGTTCTCGACTATCTCCTTGTCTCTCGCTCTACCTCCCTCACATTTACACACGTCGACGCCTATGTCTCTGAACCTCCCGCACAGCCCGCTCGCCTCTAGTAGCTCGCCCACTCTGTCTACAAATGGCTCTATTCCCAGCGAGGCCAGGAGCCTCACGGCAGTCGACACCGCGATGTACCTCTCGTAGAGCGAGACGCCGGGATCGAGCGCTATGTTTGCGCAGTCAATTGCGACAGCAATACTCGTGAGGGGTGGGGGAGTTACTCTAATGCCTTACAACTATCAACGAGGAGGTGAAAACGAATTTCATGTAAGTAGCTTCGCAACTAATCCTATTAGAGCCGCTAATCCTATAACTATTATTGGCTGTACTCTCGTTAATAATAGTAGAGCTAGTGACAGCAGGAAGGCTACGAGGGGTATTACGTCTATAGCTACACCCCCGCCAATGAACAGAGTTGTCTTGGCGAGCTTGATAAACGCGTATAGTATTAGTGCTGTAATAGCCGCGTTAATACTCTTGAAAATAGCCTTTGCCACTTCGTGCTCAAGGTATGGTCTTAGCGTCAACACCGCACCTAGAGTTACTAAGTAAGCTGGGAGGACGACAGCTAGAGTAGCTATAATAGAGCCGGAGAAGCCTTTAAGAGTATACCCGATCCACGCGGCCGAGTTGATAGCTATTGGTCCCGGTGTACTCTCAGCTATTGCTAGTATTCTCAGAAACTCCTCTTCACTTACCCACTTCTTGTTATCGACAAGCTCTCTGTAAATTAAGCCTATACCTCCATACCCGCCACCAAACATAATAAAACCTATTTTAAGAAACTCTAAGAACAGCTCTATGTGGGATACCATATAAGTACACCTGAGTAGTATAGCAAGTCTCTCCAGCTTAAAAACTAGTCGTGATTTACTGAATCATGGTGTGTGCGTTGAAAAACTCCCTCGACAAGCTCTTTAACCCCGAGAGCGTGGCTATAGTGGGCGCGACTCCTAAAGAGGGTAAAGTAGGACGTGCAATACTCGAGAACTTTATTAGTAGATATAGTGGAAGAATATACCCAGTAAATCCAAGCTACAGCGAGATCTTTGGTTTAAAGAGCTATAAAAGCATATCTGAGCTACCTGAAACACCAGACTTAGTAGTAGTGGCCATACCTGCTCCAGGAGTCCCCTCTGTCTTACGTGAGGCTGCCGCGAGGGGTGTTCCAGCAGCTATTGTCATTAGTGGAGGCTTTAGGGAAACCGGGACTCCGGAGGGTGAGAGATTAGAGAGTGAGCTTGAAGAGATCTCTAGAACATATGGAATGAGAATTCTAGGACCTAACTGCATCGGCATCTACGATAACTGGAGTGGTGTAGACACGTTTTTTGTATCTAAAATGAAGAGGCCTTCGCGAGGATATGTCGGCTTTATTAGTCAGAGCGGCGCGTTTGCCGCTGCGCTCATGGACTGGATGGCCTATCACAACCTCGGCGTCTCTAGGGCTATTAGCTACGGGAATAAAGTAGACGTAGATGACGTGAACCTACTTGAGTACTTAGGCGAGGACGATAAGACTAAAGTTATTTTAATGTACATTGAGGGCTTAAAGCCGGGTCGTGGAAGACTGTTCATTGAGGCCGCGAAGAAAGTAGTGAAAAAGAAACCTGTGCTCGTGTATAAGGCTGGTAAAACTAGCAGGGGTAGTCTAGCAGCTGCTAGCCACACAGCCGCTATGGCTGGTGAGTACTCGGTCTATAAGGCAGCTTTTAGACAAGCCGGTATTATTGAAGTGGAGAGTTTTGACGAGATGATGGACTCTGTGAGAGTATTCTTACACCAGCCATTAATGAGAGGGAGGAGAGTCTATATTGTAACAGACGCTGGAGGTATTGGCGTAATGTTGACAGACGCTCTCACAAGTGTGGAGTTCGAGGTTCCCAGATCCCCTGATGATCTAAGGAGGGAGCTCAGGAAGATACTCCCACCACACTGTATAGTAGAAAACCCAATAGACTTGACGGGCGATGCCGACGACGAGAGGTATATACGCGTACTCGACGCTCTAATTGGGAGACCAGACGTAGACGCTATTGTAGTTGTAGCGCTCCCTCAAGTTCCAGGCATTAGGGGTACATTTGCAGACCACATAATTAAACTCAAGAAGGAGTATGAAAAGCCCATTGTAGCCTTAACTATTGGCAGTGAGGCTTCACTTGAAGTAGCGAAGAAACTTGAAGAAGGCGGGGTAACAGTCTTCGAGTCTCCTGAGAGACTGGTAAAAGCGTTAAAAGCCCTCTACATGTATAGTGTGATTAAAACACGCGGTGACTAACTCTTGAGGAGCCCTAAAGAAACAATTAAAAAAGCCCTTAGCGAGGACAGACTCAAGTTACTAGAACACGAGGCTTTCGAGCTCGTTAAATACTACGAAATACCAGCACCCGAAGTAGTCCTAGTAAAGACTCCCAAAGAGGCCTATGACCTTGCCGACTCTATTGGCTACCCCGTAGTACTGAAAATAGTTTCCCCAGACATAATTCACAAGAGCGATGTAGGTGGCGTGAAATTAAATCTAAAGAGCCGAGAAGAAGTCGCTCGTGCTGTTAATGAAATGTTAAAGACTGTTTCGATGAAGGCCCCTAATGCCAGAATAGTCGGAGTAATAATGTACCAGATGGCGCCACAGGGTGTTGAAGTCATTGTCGGTGGTGTAAGGGACAGCGTATTCGACGCTGCTGTTATGTTTGGACTTGGCGGTGTCTTTGTCGAGGTCTTTAGAGACGTGTCTTTTAGAATAGCACCAGTCAGCTTCGAGGACGCCCTAGAAATGATCAGCGAGATAAGGTCTAGTCAAATACTAGAGGGGTATAGGGGTGGCGAGCCTGTTGACAAGAAGGCTCTAGCGGATATTATAGTTAAGACGTCGAGACTCCTAGTCGAGAATGAGGAAATAGAATCTATTGACTTGAACCCCGTAATGGCGTATCCCCACGGAGCTAAAGTAGTGGATGTACGTGTTATTTTACGTAAGGTGCCTCGCTGAATGAGTAGTACTCTCAGAGAGCTCGAGGAGCGCGCCGAGAGAGTTTCAAGAGAGATTTACGAGGTCAGAGAATCTATTAAAGCACTTAGAGAGAAGAGGCAACAATTAGTAGCTGAATTGAGAAACATCAGAGACGAGAGGTCTACCCTTCTGGAAAACCTGCGAAAAGTGAAATCAGAGCTCAGAAGGGCTAGGGAAGAGTACAAGTCTCTGCTTGCCGAGGTGCGAAGACTAGTAGAAGAGCGTAGAAATCTAATTGATGAGTTAAGAGCTGTGAGAGAGTTAATGCAGAGTAAAAAGGCGCTATATCAAAGCCTCGCAGAAGAAGTAGAGATCCCAATATCTGTAATAAAGCGTAAAATAGAAGAATTAGAGTGGTATATGCAAACACACATTCTAACTCTTGAAGAAGAAAAGCAATATATAAGAAAACTCCAAGCATACAGTTCGCTCTTAAAGAGAGCTTTAAGTCTAATGAAGGAGAGAGAAGAGTACTTAGAGCTGCGTGCACTTCACTTATCTCTAAGAAGCCGTGTTGCTGAATTAACTAATAAAATAGGAGAACTTAAGAAGCTACTCAGCGAGAAAAAAGCAAAAATCGAAGAGCTAAAAAACAAGCTTAGCGCGTCTCTAGCTGAGTACATGAGTGCTAAGAGCCTTCTTGAGAATAAGAAGAAAGAACTTGAAGAATGCGACACTAATATAACTCAGTTAACTTCAAAGTTAATTGCTCTGAGACAGGAGTATAGCAACATCTTAAAGAGTATTGAAAAGGAGAAAGAGAGAACTATTCTAGAAGTCAAGAGGCAGAGTTTGTTGAGTAGACTAGGCGAGAGCAGGAAGAAAAGGCTTAGCCTTGATGAGCTCAAGATTCTACATGGTGTATCAGAGAGCGAAGAGGAGTGACTTCAGCGCCCAAATCGTCTCTCACGCTTTTGATAACTCCTAATTGCCCTCCACAAATCAATTTTTCTAAACTCTGGCCAGTGCACGTCGCAGAAATAGAGCTCGCTGTACGCTGACTGCCATAACAGGAAATTACTTATTCTCTCCTCGCCACTAGTTCTAATTATGAGGTCCACGTCAGGACTTTCAGGCACGTATAGATACTTAGTGAACACCTCCTCACTTATTTCTTCGAGTTTGAGCATTTCGGCACGGACATCACGTAGAATAGCTTTAACTGCATCTATTATTTCCTGTCGACCACCATAACACAACGCAACAGTAAGATGGTAATTATTATGATTAGCAGTGATCTCCTCTATCTGCTTCGCAAGCAGTCTTATATCCTCTGGTACATATTCTAATCTCCCAATCACTCTTACTCTGACTCCATACTCATGTATTTCTTTGCTATTGAGAAGTTCCTTTAATCCACTCCTGATAATGTTAAATAAGTTCGCGACTTCATTACGGCTCCTATAAAGACAGTTCTCGGTGCTCATAGCGAAAACTGTTACATATGGAATTCTCAGTTCCCATAGCCACTTTAAGGTTTCTTTTAGCTTCTCGTATCCGAAATAGTGCCCTTCAAATACCTGTAAACCCTTCTCGCGAGCCCACCGTCTATTGCCGTCGGGAATTATACCGACATGTCGTGGGATAGGACCGTTCTCTATCTGCATCCACAAGTACTTCTCGTATAATTTATATACAGGTCTTAGCACTCGAGGAAAGAGCTTTAAAGCGAGTTTCTTCGCAATTCTTCGAAGAGACATAGGCACCGCTTCACCAGCATAGTCGCAATTCTACTAGTAGACGGCGCTTAACTCCACGCTAGAATAATATTTAAAGAGGCTTTTGAAATACTCTCTCTACCTAGTAGTCACTCTAGTAATGTCAGGTGAGACCTTGTCTTACTACCAGGGCAACGATTTGCGAAAACCTAGTGGGGGGTTGAGAGGTAGGCACAGAAAAGTTAAGAGAAAATACGAGTTAGGCTCACCTCCAACTCTAACTAGAGTTGGTAGTGAAGAGGAGAGAAAAGTTGAGCGAGTTCGTGGTGGTAATGTTAAAGTCAGGCTAAAAGAGGCTGTGTATGTTAATGTCGCCCTACCTGGTGGTGTTGTAAAGAAAGTGAAAATTCTAGATGTCGTAGAGACCCCAGAAAATCCCCAACACGCTAAATCTAAAATAATCTCTAAGGGTTCAGTAGTTAAGACTGAACTGGGTCTAGTCAAAATTACATCGAGACCTGGACAAGACGGCGTGTTGAACGGCGTACTAATTAAGAAGTAAATTGATTCGAGGTCTCACTATTAAAGTAATTAGAGGCGAAATTAAGGGTTTTTAGTTTGAGCAAAGAGTACCGAGGTAAGAAAGTCGTCATTTACCCAGCTTACCTTGACATCAGTAAGAGCCGTAAAGAGGGTAGGCGTGTTCCTAAGTACCTAGCCGTTCAAGACCCCACTGTAGACGAGATTGCTACTGTAGCTAAGACTCTAGGGCTAAACCCCGAGGTTCAGAGAGACGTTAAATACCCGAAAAACCACAGTAAAAAGGGCAGAGTTATTGTTGACGAGTATATTAGTAAGCAGAAAACCCTAGTCCTGATCGCGAAAGCCCTGAAAGAATACCGCTCTCAGAAGTCAAGTAGTAGCTCGTAGATAACTAGTAGTATTCCTCTCAGCTAACTAGTCTCAGAGGTGTGTATTACTTTGGTATTAACATATTGATTTAAAAGAGCTAGTACTGCGCGCTCTCTACTTAATTATTTGTATAAGTAAGCTTATTGCTTAACTACTTCTTACAGGAGTATTCCTTCACTCGGGTGGGCGTTTTTGAGACTTTTGGGGATTCCTGAAACTTACACTAAGGACGGATATCTCGTCGTTAAACCCTCTGTTAAGAGAGTTCTTGACTGTCTCGGCTCTGTGGTATTTGATAGTCTTGGAAGGAGAGTTGGTGTAGTTACAGATGTAATTGGCCGTGTTGAAGACCCCAGAATAGTTGTAAAGCTAGATAGTAGAGATCTCGGAGAGCTTCTCTTCACTAAACAGGAGCGTCTCTACTTTGTAAAGAGAGCGGGGAAGAAGTGATCTCTATGAGCATTACCTGTCCTCAATGCCGCAGCAACGACGTAGTATTTGACGCGCAGTTCTCTGTGTATGTGTGCGCTAGCTGCGGACTCGTTATAGATGAACACCCCTTCTACGACTACGAAGAGGTATGGGGGGAAGATACAATACCGAGGTATAGTGGTGCGTACACTAGTAGAGTCCACGATAGAGGCGTTGGAAGTACTGAGATCTCTGGTAGTCTTCGACGTCATATAAAAGAGGGGCGTACTTGGATTGTGAGAAATATCGATGTTAGAATAAGCAAGGAGGAGCGGAAACTAGCTAGAGCTCTAAAAGAGCTCAGTGAATTAGTGAAAACTCTAAACATACCAAAAGTAGTAGCAGAGACTGCTGGCGAGATACTACACCGGGTTATGAAGAACTCTAGTTTCAAAGAGGCTACAATTAGGAGAATAGTAGTGGCATCGCTGTACTTAGCATACAAAATGTGCGGCTACCCCAAACCTGTTAAAGTCTTTGTTAAAGAGCTCGGCATTGATGAGAGAGATTTGTGGGAGGGTTTGAGAAAAATAAGAGATCTAGGTAAGTCGGATAGAGCTTTCAGCGAGACTAGCGACCCCAGATACTATGTTAATTACATTTCAACTAAACTAAATCTTAAATCTTGCAGTATAACTCTAGCAAACGAGATCTTAGTAGCCACTAAAGAGAGTTTTAAAGTAAGTGGTAAGAGTCCCGCGAGTTTAGCGGCAGCCTCTGTTTACTTATCGTGTATTCTGCTCGGTGAGCGCCGCAACCAACTAGAAGTAGGCCGCACTATTGGCTTAACAGATGTAGCTGTTAGAAACGCCTATAGCGCTATTGTAGAGTCCGTAGACATAGATGTCTTAATTTAAGCCGTGTCTCACGTATTTGCACGCATTTTTAGATGAGAAGGCAAGAGTGGAAATAAGAAGACCTTGCCTCAAAGATATATTACCTAGAAAGACCTAACTTTCTATATGGAGTGTTTAGATGAGATAGTAATTAGTTAGGAGAAGAGGCTACTAAAATGTCTAGCAACCTTAATAAAAGCGATATAGCTATATTAAAACTACTCGTAAAACTCAGTAGAAGTGGCGAAGAGGTTTACCAGAGCCGAATTCCAGAAAAAGCAAAACTAAATCCCAAAGCGGTCTCTAAGGTTCTAAAAAGACTTGAAAAACTGGGATTTATAGAGAGAGCTCCCGTTATATACAATAAGCGCAAGACCTACATAATTAGACTCAACGTCGAAGCCGCTTTAAAAGCTCTTAGCGAGGTCGGGGAGAGCTACGTTGATGTAGAAGAGATCATGGAGGAGATTCTTGCAATACCCTGTATCACGTGTCCTCACAGTGAGAGGTGTTATGAAGGAGGCTTTTACGACCCTGTTTTCTGCCCACTTCTCTTAAAATACGTCGAAGATAAACTGACAACTCATACTCAGTCGGAAAATAGATACAAATAGTTACTCGAGAGTGGTGTTGGAGAAGCTTAACGCTGATCACGGGAAAACGCTACTGCTCTTTCTGTAGAAATATAAAACTCGGTGATTAATTAAATTCTGAGGGATGACTACGAGAACCCCTAGCTGACTAGTTGATGAAACCGGGCGCTTTGGACCATTACGCGCCTAGTTTGTATAATTCCCTTCTCTCTGAGCTCAACTATTCTCCACGCCATTTTCTCCTGATTAAGCCAATTTCCATAGCCTTTATGTGAACCAATAATACGCGCTATTTGCCTTCGCACTGTACTAGGTATTGGTGTGGGTCTTAGAGCCCCTAATGGCGAGCCTGGTAGAGGTGTAAAGTAGTGAACGTGTATCCTACCCCCTCTTCTCACAACCCAGTCTGCTAATTCAAGTGTGTATTTCATGTCCTCCTCCGTCTCGCCAGGAAAGCCAATTATTATATCAACGTCTGGAGTAAAACTGTATTTGAGTGCTACTTCAACGGCGTTTTTGACATCTTCAACACTGTGACCCCTATGTATGAGCTTCAAAATGCGTTCACTACCCGACTGCGCACCAATAATGACTTTACTGTTTGACACGTACTTACTTAAAGTCCTCATAGCCTCCTCAGTAACGTGCTCGGGTCTAATCTCGCTGGGAAACGTCCCGTAGAAGACTCTACCACCGTATTTACTGCAAAGAGTCTTCACGGCGTCTAAGAGTTGCTCAATTAAATCTACTCGAGGAATTCTACTGGGCTTTTCAAGCCCATACGACATACTGTCTGGCGTTATAAACCTGACATCTCTACCACCCCTCTTGAGAAATTCCCCGACATAGTAAACTATTCTCTCTACACTCCTGTGCCTATACTGAAAACCGTGTACATATGATACCTGACAGTAGAAACACCCGTAAGGACAGCCCCTAGTCACCTCTATCGGCTGAAATATACCCCTCCAGTAGGGGAAGGGATCGAACTTGTCAAGATCTATTCGAGGCCTAGCGCCTGTAAAGACAAATTTGCCATCTTCTATGAAGCCGATACCCTTAACGCTTTTTACATCACCTTCATCGCGTATAGTTCTCAAGAACTCTACAAAGGACTCCTCGCCCTCACCAATAAACACGTAGTCAAAGCCGAGTAATTCAAGAGACCCAAGCGGGTCTCCTGTAGCGTGAGGACCTCCTGCAATAGTAATGCACTTCTTGCTCTTTAGATTTTTAATGACTTCTATTAGACTCGCGAGGAAATTACTATCTGTGAGCATCGTAGTGAGTAGGCTAAATGCGACTATACACATCTCTCCACGTAGCCTAATACTGGTAGCCTTTGCCGGTAGCTCACTGAGATCCTCAACGAGACTAACTGCTACCCCGTTGCCAATAGCTCTATCTACAGCTGCTATTAGGGGGTTTACACTATACCTGGTAAGCTTGTTGTAGTAGAATATAACGTGAATACTCGTATTTAACACCCCCATTGAAACGTTTAAATGGCGCTTTAATATTAATTTCTCACTGAGCGTGATTATAATGAAGAGCATTGAGCTGAGTCCAGAAGAAGTGAGCGAGCTTAGTAAGAGGGTGAGATTGAGAATTATTCACGAAGACGGCGACATCGTCCTCGCGAGCGCGCCAAATGACGATCAGCTGGTAGAAATTATTAAAGATCTATTGAGCTATAGGCCAATGAATTTAAAGGAGATACACTTCATCTTATCAGGTATTGCGAGTGAAGACAAAATACGAAAAGCGCTGAACAACTTGATCTCTCGTGGCGAAGTATATGTAGACTATACTAACGGAAAGTACATCTTGACATCTATAGAGTAGCTGAAATAAATCAATCAAGGAATCCTATTTCGCTAAGCCTAATAATAACCTCGTAGAAATCCTTAGCCGTGTGCTGAACTCCTGCTTTTTTAAGAATACTTGTTCTCGTGTCGCTACCTATACCTATAAACACTCCCCCCGCCTTAATGCAACTGTAATAATCTGCTATATAGTCTCCAATACACACAAAGCCCCCTGCAACACCGTGCTTCCTCTTAGCGTATTCTATGAGAGATGACTTGTCAAAGAGAAATTCCTCCCTGAGCTGTAAAATAGTTGACTCGTACATAGTTATCACATCGTCTATAAAGTCGTCTAGTCCATGTCGGCTCAAATCCCACCAAATGTACTTTGAATGGGTCTCCCTACCAGAAATTACTACTACTTTTATGTCCCTGCTCTTTACCAAGAAGAGAAACTCTCTCAGGCCTCTTCGTGGTAGGCTGTGTCTTGAGATATAGAGTTGTCTAAACCTCCTCCAGAACAATTCCTCGTTGGTGTTCTGTCTAACAAATTCCCTTATATAGTTGGTTTCGAGCATTTCAGAGAACTCGTTAAAACTTATAGGGTTGTTATTAATTTCACGAAGCGCTTCGCAAAAAGCCTCGTAGAAGTCAACATCATTTATAACGCTCGATAAGTCGTAGTCGAGAACGACCATTTTGAACCTGCTGGGCATGAATACCTCACCAGTATCAGCTATCGGGAGACTCTTCACTACTCCGCCTTCGGCAAATTCATCATAGAGTTTAGTGTCACTACTCCTAACTTTTTTACGAACCCGTTTGCCCCCAGGGTCTTATCTAGAGGGTTTCCCCGAGGCAGTTATTTGTAGTTACCTGTGGATGTTTCTGAGTGCTTTTTGCCTCGGGGTTCCCGGGCTCTGCTCGGGTTTTCACTGCTTCACAGCCCGGGCTATCAGGGCTCCACGCAACCCCCAAGCCCCTCATCCGCATCGAAGACAACAACTCAAACACCAAAACTCATCATCCACAAGTAAACACACGCGAAGAAGCTAATAAATATAAACCAGCTACTCACAGTCATCTATAACTAATCGCAAGCAATTATAGATCGGTCACGGCTCCCACCCCGCCTACACTTCACGAGCAATTAGTGCGGGGTTGTGAATAGCTGTCGAGCCCAACGACACGGGGCTTTTATCTACGCTCGACCCGCCTAGGCTTGAAGCAGTGCTCTCATCGACCAGGCAGGTCTCAAGTGTCAGATTACGGCACCCTGAGTTTATAAGTCTTTTAAGCGCCCACATTAACCCCGAAGAGCCAAAAATATCCCCAACTCACCTTATTAACGGAAACAGCCCCTATAAATTCCCCGTGAAGAGCTGATATTTATTTAACTAAATCTACTCACGGTGACCCCTATGATTAACGCCGTTGCCAGTGAATTGTGTAGAGTTGTCGATACTAATTGCAATATATATTTATGTGAGAGTGCTCCTACAACTAGCACTCTTAGTTTCACTCTGACTGAGACGTCACTAGTAGTGTTTAAACACGGTCTCGGAGAAGTAGTTGTATGTGATGCTGGGCAATTTCAGGTCTATGTGTGGGGTAGCGATAAATACACAGTCTGGGAGCTTCCAAGCGGAGCGCGCACGTGTTTAGTGCTTCGTGAAGTCTACATTGACTTGTGTAGTGACATATACGTTGTCTCCAGAAGGCCTAACGAGTGCAGAGAAGTGAAATTCCACTCGTGTGAACAAGAGCTCTCAAAGCTCTTAGCCCAAGTAAATTCTCAGCTGTTCCTAATAGTAGGTGACGTGGAAATTCACCGAGAACTCATTAATACCCTCAGACGCGGAGATCACGTGAACGCGTGTCTCGAGAAAATAGAGTTCATTAAAAATAAATTACTGCAAGGACAAGATATAGGGAATTAAGACTAATAATTAGTGCATTTTAGGACGCGCAAAGAGTGATAGAAACTTGTACTATGTAGATATGCACGCGCACTGCACAGAACTAAAAGATCTCGATAGGTACCGTGGAGAGTACTTGTTAGTGTGCGTCTCTGACGACTTGGAATCTAGTAGTGCTGTTTTGAGACTTGTTGAGAACTACGAGTACGTAAAGCCGTGCATCGGCGTCCACCCATGGGTTGCACACGAATTCAGTGCCAGAGACGTGGAGAATTCGCTGAGGAAATTAATTAATAGAGCTGAGTGTCTCGGAGAGGTGGGTCTAGATAGGAAGTTCAAGCCTGAGACATTTGAGAAACAACTAGAGATATTCAATATATTTGTCAACTACGCTAAGGAATACGACATGGTATTAAACTTACACGCTGCAGGAGCGTGGGACTACGTCTTCCACATTGTAAACTCAAAGAATATCAATAAGGCTTACTTCCACTGGTACACTGGACCACTCCACTTAGCCGATCAAATAGTCGGCGTCGGCTACTTTATAGGAGCTAATCCAGCCCTACTCATTCAGGAGAAGCACAGAGTAGTACTAGACTACGTAAGCCTTGAAAACATCATTACTGAGAGCGACAGTCCGTACTACTATAGGGGTCTTAACTTGACCCCGGAACTAGTGAAGAAGGTTGTGCTCTACTTATCGAAGAGAAGAGGATTACATCCTCTTAAAGTGAAAGAGGCTATTTACGAAAACTTCAAAAAGCTATTCAAGTAACATGTTAGTTGCATTTACTATTTCAGACGCTAATTCTCTAACGCGCTTAACTACTTCTATTAGTTCTGAGAGTCGCGACTTTAATTTCTCTAATTCCTGGCTCTTTAACTCCAACTCGCTCTTCACGGACTGAAGCTCCTCTTCTCTCTTTTTAAGCTCACCACGCATAGCCTCTAATTCACTAGTCTTTTTCTCGAGATCTACTCGAAGAGCCTCTACTCTCTCTTCTAAAGCCTTCCTCTCTTCTCTTAATCTCTCTAGCTCCTTACGCAATACTTCTACTTCAGGGACTACTATTTGTGCTGGTACTTGAATAAATGGAATTGTAATTTTGAGTTCTCCTCGCCTAATCTTCTCATAAGTCTCAGCTACTAGCTTTCCAGCCTTAGTTTTCTGGTTTAAATGCCCTCTAATAGTGACTTCCGACCTACCGAGCTCTTCGGCTATCTGCGAGACGGGTATACCAGCTTTATACCTAGCAAACGCAGCCGCCGCTACTGCTAAGCTGTCTATCCAAGTAGCTCTCTCAACAGGATCTCTAATTAACTCCAGAACCTCTGGTCTGTACAGAGTTCCAATAATTAATGCCATTTCAAGTTGCTGAATCTCCTTCTTACCAATAGGCTTTAATGGGATGTTTGACAAGTCTATAATTACCTGCTCACTCTCACTCATAGACGTCACCTGCATAAAACTGTAAATTGCAATTACCTAGAATTACTTATTATTATGGGACTTATAAACGTTAATGTAGTGCTTTCTCGGCTATGTAACGGACGAAGTACATATAGACTGGGCTGGGTGCTAGTGGCTTGCTCTTGAACTCTGGGTGTGCTTGTATACCGAAGTAAAATCGCTCGTTGCTATCGTACTCCACTATTTCAGCAAAGCCTTCTTCACTAATACCTGATATCACTATTCCGTTTTCTTCTAGTACGTCAATGTACTTCTCGTTGACACCGTATCTGTGTCTGTGTCTCTCGTACACTTCACTGGCACTATATACTCTCCACGCGAGTGTGCCTGGCTTAATAATGATCTTCTTAGCTCCGAGCCTCAGAGTGCCTCCCAGTTCTTTAATACTCTTCTGCTCCGGCAGGAGGTTTATTACTGGGTGAGGTGTATTAGGGTCTATTTCAGTAGTGTTCGCACCACTTAATCCAATAACATTACGTGCAAACTCTACAATCATTAACTGCATTCCAAAACAAATACCGAGAACTGGTTTCTCGTTTTCCCTCAAATAGCGTATGGCCTGGATCTTCCCTTCAGCCCCCCTCACCCCAAAACCAGGCAGAATTATCGCTCCATCTGCACTGTCTAGAATTTTCAGGTTGCCCGAATTGTGCTCTACATCAGTTGCTTCAAACCACACTAAGTCAACTTTGACTCTATTCCATGCAGAGGCGTGTTTCAGCGCCTCGATTATACTAATATAACTGTCTCTAATTTTAGTGTATTTCCCAATCATAGCTATTTTAATTGTTTTTACTGGATCGTCAAGTCTACTAACAAATTCAATCCAGTCTGATAGGTCTGGCTCCCCGTACTCGAGGTTTAGCTTTTCTAAAATGTACTTGGTGTACTCCTGCTCGTGTAGAATTATTGGCAACTTGTAGGGATTAGGCGTGTCGGGATTACTATAAACAGCTCGAGGCGGGACATTACTGTACAGAGATATCTTGTAGCGAGCTTCCTCGTCAAGCCACCTAGAGGACCTCACGACAATGGCGTCTGGTATAATACCTATTCTCCGCAACTCTTGAACACTGTGCTGTACAGGCTTAGTTTTAATCTCTCCTGAAGGTAGAACCGGCGCTAATGCCACGTGAATATAAAATACGTTATTTACTCCTTCATCAAATCTCATCTGCCTCGCTGCTTCTAAGAAGGGCAAGCTCTCAATGTCGCCCACTGTCCCGCCGATCTCGACGAGAGCTACTTCTGCGCCATAATCCCTAGCGACTTCTCTTATTTGATTCTTTATCTCGTTTACAACGTGTGGTATAACTTGAACGCACTGGCCAAGATAGTCACCACGTCGCTCTTTTAAAATAACGTTTAAATAGACTTGGCCAGACGTGATGTTGTTTTTCTTAGAGAGATTACAGCCAAGAAATCTCTCGTAGTGCCCTATGTCCATATCCGTTTCTCCACCGTCTTCTGTGACAAAGACCTCTCCGTGCGCGTATGGGTTCATAGTTCCGGCGTCAACATTGAAGTAGGGGTCTATTTTAATGATTGTTACATTGTAACCACATCTTCTTAACAACATTCCAGTAGACGCCGCTACAACGCCCTTGCCGAGCCCCGAGAGAACACCGCCAGTGATAAATACGTACTTAGTCAAGGTGCCCGCTCACTAATACTTACTAAGAGACTTTTAAACTCTTGCCTCATAGAACAATATATGACTAGTGAGAAAATCGTAAGTGTTTCGTGGAGTGAAATTCACAGAGCGCTGGGTGTTTTAGTTAGTAGAGTGCTTTCGGATGGAAAGCCGGACGCCCTCGTGCTAATTACTAAGGGCGGGTTAGTTCCGGGGAGGATCTTAGCAGACTTTATTAAAGTCGATGATATGGGATTTGTCGAGGTGAAATTCTATAGGAGTATTGGAGTGAGAGGAGAGAGACCCTACTTGAAATTTACAATGCTCCCGCCACTCACTAATAGAGACGTGTTGATAGTTGACGATGTAGTAGATAGTGGTCGAACAATGCAGCTAGTTGTAGAGTATATTTCAAGCTTTAAAGCGAGGTCTATTAAGACCCTAGCCATATACGTAAAGCCCTGGTCTTCTTACATTCCAGACTACTATTACGCTCAAACAGATAAGTGGGTGATTTTTCCCTGGGAAATATGCGAGGCTGTGAGAGAGGGTGTTATTGATAGAAGTGCGTTTGAGGAGTTAAGTCGCTACTGTGAAGTGTAGAGTGAACAGCTCAGTGCGTTATTCTGAGTACTTTGTCTGGGTATAATTACTATGCCTTTGTCAGTTATTTCAAATACGTGTCTTTTCATGCTGTGACTCGTGCCCCTCATTTTCCACACAACTATACTCCTTACTAGCTCTCCGTTAATCTCGTCTAGGTCAAGTCTTACAATGCCGTCTGCCGCGTGCTCCACGCCGGGACCCCCAAACCCCCTCTCTGTTACGGAGACTTGCGACACGAGTATACTGGTCGTGCCCATGCCGGAGAGCACTTTCTTTAATTGTAGTAAAACGCTTCTAGCAACTGAGGGTTTTGTCAGGTATAGTGTTGAGACGCTATCTACTACTACTCTCTGCGCGTTGATCTCTCTAATAGCCGTTCTCAACACGTCAACTAGCTCCTCGACGCTATCGGGGTCTCGAACTACATATCTCTCTCTTAGCCGCCTCACCAATTCCCGCTGTAAAGGCGTCTATAATGGCAAACTTCCCCTCCTGCTCATACTGCTTGACCTCCCAGCCGAAATTCTTCATGTTTATGCGGACTTGTACAGGGTGTTCTTCGAGCGCCACGTATATACCTGGCTCACCTAGTTGGAGCCCATTCCACAAGAACTGCATTGAAAATATACTCTTACCAGTACCCGGTCCTCCGCTTAGAAGCACGACATTTCTCTTTAGAATACCTCCACCCACTATTTCATCAAAACCCGGAATACCGGTCTTAACTCGCTCAACCATGTTCACCCCTCCTTTCTCGTCTCCAATGCCGTTTTACCTTAATAAAGGAGTCCTAGTTAACTACTCTACAAGGTGTGTACATGTCTACTCAGAGTAGCGAGAGAACTGCAAAACTGAGAGTAGCCGAAGCACGCTCACGAGATGTTGGTAGAAAAATTGCTAGAATAGATCGAGAGACCATGAAGAAACTTGATGTAGAAGTAGGCGACTTCATAGAGGTAATCGGGCTTAAAGGCAGAGAAATACTAAAAGTGTGGCCAGCGTACCCCGAAGACGAGGGCACTGGTATAATTAGAGTAGATGGCACTGTACGTAGGAACTTAGGCGTAGCACCCGGAGACTACATAACGGTAAAGCCTATAAGAGTAGATCCGGCGAAACGCGTAGTCGTAGCGCCTGTTAATGACATTAATAGGATCGCTGCTAATCCCGAGTATTTAGCTCAAATGGTTAAAAAGACTCTACTAGGTAATCCGGTAAAGCGCGGAGATGTAATTGACATTCCATATTACGGACCTAGATTTGTAGTTACGAGTGTTCAGCCCTCTGCCGTGGTTTACGTAGTAGAGGACACTGTAATTGAAGTTAGACAACAACCTGTTAGACCAGAGCTCATTAGTGAGGGTGTTCCCCGTGTTACATGGGAGGACATAGGTGATCTAGAGGAGGTCAAGCAGAAAATTAGGGAAATAGTAGAACTGCCACTTAAACACCCAGAGTTATTCGAGAGACTGGGTATTGAGCCCCCTAAAGGCATATTACTGTATGGCCCACCGGGAACGGGTAAGACTCTACTAGCTAAAGCCCTAGCAAACGAGATCGGCGCGTACTTTATTAGCATCAACGGCCCAGAGATAATGAGTAAGTTCTACGGGGAATCCGAAGAAAGGTTGAGAAAAGTCTTCGAGGAGTCGCAAGCCAACGCTCCAGCTATTATTTTCATTGATGAAATTGACAGCATTGCGCCTAAGAGAGAAGAAGTTGTCGGTGAAGTGGAGAAGCGCGTAGTTGCACAGCTACTCGCATTAATGGACGGCTTAAAGGAGAGGGGTAAAGTAATAGTTATTGGCGCTACTAATCGACCAGAGGCTCTAGACCCTGCTCTCAGGCGTCCGGGTAGATTTGACAGAGAAATAGAAATACCACCTCCAGATAAGAGAGCTAGGCGCGAAATACTCGCTGTTCACACTAGAAACATGCCCCTAGCCGACGACGTGGACTTAGACAAAACAGCTGAAATCACGCATGGATACACAGGCGCTGATTTAGCGGCACTAGTTAAAGAAGCCGCCATGAACGCTCTCAGGAGATTTCTGCAAGCTGAAAATATTGATTTAAACCAGCCAATACCGGCTGAGAAACTCGAAAAACTAAAAGTTACAATGGAGGACTTCCTAGCTGCTATGAAGAGCGTCCAGCCAACACTCATTAGAGAAGTTTTTGTTGAAGTACCAGAAGTGAGATGGAGTGACATCGGAGGGCTTGATAGCGTTAAACAAGAGTTGAGAGAGAGCATTGAGTGGCCCATGAAGTATCCACATGTCTTTGAGAAAATGGGTATTCAGCCTCCTAAAGGAATACTGCTCTTTGGGCCACCAGGCACCGGCAAGACTCTTCTGGCTAAAGCCGTGGCTACTGAGAGTGGCGCTAACTTCATAGCTATAAGGGGGCCAGAAATACTCAGCAAGTGGGTAGGAGAGTCCGAGAAGGCTATTAGACAGATCTTTAGAAGAGCGCGAATGGTCGCTCCCGCAATAGTATTCTTCGACGAGATAGACTCTATAGCGTCTGTGCGTGGAAGCGATCCGAGCGGAGTTATAGATAGAATAGTAAACCAGATGCTAACAGAGCTAGATGGTATACAGCCACCTCGCAGAGTGACAGTGATAGCTGCGACTAATAGACCAGACTTACTAGACCCCGCCTTACTGAGACCAGGTCGCTTTGACAAGTTAATATATGTACCACCACCAGACCTGAAAGCCCGAATAGAGATCTTCAAAGTACACACGAGGAAAATACCCCTAGAAGAAGACGTAAACTTAGAGGAACTGGCACGCCTAACAGAGGGGTACACAGGCGCCGACATAGCTGCTGTCTGTAGAGAGGCCACTATGATAGCCCTCAGAGAAGTCTACGCCACCACCGGATCACTCCAAGTAGTCAAAGTTAGCGGGAGACACCTCCTAGAGGCTCTCTCGAGGATACCGCCTAGTCTAAGTAAAGCTGATATTGACATGTACGAGAGACTATCAAGAGAGATAAAGAAGATGGGTACTAGTGGTGGATTTAGAAGAATTCAGCTACCATACGGCTAACTAGACTGTTAAAGGCGTGTAGTAGTATTGAGCGACGAAAAGACCATTACTATACCAGCATCCTTCACAAGACTAATTAGAGAAATTGGCAAGCTAGTCGACAAGCTCGTGGAATATAGATTTAGATTTTTAATAGTACTGTCTGGCTCCGACCCATTAAAACTGAGTATACTCGCATCTAGGGCTGTTAATTACTACGCCAAGAAATACCGGAGTAAGAGTAAATCTGGTGAGATTAAAGGCCTCTATGTCTACCACGACGAGTTCCCAGATGCCGTTATATTAAAGGAAGTTTTCGAGAGGAAAGTCTCTTCAGAGAACCTCGTAGAATTCGAGTACGCTGTTTACGAGAAGAGCGAGAAGTACCTCGGCACAACAGTGCAAGTACTAGTAATGGACTTGACAAAAGACCTTAAACCCAATGACGTCGGCAGACTAGTGGGCATCGTAGAGGGGGGAGGCTTAATACTTTTCCTAACACCTCCATGGGAGACTTGGGACACATTTAAGACTATTTTCAAAGAAACACTAACTGTACCTCAATTCCCTGACCCCCGGCACATCTTCATCACGTGGTTTAAGAAAAAGCTACTAGAACACGACGGAATAGCTATATACGACGTTGATAACAACAGGGTTATTAAGAAGCCCTCACTAAAGCGTGCCCCGCCTGCTCCAAGACGAGCAATAGACATACCCAAGGAAAGACTTTTCCCCAAGGAGGTATATGAGCTGGCTCTCACAAGAGATCAGGTGAACGTAATTAAGATTATTGAGAACTTTCACGAGAAGCCGAAAAAGAATACCAAGAAAGTATTTGTGTTAACAGCTGATAGAGGTCGTGGAAAGAGCTGTGCTATTGGAATCGGCATAGTGGGCTTTATACACTGCCTGAGAAAAGTGAAGCCTAGAGTCAGAGTTCTAGTAACGTCGCCTGAGCCGAGTAATGTCCAGTCATTAATGACTCTAGCTTTGAGAGCTCTTGAGAAACTCAGATTAAAATACGAGTCAATAAAGAGAGAGGGATATGTAGTCGAATTACGAGGACCTGGATTTAGTATTGAGTACTGGGAGCCGGTAGCTATACCTAAACTCAAAGGAGATCTAGTGGTCGTAGACGAGGCGGCGGGAATACACGTTCCTCTACTCTACAAGATCCTCGAAAGACACAATAGGCTAATATTCTCGACAACAATTCACGGCTACGAAGGCTCTGGTAGAGGATTTTCTGTGAGATTTCTAAAGAGACTCAAGAGCGTGGAGAATATCACCCTATACCAGTACGAGATGGAGGAGCCTATTAGGTATAGTCTAAACGATCCAATTGAGGGATGGCAATTCAGAACACTACTACTAGACGCCGAGCCAGCTGAGATCGACGAGAAGGATTTAGAAGACATAGAGTTGAAGAGGCTGATCTACGTCAAGTACGAACCCCACGAGCTCTTTGAGAGAGAAGAGGAGCTTCGACAGCTCTTTGGTATATATGTCCTTGCACACTATAGAAACGAGCCAGACGATCTCGGAATGCTCGCCGACGCTCCTCACCACCTCATCAGGGCCGTGAAGACTTCTACCGGTAAAATAGTGTGTGCTATTCAAATAGCGCAGGAAGGCCCCATAGACGAGAAGACAGCTCTAGAGCTCCTAAAGGGAGGCAGAATTCCAGGAAATATTCTACCAGATAGATTCCTAAAACACACAAGACTCCTCGAATTCGCGAAGACTACGGGGTGGCGAATTGTTAGAATTGCTACTCACCCGGCTGTTCAAGGTAAGGGTATTGGTAGCTGGGCTCTACAGAAAATAATTGAAGAGGCTACTCAGCGCGGATTAGAGTGGGTTGGTGCTGGTTTCGGCGTGACAGAAGAGCTGTTAAGATTCTGGATTAAAAACAGCTTTAGCGTTATACACATGAGCCCCGACAGAAACCCTGTAAGTGGCGAGTACACTGTACTAGTCATTAAGCCCATTAGTGAGCGCGTCTCTAAGCTCGTGGACATAGCGAAATACGAGTTTAAAATAAAACTACTCGACAGCATAGCCGTTAACTACAGAGAACTAGAACCCGAAGTAGTACTACTAATGTTCGATAACGAGCCCTACTTACACCTCGACCCCTCTAATGCCTTTACACTGATAGGCTTAGATAGGCTCTGGACTTACTGCACTGGACCTATGACTTTCGAGGCCGCTGCTGACTTAATGTTTAGAATTAGTAGACTACACTGGCTACTACCCAGAGAGAAGCGCCTAGCACTTAGTAGGCTTCAAGAACTCTTATTGATTGTTAAAGCCTTGCAGGGTCGATCCTGGGACGAGGCGTCTGAGCTCTTGAAAAAACCCGTTAGGGTGCTCCAAGAAGAAGCCCATGAAATAGCCTGTATCTACTTCGAGTACCTAACTAAAACACCGCCAGAAAACTTCACTCCAGGAGTGCTCACCGAGCAGTACAAGTACCTAAATGGAGTTGTTCCGTGACCCTTATTCTGAAAGTTGACCCTCTCAATCCCGACCCAGCTTCTATAAGAAAAGCAGTAGATATTCTCAGAAGTGGAGGCTTAGTCGCCTTTCCCACTGAGACTGTCTACGGGCTGGGTGCTCTGGTATTTAATGAGCAGGCCTCTCGTAAAGTGTATATAGTCAAGAACAGGCCTCTTGACAACCCCCTAATAATTCACATAAGTAGCCTTGAAATGCTAGACACGGTCGCTACAAATATACCAGAAAGGGCCTTAAGACTTGCAGAGAAGTTCTGGCCGGGGCCTCTAACCCTCATCTTACCGAGAAATAAGAGTGTTCCCAAAGTAGTCTCTGGGGGTCTTGACACAGTCGCCGTTCGAATGCCAGCACACCCTGTCGCGTTAGCGCTCGTTAAAGAGGCTGGCGAGCCTGTTGCCGCGCCCAGTGCTAACTTAGCTGGTAAGCCCAGCCCCACTACAGCTGAGCACGTTATTCAAGACCTCTACGGCAAAATAGACGCTATTATAGACGCCGGTGAAACTCTCTACGGCGTTGAGTCAACCATTATCAACATTCTATCCAGCCCACCTGTGCTCTTAAGACCAGGGGCTATACCTGTAGAGGAAATAGAGCGAGTACTAGGCGAGAGAGTGCTTGTGCCTAACTACGCCAGGGGGCTTAGTGAAGCGCGCGCAGCGTTGGCACCAGGTATGAGATACAAGCACTACGCTCCCGAGACACCGCTAGTGCTCATTGACCCCGTATCGGGTGATCTCGAGGCGCTGGTAGAGAAAATGATGCTCACAGTTAATGAGTATCTCGGCAAGCACTCTAAAGTGTGCATAGTAGCAAGTAAAGAGCTAGCTGACTTCTACCGGTCAATTAGAGGTGTTCACGTCGTTGAAATAGGTTCTAGAGCAAACATGTTCGAAGTCGCTAAGAACCTCTTTAAAACGCTAAGAATGCTTGATGAGATGAGATGCAATGTCGGCATAGTTGAGGGCTTTGAGGAGAGAGGACTAGGTCTTACAGTGATGAATAGGCTTAGAAAGGCCTCTCAAGTGAGAATCTTGGCTTAACTACCTTACTTTCACTACTCTTAGTTTAATACCCGTCAGCATTCGCGGTAGGACTTCACTAATTACATTCTGCACATAAGCGTCTGAGACCGCATCGCCATAAAGTCTGAGAACAGCCTCATTAAATCCAGGGTAGATGTGGAGACTCGCAACTATTAAGTTATTGTAGATGATCCTAATACTGTAAGAGTGCCTCTCAGCCCACAGGCTGCGTCTTCTCAGCTCCTCTACAAGCTTATTCAGAGCCTTTACGTCTATGCCTCTAATAAACACACAACTCGCCTCTAACAGGCATGAAAAACTACGTTCCTAGTAGAGTTCTACCTACACGGTTGAATTATGAAATTACATGTCTATTTAAGAACCCGGTAGCTGTAATCTCCTCGGGATGATTGAGCTCTACAAGAGCTGAGTAATTGATGTACCCGCGCAGGGCTGACCTTTCCGCAAAACTACTCGCCTACTCGAAGTCCTCCATAGCCTGTATTTGCCTTATTAGTTCCTCATCTGTAAATCTAGAAGTCTTTTTCTCCAGTGCCTTAACACACTTACCGTCGGGGAGAAGGCTGTTAATTCGGCAACTAGCGTACTGACACTCTCCATTAATACAGTCACTACCCGTTAGCCTGCACTGAGCTACTCTAATAATGCGCCCTTTAACCGGCTTGTTAATAGTAAATAGAGCGTCTCTACTACAACGAAATAGTGGGCACAGGGGATTACACTTATCCATTAGCGGCTGCGGCTGGACTCTCACCTCTTCTACTCTACTAGCGTGGTGTGATCGGCTACTTGAAGAGTAGTGAGTGAATTTGCTTCTAGAAGATTCTTGCCCGTGAAAATCAGCAGTTTTTTTCATATGGGCACCCAGTTAGTTAGACGCGTTAAGCATGTTTAGTAAATAAATTCACAAGCTTATATGTTTAAATCTTACGGCTTCCACCAGCTGAACACGTAATAGCTTATTTCGTCATTTCCATGAATAGCTACTACGAGTTTCTTTTTAACGGAGTGCAGTAGCCTACCAGCTCTTACAAACTCTATTGGATCTACCTTATCACCAGTATTGTAGACAAGAATGCCAAATGGCGCGTGGTCTATGCCAGGACCATAGCGATAAGCCAAGTAGTCACACCCGAATTTGAGACCTCTCCTCACAACGAACTCCCTCTCCTTTAGGTCAACATATACTCTGTAGAGAGCATCAAACCTCTCAACGACTTTTGAGCTATGAGCTAGGAGCTCCTCGAGGCTCACTACTCTGTTATTTTCGGTTACTCTTATCTTATTCTCTTTTACTAGGAAAACGGTTTCTATTAGAGAGAGTTCTAGTGGTGCTTTAATATTCTTATCTCTAGGCTTATTCACACCTAGGAATGTCCCGTAGTAGCCATCCCAGTAGACTTTATTAGCACACACATAGTCAAATATTACTGCTCTATTGTGTAATAAGTGCGCATAACATTCCGAGGGCTGTTCTACGCTGTTCCCAGTCTTAGTAGAATCAGATATCGTAATTCTTCACCCGCGCTCTTTAAGAAGTCGCTGGCTTCTTCTAGGTGTTCATATATGTCTTTTAGTATTAAGAGTGCCGATACGGAGCCTGCATACTTATTGTATATTTCAAAGAGACTCTTTCTAAACTTCTCGTCTATTTCTTCCTCGATAGCAAACACTTTATTTAAAGTCTCTAGAGTCTTCTTTGGAGAGACTCTTAGCTTATCTATAGAGGCCTCTAGTGCGTTTAGCTGTTCTTTGAGCATGTCAATGAATCGTGAGAGATCATTAATCTCTTCTCTCCCAACTAAGTCGCTGTTTTCAGCCATTAAGACGAATCTGTAGCCTACGCTGTCTAAATGCTGAATTATTCTATCCAAAATGCGAGTTACTTCAATGTAGCTTCTAGTGGATAAAGCCAGCTCGCTGCTCTTAACGAGGTACTCCATTATCGTTGTCTTCTGAGATTCGCCCTGGTTCTTTACAGCCCTGATCTTCTCATAAACATCAACTATTAACTGCTTCTTTCCAGAACCACCCTCACAGTATATGCTTAGAATAGACTTCAGTAATTCGAGTTCATCTCTCACGATTCTACACATAGACTCTAAGTACTCTGTAGCCGTCAACTCGACTAACGCGCTCTCTACTCTCGTCTCTTCGAGAGACATAGTCTCTTCACACCACGAACTGCTAGTACCGCTCCGCTGTCTACGCGTGAATAATGTAGTAGGAGGTATTTAAGTGTGAGGGGATTAGTCAATTCCGCACTATGCTCTTGGTTGCGTGCTTTAAGCGCGAAAAATTTTTGAAGCTGCGATGTGATTGCGCTCATAGGGAGTTAAGTACTAGGAACTTCTGGGTGAGTGCGTCTTTTGCCATACTTAGTCATAGACGCTCTTGCACGTGCTAGTGGTGAGCGGTATTCTACATTTGACGTGGTGGGGGTGGGTCCCCGTGTAGTAGCTGGTGTATTAGAGGAGTTTGAAGAGACCCTGCTACTTCCATATGAGAGGGTTATTAGTAATATTGAAATAGTGCGTAACTTTGACGCCATCTTTATTTCTTCAATGAGTAGCGACTACCGTGCAGTAAGGAAAATTGTCAATATTATTCAGAACTGGTTTAGAGGACCTATTGTAATTGGAGGTCCTCTAAGCTTTGAGTATAAGAGAGTACTAGTTGAGCTCAAAGTAGACTACGTAATCGTGGGAGAAGCCGAGATACCGCTTAGACTGCTCATTCAGTGTCTTAAACGCGGAGGGGGTGAGTGTCTTGAGAGTGTGCCCGCGTTGGCGTTTAAACGTGATAATAGAGTTGTAATTACGTCTAAGCACGTTTACACGCCAAAAAACGTACTCTCTGCTATCAAGCCGTGGACTAAAGTGGATCAGTCTTATAGACCTACATGGATATATAGGTTTTACGTCGAAGTTTTAAGAGGGTGTAGTAACTTCTACAGACCGCTAATTAGAGTTAGTGAATTGAATTGCGTATTGTGCATGAAGTGCCGTAGCCCGGTTTACGCTGAGAGGATTTACTGTCCAAGCGGAATACCCCCTGGTTGCGGTTTTTGTAGCGTCCCCCTAATGTCAGGTTACCCTAGAAGTAGAAGAGTAGGGTCTGTAGTTAGCGAAATAGAAGAGCTCATTAAACACGGTGCTCGCAGAATTGTACTAAGCGCTCCAGATTTTCTAGATTATGGTAGAGATGAGCTCGTAGAGGACATATTAACAGACCCCTGTAATCCACCAGCAAATCTAGACGCTGTTGAATCTCTCCTCAACTCTGTATACTCAATAGAAGAGGTTAAGAGTGGGAGAGTTGTAGTGATGATCGAGAATATTAAAGCGTGTCTCGTGAGTGAGGAGGTTGCAAAAACTCTCGGTAAATACCTAAGAGGCACTACTGTGCACATAGGGCTTGAGACCGGGTGTGATTGGTTTAATGACAGAGTGCTTGGCAAGCCTATAAGTGTTAAACAAGTAATAGATGCCTGTAAACTACTTAAGAGTGCTGGTTTAAGGCCATACGTATACTTAATGTACGACTTACCACTAGCTACTAGAGACGTGTACCTCAAAACTCTAGAATCTGTAAAAGCTCTCAGTCAAATAGGTGTAGAGAAAATTACTCTATACAAGTATGTGAAGCTCCCCGCTACAGCTTTCGAGAAACTACGTGTAGAGAACAGCAGTTCTCTGCGCGATGTTGTCGCAGAGCTTAAAAAACTCGTTAATAAGTACAATACGGCTATGAAAAGAGATCTCATTGGGAAGAGAATAGAAGTGTACGTGGTAAAGACTGAGAGGGGTCTTTACGGCTATCCAGTTAAACACGGGCCTGTCGTAGTGATCTCCAGTAGAACCGCGCCTCGACTAGACCTAAGCGGCTGCAGGTGCATAGTAGAAATAGTGGATATTAGTAAGAGAGCTGTTCGGGGAAGACTTATTAGTGTTTTAGAGTGTCCACAAGAACTCGGAGTTTCTCAGCGAGAAGCAGAGCCCTGTTAGCATGCTCCTCGAAGTTTTTACCTCTGAGTATAGAGGACGCCGACTCCAGTATCTTTACTGTATATGGAATACTTACTAGTACTAGCATTCTGTAGTAGACGTCGGCATATTTGAAGAGGCTGTCCTCCCGCTGAGATCCCATTAGAATATTTCTACTTCCCTCTAAAACACTATTGGCGTGTTGGTATATCTCCTCGGCGGAGTCGATGAAGTCGTTAATTAAATCAACATTACGTGTTGACGTGGCTACTTTGCCTTTTTCAATTAGACCTTCAAACCTCTCCACGAGTTCTTTTAGTTCCTGGAACGCGTCGTACAAGCTCATTATCATCCCGAGGTAAATATTGGTAATCAGCTCTATTATTTTTGGAGAGATTATAATTACAGCACACGTGCGCGACTCCTGTAGAGACAACGAGTATTACAACTTCCCCCTTTTATTGCGCAACTAGAGCTTGTTGTTCAAAGAGCTACTGTTTCTTAATTTTCCTAATAGTTGCTATGCTATTATCAGCTACTCCCTGCTTTTCCAGCTCGGCTGGATATACGTAGATAACTTCTTCGCCTGGTTTAGACTCTACGACTTCAGCTGTGAAGACGGCTTTTTTCTTTCCAGCCACAACTACTTCCACCGAGTCACCGCTCTTCACACCGAGTAATTGAGCTATTGAACTGGGTATTCTTGCAATGGGCTTATCAAGCCCTCTCTCAAAGCGAATTCTAACTCTCTTCTCTGGGAGAACTGCCTCTTTCTTCTTACCGAGTACTTCTGAAGCTGGAGGTATAACTGCAACTAGCTTAGAGATGTCTACTTTAGATTCCTTGGCTACTCCCTCTTCTCTTCTCGCCTCTTCACTCAAAACCTAGACACCGTATTCATATTAATTTGGAGAGCAAAAATAAGTACTTCAAAGACACCACTACGCAGTTATATATGCGTCTAGTTTTCTAAATACTAGATCGCTTAAATACTCTGGGAGTTTTTCGATATGTACTCTCACTTGTTGAGTGGTGTCTCTGTCCCTCACAGTAACAGTATTATCCTCCAGCGTCTCATAGTCTACAGTGACAGCGTAGGGCACGCCGATTTCATCAATACGGGCATACCTCCTTCCAATACTTCCCTCTTCGTCGTAAATAACTCTAAAACCACGCTTTACTAGGTCTCTATAAATACTTCTTGCAATACTGACCATTTTCTCGTGTTCCGGCTTCTTCCCAGCTACAAGAGGTAGAACTGCCACTTGGTAGGGAGCTATGTAGGGTGGTATCTTCAAGAATATTTTTTCATCGCGCTCGCTGTACGCGTACTCTAGAGCTACGTACGCTAGCCTCTCTAGTCCAAAAGACGGCTCCACTACGTGTGGGTAGATCTTCTCTCCGTGAATCTTAACCTCCTCTTTCTTAATTACAAAGCAATTAGCTGAGAGGTGTACTCCTGCTACTACTACGCCACCTTTAGCTGAGAGCTCTCTATACAGCTCCTCAGGACTTCGCTGAGAAAGCTCTTTCATAACCTCCGGGTACTTCGAGGAGTCAACTACTTTTGCTATCTCCTTTGGATTGGGATAAGCCACTTCTACTACTTTAGTTACTGGGCTCTCATACCTCCTAAAGTAGGTCAAATCCGCTTTACTATATTCAGCGTGCTTCTCAAGGTCGTATGAAGTCCTGTAAGCGTATCCAGCAACTTCAATCCAGCCATATCTAGAAGTGTAGACCTCCTGGTCAAAGGTCTGAGCTGAATAGTGTGCCCTCTCATGGGGTAGTTTCTCGAAGAACCTTATCTTTTCAGCTGGTATACCCAAGCTCTTCACAAAGATATTTCCAACGCCCATCCAGTAGGCAAGCCACGCTGACTTAGCAACTTTATTTGTAATAAGCTCTCTCACCGTTAACTCAACAGGCTCTTCAATACCCTTAACTCTCATATCTGCAGTTACAACTCTGAGTCTCTCATCTAAAACTCTCTCAGAGATGCTACTGATATCTTCCTGCTCTCTCGCCGGGTCAAAGAAGAATTCGATCTCCATAATTATGAATTCTCTGAGACGTACGAGTGCCTGTCTAGGTGAAATCTCATTTCTAGTCACTTTGCCTATTTGCGCTATTCCAAGAGGGAGTTTTTCACCTATAATTCTAAGCATTTTCGCGAAGTTTATGAACATGCCCTGTGCATGCTCCGGTCTTAAGTAGCCTGTAGAGCCCTTGTAGGGCCCGATCTCGGTAGTAAATAGTAACAGGGCCGGCGTCGTCGGTTTAAATACACCACCACACTCAGGGCACTTTAAGTTATACTTTTTAACGATCTCGTCTATTTCGTGTGGCTTGTAGCCCTCTACATCTAAACCTATGAGCTCCTTCACTAAGTGATCAGCTCTGTAGATCTTGCCGCAACTAGCACACTCAAGAACAGGGTCGGTGAAGTGGTCTTCGTGCCCGCTAGCCTTAAAGACTGTGCGTGGATTTATAATCGGGGTTTCTATTTCAAAAACATTTTCCTGCAGGTAAACGAAGAACTTCAACCAGAGGTCTGCAATGCTTTTTTTAATGAGGACTCCCACAGGTCCGAAGTCATAAAAGCCAGCTACACCACCATATATTTCAAACGACGGCCAGAAAATACCCCTCCTTCTAGCTAGCTCTAGTATTTTGTCCTGTACCTCGGCATTACTCAAGAGACATCAACCCCTTCCAGTAGACTTAGAGGCACCTTTACTCACGCTTAGCCTAAAACACTTGTTTATTTTTTGCTTCCTCGGCTTAAATACTAGGGTCGACTCTATTACTGCTCTAGTATTTACCGCGTAAAGAGTACCCCTTGCCTAGGTGTCAGGGATGTCGTGGAGAGCTGTATTTCAAAGACCCTTATTCGGGTGTGTTGAAGAAGAGCACTCACCACTAAATGTCATTGGAGCTCCTCTAGACTATACCGGCACGTATAGACCAGGTACTAGGTTCGCGCCTCTGAGTATTAGAGAGGCTTCGTGTAATATTGAGCTCTACTCGATTACAGCTGACCTCTTTCTAGAAGACGTGGGGTTTAGAGATCACTACGACGTCCTCTTACCTCCAGGTGATACAGAGCGCGCAGCTAGGTATATCGAACTGGGACTCAGAGGTGTCCTCGAGGAAACTAATAGCGGGCTAATAATTATTCTCGGAGGAGAGCACTTACTCACATATTTCTCCGTGAAGCAACTCATTAATAATATCGACACACTTATAGTCTTCGACGCGCACCTCGACACTAGAGACGAGTACTTGGGCTCAAAATTAAATCATGCAACTTTCCTCAGAAGGCTTCTAGAGGCCTATTCTGATTTAAACATTGTACACATAGGCTCGAGAGCTTATAGCAAGGAGGAACTAGATTTCGCTAAGAAGAGTAAGATAAAGCTCTACAATATACTCGCCTCTCTACGGGGGGATATTAAATTAGAGGAGATGGGGCGTGTGTATATAAGCGTGGATATGGACGTCTTTGACCCCGCATACGCTCCGGGTGTTCAGAACCCTGAGCCCCTCGGCATTGACTTTAAAACATTTATAAGTATTCTTGATCGAATACGCGAAAAATCTCCAAGAGTAGTTGGAGTAGACATTGTAGAAGTAAACCCCCTTGTAGACGCTAGCAATATAACTAGTATTCTAGCAGCTAAAGTAGCATTAGAGCTAGCCGGACTCTACTTGTCTACGAGCTCTACTTAGTGAGTAACTAGTGCCATGATTATGTGTGTTCATATTGCTCTTACTACTCTATAAGGCCTCGCCGCCTTGTAGACTATTTCATATGTACACTTGGGGCATCTAATTCGCCTCCCATATATTCTACTCGCCTCTTCAGGGTCAAATACATATCCACATTTGCCACACTTGTACTTAGCCACAATCTCCCCTCTAAGGCAACTCTTTATACCATTTAGAAGTAGGTATTTATAGGCTTTAGTTATAATTATTACTAGGCGGTGGGAAATTAAATTATGGCTAAAGAAGATCCCAGTGAAATCCCCCAGGAGATTATTGAAAGACTACTCGTGGATCAGCCATTAATAAAAGTGAGACTCGATACGAGAAAATTCGGTAAACCCGTTACTATTATTGATGGTTTACCAAACGACAAAGAGCTATTGAAGCAGCTGGCAAAATTCCTTAAAATAAAACTTGCCACTGGAGGCACTTTTAGAGAAGAAGAGGGTAGAATAGAGCTTCAAGGAGATCAGAGGCAGCGAGTAAAACAGATTTTTATAGAGCAACTTGGAATTAACCCAGAGAATATTATAGTCATGTAGCAAAGACCTCTCTGATAGAGACCTACTATAAACATTGTTTTTAACTTAAAACTTTTAAGTTAAAAACGCGCCACTGATAATTACACAGCAAACTAATCTATGCTACTCTACTTCTACTAAGTTTAACGCGTCTACGAGCTCTCTATACCTGTTTCTTACAGTAACTTCTGTAACTCCAGCTACGCTCGCTATTTCTTTTTGAGACCTCTCAATACCTAGTTTCTCGCACGCGTAATACACAGCCGCTGCTGCAAGCCCGACTGGGTCTTTGCCTCCTGTTATACCTCTTTCTCTAGCTGTTTTCAGCACTTCAATTGCTACTTTAACAACTGCTCCAGGTAAGCCCAGAGCACTTGCTATTCTGTAGACGAAGTCTATTGGGTCGACTGTTGTCACTTTAATACCTAGTTCTCTCAGTAGTAGTCTATAACACCTCGCTATGTCCTTTCTCTCAACTTTCGAGCACTCTGCTATTTCGTCCAGAGTTCTGGGCACTTTTCTTATTCTGCACGCGAGATACACGGCCGCCGCGACAATGGCTTCAATACTCCTCCCTCTCACAAGTCCTTTCTCTACTGCTTCCCTGTAAATCCTGGCTGCTTCTTCTCTAATATACGATGGCAAGCTCATGAGAGAAGTTATTCTGTCAAGTTCGTTCATAGCTTGAACTAGATTTCTCTCGATACTGGTAATAACCTTAATCCTGGACTGCCACTTCCTCAGTTTACTTAACTGGTGTCTCTTACTGACTAGCGACTTACCCGAGGCGTCGCGATTCATATAGTCTATTACTGTAGATAGCCCCATATCGTGAACAGTTGAAGTTATGGGGCCTCCTGTTCTCGCCCTCTTCTCCTCTTCTTCTGGTGTAAATGCTCTCCACTCAGCTCTATCATCGATAATCCTATCTGCTATAACTTCACCAGTCTCTAGACACACATACTCAGCTCTCACAGAGTCGTAAACGATTTTATCTGGTGGGCAATTAGACTCCTCACTACCAGCCGCAGAAGAGCCTGTATTAGTAGTGATCTCTTCTCCAAACCTCTCCTCGGAGAGCACCATTACACCCACTTAGAGACCGTATACAGATACGCAAATCCCCTTATAAACTTAACGCTAAGCTTATAAGTGGGGACTATTGAGCCCTTTAAAAACCCTCTAAGCCGAGGTTAAAACCCCCAACTCCAAAATATATTATCCTGGAGACAGCCGGGTCGTCTAGCGGCCAAGGATGCGGGGCTTTGGCCGCACACGGAGGAGACCCCGTGACCGGGGTTCGAATCCCCGCCCGGCTACTTCTCGCCACTATTTAATGTG
>JBMSAO010000031.1:0-6093 GCA_049414425.1 Desulfurococcaceae archaeon
AGACGTCTAGTCAGGGCTTTGTAGTGACAGCTCCGGGGGCCGGTGTGCTGGGCGAGTACGTGAAAGCCTCTAGGACTAGGTCTTGTAGAGTTGTAGACGACTACGCAGAGGTGCTGGGCTTTAGAATCCCCGCGTGGAAGATGATCGGGGTTGTGGGCGTCGCCTCGCCAGAAAGACCATCAACGGGTGTTCCCGGTAGGCATGGCGGAAACCTAGACACCAAGTACATAACTGTGGGCGCTAAGGTGTACCTTCCAGTCTTCTACGAGGGCGGGCTTCTCGGAGTCGGAGACCTACACGCCGCTATGGGTCATGGAGAGGTCTGCGTAGCTGCCTGCGAAGTCTCGGGTAGCGTCTTAGTCAGAGTGGGAGTTGTAAAGGGCTACGCGCCGAGATGGCCTGTTGTCGAGTACGGAGATTCAACCTTCATTCTCACCTCAGCCGTCAATATCGAAGAGGCGGTCGTGGAGGCGGCTAGAGAAGCCACTAATGTACTATCAAGGGCGCTGGGACTAGACTGGGTCGACGCCTACATCTTAGCGAGCCTGGGGGTTGACATCGGTGTTAGCCAGTTAGTTGACCCGAAGAAGACGGCTTGGGCTCGAATACCTAAAAGCCTGGTCTCTACGAAGGGGGTTCTCAGAGCTCTCAGTGAGCAGTAGAGTGAAGCGAGATGCATCATTCACGAGACCTAGCAAAGCCCCGTAGGGTTTAAGCGCGGGTTAGGTTAATTCTCGAAGACTCAAACGAGCTCAAAGACCCTGATTACCCAGCCGTTGCTTATTAAGTAGTAGACGTGGAAATAGATTAGTGGGGGAGTCGGCGTGAGCCAGAAGAAGGGGAAGGAGGAGAAGAAAGAAGCTAGAGAAGAAGGCAAGAAGACTCGTAAGTGCATGTAGCCGCAGAGACTACTCCTCACTAATCCCCGTTTTTTCACCCACACATCCCTCCTCCCTGGACTCACCTCGCTCCCCTTCTCACACAGCTGAAGTCCTGAACCGGCGTTGAAGTAAACTGCTACTACGAGGAGAGTTCAGAGTGTGGTGAGTGCTGGGTTAGCGCGGTAATGACGGGGGTGCCGTGGTGAGAGCATATTAGTCTAAACCAGGAACCCTGTAGCGCGCGCTTGGCGGGGTCTGAGAGGACTCACTCTCCGCTCACCGTCTTACTAGAACCACTAGAATCAGTACAAGTGTACTGTAACTTTGATTATTGCGCAGATTCCTAGCGTTGGGCTTGAGCAGGCTACTATGTATAGTATTAGTGTAGCGGACTGCTGTGGCTGAGTGAAGTAGCCTTCTAGTAGCACGTAGTTGCCTGAGCCCGATAGGGGAATAGTAGAGGTTGTATCGTAGACTACTACGCCCCCTAGAATCTGAATTTTAGTAGTGGCTCCACTAGTAGAGTTGACGAGTGTGAGGTTTAAGTACAGTGTGCTCGGAATAGTGCTCCTCGCGCTGTCTAGCCAGAGGTAAGTATACCTCGTCTCGCCGGGGTATATTGTTACGTTGAAGAGTGGGCCGCGGCTCGTTAAGCCGTACCCGATATACGTCTCGACAACCATGTCTAGGCTATTGACTCTCGGGAGCACAGCGACCTGGAAGTCGTCGAATACAGCGTCTATGTAGAGTCTATTAGTAGTGTTCACTGCTAGCCCAAGATACCGTGGTGTAAATATCTGCGCTGGAATTGTGGAGTTAAATGACACGGAGAGGAGCCGAGTTCCCAGCGAGTCATACAGGTCTACGTAGAATACTACTAGTGACGAGTCCCTCTGGAAGAGTGCTGAGAGTGTGTACCACGCGTTGTTAGTGTAGCCTGGTATACTCCACCTCGCTAGCGTCGCCCACGCCGTGCCGCTGTAGTAGAGTATGTTGAGGTACCCACTCGTATCTACTACTACTGCGTAGTGGCGCGTAGTGTTTGTTAGTAGCAACCCAGCCCAGCCAGTTCCACTCGCAATCTTGACTTTACTGGAGAAGCACAGTTCACTTAAACGCGATAAGTCTCGACTCCAGTAGCCACCTGTGAAACCAGTCATGCCGAAATCCAAGTAGCCGTAGTCGCCAAGAGTACCGCTCCTCTCCAAGACGACGCGATATCTACCATAGGGGAATGTGAAGTTATATATCCTTGTGGAGTCGCCGTAAATCGCTACCCAAAACACATCGAAGTAGACAGTCTGCCCAGTCCAGTAATCCGCCATAGTTGTAACATATGTGAGGTATGGAGCGTACCCAGATAAGTCGCCAACACTACTGTTAATGTTGTACCGTACAGGCCCACCAGCCTGACTAACAGTGTAGAGCCCTATGTAACTCGGCGTACCATACCTTCTCCAGTACGGATTCCAGTCGTTATACGTTGAGAATATTACTGCGTCGTCTCTCCTGTCAATAGTGGCGTTGACAAGGTCTATGAACCCGATAGTTCGAGTCCTCCCGAAGCTGAAGTATGCATCAAATCTACTGTTGACTACTGTGTTACTGAATAGTTCTCGGGGTGCTATGAGGAACAAGTAGCCGTTACCGTAAGAGGAGGCTCCGGCAGCGTAACTGTCAATTCTAATGGCATTCCCAGTTTGCGGAGTAAACCTCACATCAGGGTTGCGATTGCCACGTGTTCTGTGCTCTCTAACCTGCCACACGAGTGGAAATCCGCGCAGACCAGACCCACTAAACCCAGGCGCCAACCCCCAGTAGCCTTGAGGAGCAATGTATCCACGTGGAGTCAGAGTAGCATTAAATACAACCCAGTCGCTGGGAATTGACTCGAAGTCATTATAGTATATGGTGGTGCAGAGTGGATACGGGCTCTCTATGCTGACTACTCTAGCATCAGCTACATTAACAGTAAACCTACTGTGCCTCGGAGTAAACACCCCGGCGAACGCGACTACGGTATACAGGAACACTATAAGTAATACAGCAGGCAACAAGCGCTTTTTAATCTCCAAGATAAGCACCTATTTAAGCACTAATCTCAGCTCTAACATAGAATCATCTTTATTTTCTTTAAAACTCTATAGCCACGTCCACTACGTAAAATCGTGTTCTACTGAGGAGTACGAGCTCTCCTCTCGAGCGCGAACCCTACGGAATACTGAATCACGCTAATTCAGAGCATCCACGTCAATAATTCTGAGTAGCGTCTTTAAGTAGACTAGAGCTACTTATCCGCGGCTTTGAGAATCACCTGTTATTCCGGTTCAAAATCCCTCTATGTGTGAGCTGAGAGTAGTTTCACTTAAAGAAGCCGGAGCTCGCTCTACGTAGCTGATTAATCACAACGCGGAGTTGAAGGTGGAGGACAATAATTTTAAACTTAGGTTATTAAGGTGTTTCCACAGGTTAAACTGGTAAAGCTCACGTAGATAAGCTCTTTAGGCTCCTCATTAGTTGGGTCTTCACTGCGAGTAACTATGCTCGGTAAACTATATATAACCCTGTTATTTATCATTCAGTCGAGAGCCTGTTGGCAGTCAATTCAGGGATTCGATATGAGTGGAGATATAGTTGAGGCTTTGAATAGGCAGTTAAATCAGGAGCTTAGAAACGCGTACTTGTACTTCGCTATGGCTGCGTACTTCAAGAGCCTCGCGCTAAATGGATTTGCAAACTTCTTCATGGCTCAAGCTAGAGAGGAGTTAGAGCACGCGGTGAAAATATACGAGTACATTACGAGTAGAGGTTGGAGTGTTAAACCATATGAAGTCGTTCCCGAGAAGACTACGTGGAGTAGTGTAGAGGAGGCTGTGAGAGACTTCTACGAAGCTGAGAGGAGGAATACTCAGAGAATTTGGGATCTAGTAGAGCTCGCGAGGAAAAACGGTGATAAGGCTACCGAGGCCTTCCTACAGTGGTTTGTAAACGAGCAGGTTGAAGAAGAGGAGACCGCCGCAGACCTCAAAACTAAAGTAGAGCTCGTTAAAGGAAACATAGCAGCACTACTAGCACTAGACAGCATACTAGCACAGAGGAAGTAACATAGACTCTCTTCTCCACTCATAAACCTCTTTTTAACCTCTACTCAGCTGTCGCTACGAGCGACTATTTAACTAATAAGCCGGGAACACTGCGCTCTCTCTGAGAACAGATCTGCGTGTACTCGCCTCGGGAGTAATAGGGTTTAAAGAAGTTGTGTTAAAGCTACAGCTGTGTAAACTAGAGTGCGAATATATTCGTGCTTTCTGAGCGCTTTATAGGGGTTTAGGAGCTATGAGGGAAGCGCCTGTCGAGGAGTACTTGGACTCTGTCTCTAGGCAGAAGTCTATTGTTATTGAGGATCAGGTGATTTCTCTCGAGCCAGTAGAAGTTAAGAGACTTGAGCCACTACCAGAAGAGCTCACTGATGTCTCGACTACAGTGTGGAGCTTTCCGGAGATAGGTGCGTGGACTACTCACAGAGGAGATTACTGTGTTAACTGGGCCCCCCAGACACCCCGCGCATTAATTCTCAAGTACACTGAGCCTGGAAGTACTGTACTAGACCCAATGGCGGGCTCTGGTACTACTTGTATTGAGGCTATTCTACTCGGGAGGAACTGCACAGCAGTAGACATAAACTACAACGCTGTAATGCTAACGCATCACAGGCTCTACCACTTAGTTAAAGCACTAGGAGAAAGTGGTCGCAGAGGCCTCCTGAGCCACGCTCAAGGCCGCGAAGACCGCGAGGAATTTAGATCGTGGTATAGAGTATTCCATAGAGATGCTAGGAGACTAGACAAGATACTCGACAACTCCATTGACCTGGTAGCCACGCACCCACCGTACTTAAACATAATAGGGTTGAAGGTGACCTGTCTGGAACTAGGAGGCTAGATGAGTATCTTAGATTATTAAGGCAAGTAGCTAGAGAGATCTACAGGGTCTTAAAGCCCGGTGGCATGCTAGGAGTACTCGTCGGTGATACGAGGATTAAGAAGCACTATGTTCCGGTAACGCACTACTTCCTGCTAACACTACTAGACGCGGGGTTCGTGCTGAGAGAGGAGGTTATTAAGATACAGCACAAAATGAAGACAACTAGAGAAGTGTGGAGAAGACTTAGAGAAAGAGACTTCCTGCTCATATACCACGAGAAGCTATTCATACTAGAAAAGCCCAGGGAAAAAGACCCCGAGTTAAAGTATAGTATGAAACAGCCATTCATAGAGCAAAAACTCTAAACTAGAGCACTAACAATACTGCCCTAGTTAACAGAGCCCCCTTCTCAGCTGCCTAACACCTTTAGATCGAGGAGTAGGGGTTTACAAGGAACCGTGCTCGCAGGGGTTTCTATATGGGTGTTAGGTAGGAAGAGGCTCGATCAATACTTAGCACTTCATTAGAGATGGAGTGGGAACCCCGGAGCCACGCTGGTTTAAAACACTGCTTATTGTTGAGTAGGGTATTTAAGGTGTGGTGGTGTTTTCTTTCTAAATGGTGTTGTCTGGTTGTTTGGTTTTTCTCGCCGTGGCTTTGCTGGCTTACTTGTCTTAGTGGTTTTCCTGGGCCTGGCTACCTACTACGTCTACAACTACTTGAATATGACTAGGGATAGTGATGGTGATGGAATCCCAGATGTCGACGAGTTAAATAAGTACCATACTAACCCCAATAGCAGGGACACAGATAGCGATGGCTTAACAGACTACAGGAGATCTCTGTATACCAAACAGACCCATTAAAGCCTGATCCAAACGTAAAGTACGCCTTGGATTTGGGCTTAAAAAAGTATATTGAAGTCGTTAAACCCCTGGATAATGACGGGGTTCAAGACGACAATGAAAAACAATTCGTAGAGTTAATGAGCAATAGCAAGAAAGTTTTAGATATACCAACTTTCATAAATTATTTGAGAGAAAAGGCTTCTGATGGTAAGATAACAGATGAAGAACTGAAACATTCTAATAATTTTGCGGAGTTGGTTGAAGAAGTGTATAAGGAAATTTCTAGCTTTTATTTTATTGAAGGTGGGAAGAAGGTTTACATTGATGATAAAATTGGTGTTACCGACTATGCTTCTAGGTTGGGGCTAATATTGGGTTTTGACAAAAATCCTGTAGCGAAGCCGACAATGAGAGGAATTGCTTATTACACAATTGCTGTC
>JBMSAO010000032.1:0-6842 GCA_049414425.1 Desulfurococcaceae archaeon
ACTCTCTTGTAATTCAATTTATTCACAGTACTCACTACTGTGAAGCCGTCTAGTTTTCTTCTCAGTAACTCGACACCCCTAGTGGCTGAGTCGTAAGAACCACTCCCTCTAATCTCGTCGTGGACTTCGCGAGGCCCCTCAATAGTGACAAACACGTACGTCTCAGTCCTGTGGAGCAGGTCGACCACGTCGTCGCGAATAGAGGTGGCGTTTGTAACAACGCTCTTCTCTACGCCGTGCTCGCTCAGCGTCTTAACTAGGTGTGAGAAGTGCGGGTGTATTAGTGGCTCACCACCAGTTAAATTAACGTACTCAACCCCGGTCTCGCCTATGTCGCTAGCTACTCTCAGCTTCTCTGAGAGACTCAGCTCTCTCAGCCCTCTAAACCTATACGTGTAGCAGTGCACGCAGTTCAGGTTGCATTTAGCCGTGAAGATCCATATAATGTACTCGGGCTTAGTCATTTAGATTACCTCACAAGCCTCTCGGATTAAACGCTGTAATGGCCGCGAGCCTTCGAGTAGCGTTTTTCACGTGCTCACTATGGTCACTAGCGTCTTTTATACCTTAGAGTGATAATATTTCAGAGCGCGAAGGGTCTTGGCGATGTCAGCGAGCCACGTCGAGGCATACATTATACCCGAGACGCCCGTTACCGCTCCGGGAGATAAGCTACTAGTCAGCATTGTGGCCGCGACCTCGAAGAGCGTGACTGCGAGTATTAGCTGGCACAGGGGGCTCTTAGCGAGCGTAGAGCTTAAACCCGGCGCGAGGGAGTACGTAGTCGAGATAAGCGCTCCAAGAACGCCGGGTAGCTACGAGCTGGTGCTCAAAGTGGAGGGGAGCGTACTGGACAAGGCTAGGTTCAGAGTAGTAGACGCGTTTAACAGCGTTACCAGGCGCTTAGCTCTAGTCTGGCACCACCACCAGGCGCCAAACTACCTTCCAAGCGGCTTATACCACGCTCTATGGGCCTTTATACACACGTGTAGCGAGGAGCTGGCGCCATATAGTAAGGGGCCTTACTACCACCACGCCGTGGTCCTGGAGAAGTACAGGGAGTACAGGTGTACTTACAATCTGAGTCCAAGTCTACTCGCACAGTGGGTAGAGCTAATCGAGCGCGGCGTTAAGCACAATGGAGGGCTACTCGAGCCCAGTAGTCCCTGTGGAGAAATTGTGAGAAAAACCCTGCAGATGTACAGAGATGCCGCCGCGCGGGGGCAGATAGACGTCTTAACGAGCATGTACGCTCACAGTATTGCAGGTTACTTAATAGAGCACCTCGGAGCCGAAGACATCGTGAAGGAGGAGGTCAAGTACGGCGCCGAGATCACTAGGAGAGTCGTGGGAGTAGAGCCTCGTGGCGCCTGGACACCCGAGATGGCTTTTCACATGAAGCTCGTCGACATTTACAGCGACATCGGAATCGAGTACACCGTTCTAGATAACAAGCGCCACCTCGAGAGGTCTGTTGGTGACAGGTGTAGTCACTTAGAGCCCTACGTCGTTAAGGGTGAGAAGGGCTCTCTACTAGTATTCTTCAGAGACCACGAGATTAGCAACGCGCTGAGTTTTAAAAACAGCTTTAGAAGTGAAATCCACGCAGTCAGGTCAGCGTACGAGATCGCTTTGAAAATAGCCGAGAAGCTAATAGCAGGCGGCACTCTCGTAGTAGCTCTAGATGGGGAGAACTGGATGATATTCTCGCAAAAACCCCCGCTCACAGCACCCTTCTACGAGAAACTAGTCTCACTTCTACTAGCTTGTCAGAGACTCGGCTACTTAGAGCTCGCAATACTACGAGACCTCGTTAAGCGCGCGGACGCTAGGAGGAAATTAACTCACGTGCCGACTGCGAGCTGGCTCTGCGGCTTCGCGAAGTGGCATGGTGAAGTGAGAGACCACACTATTTACTGGGAGAGGGCTAAGAGGCTCTACGCCGCTGTGAAAGAGTACGAGTCTAAACACGGGAGAGACGAGGTCTCGAAGAAAGCTAGGTGGGCTCTGTGGCACGCACTAGACAGCGACTACTGGTGGGCTGAGTTCTGGAATCCCAGAGTAATAGATGCGTGGCTCCAGGTCGTAGAGGAGCTCTTAAAGCCGGCTAAGCTGAAGTCTCACTAGCAGTAGCACTGTGAGACCACTTCCTACTGGTCAAGTAGCTTATGACCTTGTCTATGTTCTCTACCACGAACTCCTCTAAGTAGTCGAGTAGCTCGCTACTAGACAGGTCGACTCCGCGAGACCGGGCCTCGCGCAGTACTCTGTCAATTAGAAGTCTCAGCCTCTCCTCTTCTTCTAGTACCGGCTTAGCGTAGTCCAAGACGCCCTTAACTGCCTCTTCAATGCACTCCTCACAGCCCAGCTGTACACTGTCTACTACAATTACGCCCTCGTTTTCAAGAAACCTCTTTGTGTTGCCTGGAAGTGCCGGCTTGGACACCAAGTAGAACTTGTCGGGCTTGTACACACTCTTATAGAATAGTACTAGCTGAACCTCTGTTACTCTCACTCCGCGCCTCTTACCCTCAGCCACCTCTCTAATAACATCACCACTAATACCGAGAACGTCCGCGAGACCCGTCCACAGCCCTGAAAGCCAGCGTTTAAACCACTCGTCAAAGCTAAATGAGGGTGCGAGGGGGCCCTTTAATTCCCTCACGCGGAGAAACCAGTCACTCTGCTCTTTACACTCAATAATGACCTGGGGTCTGCGAATAGGGAGATCCGGGTTTTCGAGGTCAACTATGTTCTCGACCAGCCCGGGGTAGACCATTATGTCTGGTCTGAGAGTCGTGTAGAGTCTCCATACAGCTTTCAAGTCCTTGAAGTCCCTCCAGCCGATTGGCCGAGGGGCTTCTAGAAAGAAGCTGAGAGAGCCCCTACTCGGAATGCTAACTGCGAAGTTGGGTGGGAGTATGCCCGCTTTCTGCTTACCAGCCCTGTCAAAGTGCACTATGCCGTGTTCTGGGTAGACTACTCTACCTCCCAGTTTCCCCAGACCGCGTAGTAGACTCGTCAGCACCCACACTTCGTAGAGAGTTCTCATGTTAGTATTCAAGCTAGACGTCACAGCCGCTCTAGCCTTAACAGCGTACTCTTCTAGGCTCAGCTTACCTCTCAGTAGGTCGTAGAGGTAGAGAGTAAGCTTCTTCTTCAAGTGCTCAACGGGGCTTTTCACAAAGCTACTCATTTCCCTTGAGAGAAGCCAGCCCCTGCCACCAACACTACTAAGAGCCGTGTTCAAGAACTCTACGAGTAGCTTAACACTAGTAGTCGCCTCGTCGAGCACGACTCTATTAGCGTACGCGCGCACAGTACACTCTCTGAACGCGTCGAGATATCCCTCACAGCTGGGATCGCTCAGCTTAATTCTCTTCCCTGGAAGGACCTTCACGCACTTCTTGACGGCTTCTAGTAGATCCATGCACTTGTTCAGACTGAGAGTAGCCGCCGCACCCACAGTGCGACACGCCCAGCCAGACAGCTCTCTGAAATCGCTCCAAGCTCATTTCTACGTAAAACTGGGTAATAATTAATTAATGAACTCGCGAGCACGCGTGAACGCTGTGCTGGTGTGCAGAGTGCTAGTTAATATCACTCGCCCAGAAAGACGTGTATTAGTTTCGCGCTATAGTCCACGCAATAGTTGAGTGGATCTGGGCACGTGAGGAGGTCCGGGATTTCATTGTGATCTCCCGCGTCTTAGGCCTATTCTGTTCAAACTCAATTAAATTGGTGCCAGGTACTCGCAGAGACTCGAGAGGCGCGTAGATAGGAGTACGTGCACGACTGTCTAGTCTTTACGCCTTTATATGCGTATAAGCTTAATATTTTCCGCGCGTAGTATACTCGTAACTAGACTGGGGGGTGTTTTATTGCCACTTAGAGATAGGAGGATATACGAGCACCCTATACTGGCATTTCACCGCGGGCGAAAAGTCATTTTCTACTTTGAAGGGCAGCCAGTTGAGGCGTATGAAGGCGAGAGCGTCGCAGTAGCTCTCTACGCTCTCGGCGTAGACGTCTTTAGCTGGAGTCCCAGGCTTGGCAGACCGCGCGGGTCTTTCTGCATGATTGGTAAGTGTAGTAGCTGCTTCATGACTATTAATGGTGTCCCGAACACTAAGGCCTGTAAATACCCTGTGCGCGAAGGGCTCGTAGTTGAGCGGCAACGCGGCTGGGGGGTCTTAAGAGAGAGTGCTAGTGTAGAGAACTCTACGCCTATCTCTAGTGAAAGGATAGAGACAGACGTGTTAATTGTCGGGGGAGGCCCAGCAGGCCTCGTAGCCGCGTTGACAGCCGCGAATTACGGCTTAGACGTCGTAGTAGTTGACGAGCACTTTAAACTCGGCGGCCAGTTACTCAAGCAGACACACAAGTTCTTTGGCAGTGTCGAGCTCTTTGGGGGGCTACGCGGCTTTCAAATAGCCGAGGAGCTGGCGAGGAAGATCAGGGAGAGCGGGAGAATTAAAGTGCTCACGAGTAGCGTGGCGTACGGTGTTTTTAGAGGCGGGCTCGTGGGCGTTGCGAGCGAGAGTACACACTACGTAGTAAAGCCCAGAGCTCTAATTGCAACCACCGGTGCACAGGAGCGCTCCTTGGACTTCCCCAACAACGACCTACCAGGCGTTGTTGGAGCCGGTGGAGCGCAGACTATTATGAACGAGTTCGGCGTAGAGCCCGGCGAGAACGCTCTAGTCGTGGGCTCTGGCAACGTGGGCCTCATAGTCGCGTATCAACTACTTCAAGCCGGCGTGAGAGTGAGCGCGGTAGTCGAGATAATGCCCGAGATTGGAGGGTGGTTTGTTCACGCCGCGAAGATCAGGAGGTACGGCGTCCCTATTCTCACGAGGCATACTATTAAGTACGTTGAGGGGGCGGAGAGAGTAGAGAGAGCTGTCGTAGCGGCTGTTGACGAGAAATTCAACTTCGTGCCGGGCACTGAGAGGACTTACGACGTGGACTTAGTGCTCCTCGCTATTGGATTAGAGCCGGATTCGAGGCTAGCTATTCAAGCAGGCGCTGTAGTGAAGTATGTTCCCGAGCTGGGCGGCTTCGCGCCGATCAGAACGAGACTGCTAGAGACTACTGTGAAGAACATGTTTATTGCTGGCGACGCGTCTGGCATAGAAGAGGCCACTACAGCGATGCTCGAAGGGAGAGTCGCCGCTCTAGCCGCGGTATCTAGACTAGTCGAGTCTTCCGCGTCTAGTAGAGCTCTCGAAGAAGCGGAGAAAATACTGAACTTCCTCTGGAACGAGTACAGGGCTTCTCCACTACTAGCAAGAGCGAGGAGGGGGAAAGAGGCCGTGAGTATCGCTGAGAGTGTTCTCGAGGAGCTTAGAAAGAAGTACCCGGCACCAGTCTCCTTTGGGTGAGTCTAGTGGAGAAGCCCAGGTTCAGGGAGACCGGGGTTATTGAGCTCGGAGAGCTGGAGAAGCTGGGACTACTGCCGCCGCGAGAGAGACTCGCGAAGGGGCCGGTCGCGATATTAGAGTGCCCCGAGGAGATACCGTGTAATATCTGCGTGCCCTTCTGCCCCACGAAGGCCATTCAAATGGACACTATTATAGCGCTTCCGCGAGTTCAGTGGGACAGGTGTACTGGCTGTGGTGTCTGCGTAGCAGTGTGTCCCGGTTTAGCTGCTTTTGTAGTGGACCTCTCGAAGCCTGATGCCGACTACGTTACTTTTCCACACGAGTTTCTACCGGCTCCTCGAGTAGGAGAGAGAGTCGTCTTGATGAACAGGAGAGGTGAAGTAGTCGGGGAGGGCAAAGTCGTCAGGGTGTGGGAGAGGAATAAAACCTACGTAGTCACAGTCAAAGCCCCCAAGGGGTTGGGGCTCGAGGTGAGAGCTATATGGGTGAAGAAGTGAGGAGGGCCACTACTATTATTTGTCGCTGCAATGACATAACACTAGACGACGTAGTCAGCGCTATTAGAGCCGGCGTCGACGACTTCGAGGTCTTGAGGAAGTACTTGAGAATAGGCTTTGGCCCCTGCCAGGGCAGGAGTTGCCTACTAGTAGCCGCGAGAATATTCGCGAGGCTGACTAATAGGAGAGTCGAGGAGGTCCTCTCAGAGTACAGAGTCAGGTCCCCCATAGTCCCGGTTCCAGCTAGAGTGCTCCTTGCTGGTGGTGAGCAGTGAGAGTCGTGATCGTGGGTGGGGGTATTAGTGGGCTCTTCACAGCATACGAGCTATTAAAGCGCGGTATTAGAGACGTAGTTGTCCTGGAGGAAAGGTACCTGGGGTCTGGGGGCTCTACGAGGAATATTGGGTGTTTCCGCTCCTCGTTCACGTCGCCTGAACACGTCATACTAATGAAGAAGAGCATTGAGCTCTGGCTCGCTTACAGGGAGGAACTGGAGTTGCAGTTAAAGCAGACTGGCTACTTGTGGATCGCTAGGAGGCAGGAGACTCTCGGCGTCTTTAAGAAACTCGCCGCGTTTCACAACGAGTACGGAGTTCCCACTAGAGTACTCGACCCTGACGAGGCGGCTAGAGTTCAGCCGGGATTAAACAAGAGCATTGTAGCGGGCGCTCTCTTCGACCCAACAGCTGGTAGAATGCCCGTCCTCGAGAACATTGTAAGGCTCTACTTAAAGCTGAAATCTCTAGGTGTGTTCTTCCACTTCTACACTAGAGTAAACAGGCTTACTGTGAGCGGCTACAGAGTCAAGAGCGCAATTACTAGTAGAGGTGAAGTCGAAGGCGACGTCTTCGTGATCGCTACTGGTGGTAGAGGAACGCGCGAGCTCCTCGCCTCCGCGAACGTCGAGTTCCCCGTAGTAGACGAGACGAGACACCCAGTTATAACAGAGCCCTACACAGAG
>JBMSAO010000033.1:0-2792 GCA_049414425.1 Desulfurococcaceae archaeon
AGCGCTATTCCAGCAATACCATACACAGTAACGGTGGCTGGAGCCCCTACTGGCAGAATATACATTGACCCCCCGAGGCCGGTGTACACGTGGGTGTACTACTTGCCCTGGAGACCACTATACTTCTTCCTAGCATTTAACCTCCTAGTAGCATTTACGGCTGGTTCAATAATAATCATACTACTAAAGCCAAAAACACCAGCAACACGGGTAAAACCAAGAAAAAAGAAGATATTACACCGAGAGGGTGATAGAGGATGAAGCGTACTACACTCTTCGCCGCGTTACTCGTCCTCGCAGTGCTTGGAGTAGTATACGCAGCGGCCTTTGCACATAGATACATAGTTGGTACAGTAAACACTGCTCCACCAGTCGTCTACTACGCAGACCCCGGCACACCAGGCGTAAACGTAACACTGTATAACCAGGGAACACGGGCAATAGTAAACGCCAGTGTCCCACCCCCTACGATTCAATTAGTACAGAGAAACGCCATATTCTACGATACATTCGATACAAACCCAATAACGGGCGGCAGACTACAAGCAATCACGTGCACTTGGACATGGAATAGTGCACTCAGAGCCATTCAAATCTCTGCTGGAAGTCGAGGACCCGCCGCTTATGGTTTTCAATGCATATTAGTGGCTAATCTCGACGTATCAAGCTACGTCGCCTCTGGGAGAACACTCTACATAGCATTCCTTGCTTGGAGAAGCAGTTTCACCGGTCTTCCTACGATTTACGTAGATGCAGTATATATTAATACAATTAACAGAAGATTTTACACCATTGGTTTCGGAAATAGTATTCAGGGGGGTAGAACTGGTGATTCACTGGCTTCAAGTATAGATTATTGGAGTGGTTCATCATGGAGTACTATAGCATCTCAATACATAGGTATAAGTTACACGCTAGAATATGACTACATGAGCTATGTTGCCTCATCGATAAACTTTACGTCTTGGTTTGTATATCACTGGAACCAGACAATACTAGCTAATGCAACCATACCGTCAGGGTCGAGGATTACTCCTAATCGTGTTGGCGTTGGCTACTGGGTTAGTACAACTGGTGTCACCGGTACAGTCTACTTCGACAACTTTGTTGTAACCGTAGATGCTCCACCATGGTTTGTAAATGTTACTGGTCTTTTCCCCGGTTGGTATGCTGTATTAAAGAACTCTGCTGGTGGCCTCGTAGCAAACGCTACTGCCGGCGTGGATGGTGTCGCAGTGTTAAATGTCGCTCCTAGACTGGTTGATTTACTGGTTGATCCTAACTACCGTGATGGATTTATATTCCCTAATGGAGTAATAGAGGTCTATGATGATAATGGTAGGCTAGTAGCTAGTACTGGCCCCACGCTCATCCTTGGTGGAGATGTCTATAGTTTGTCGCTACCAAGCCTCAGAGTTCTCAGAGTGGATTCAACGCTCACTAACCAGCCCTTCCAGGCGAAGCTCACTTTAACTTCTCTCAGTGGGTGTAGTGATACATACTTAGAGCTCTACATTGTGAACACTACAAATACCTACTCCACCTCCATCATTATTAGATGGGGCATTATTGGGAGCCAAGAGACCAGTATAATATACATGACCCCCGGGACCAACAATATAGCTGGCTATGTTGAAGCTAGAAGAATATACATGCCAAGCGGCTCAACATGCAATCTAACAGCGTGGCTCCAGTACACGTATAGTAATTGGGCAACCCAGGGCTTACTAAGAGCAGATATATCATTTAAGAGAAGCTAGTATTTAATAAAGGTAGAGGCGGCAGTATATGACTCAGCGAGCATTCATCGCAGTAGTGGTTTTGCTCCTAGTAGCAAGCATCTCCTACGCTACAATATATACGCAGAGATGGAGTTACTTCACAGTTAATATTTCACAACCCATGTCTGGTTTGAAGACCCCCAGTACCCCAATGTAACAGTAGAGCTCTATAATTATAAGACGAGGGCTGTAGTGAATATTTCAGCTGGAAATCTCGGCGCGAGAGTAGTCAGTAGAACAGGGCTGGTATACGACCTCACCCAGGGCAGAGACTACGTCTTACAGTACTTTGAAAAGTACGGTTCAGGCCGCAGGCATTACTACACTAGCGATGGTAGTGGCGTTCAAGTAACTGGTAATCCCAGCGGTGGATTATATGGTGGCTGCACACTGAGATACCGGTATCCTCCGGGAGTACTAGCTAATGTCTCGTTCGCCACGCTAATGAAAACAGACAACCCCGACTCCCCGGTAGACGGCATTAGAGGAGTGTCGTTGTGGAATAGTACTACTAGATACTACTACCTTGCTGGAATAAAGAATAATGCGACAGGGTGGTTTTTCGGAATATATAAGTACGCTGGCAGCGCTATAGATGAGCCTGGGGGGCCGGTACTACCAGCGCTGAGAGATACTAGAATAACCGGCAGGGTTGCAGGGATCTGGTTTAGTATATCAATCACGCAGACAGTATACCCCAACGGAACGCTTATTGTGAGAGCCTGGCTCTATAATGCTACAGGTGGAGGTAGACTAGTAGCGTTTCCCCGTCTTCAATATTTGTGAAGAGCTGTAGATAGTTTTAAACAGTTTTGCGGGGTTGGGTCTCGGTGTGGGATCACTAGCTTCACCCGCACCTCATGGGCCCCTGTCGAGCCCAACGCCACGGGGCTCCCATCTGGGCTCCTCTCTATTGATTTCCTGTGTCACCGCAGTGCGGATCATCCGAGAAACTATAGTGGATGTAAAGGTATTTAAGCATTACTCTAAGAGCCAAGTATTTACAACTGA
>JBMSAO010000034.1:0-4517 GCA_049414425.1 Desulfurococcaceae archaeon
GCGGAGAGAATAGCTGAGATAATTACGAGGCGGGGAGTCTAGTACCTCGCACATCCTCCCCCGTGTAGTGTAGTCCCGTAAAACACTACATCCGCCTCGATGAGGTGTGACTAGCGTTCTCGGTATTAAGAGTGAGTGTGATTTAAGAGTAGCCCTAGTGTATGATTTCTAGTACTCTCCGTGGAGTGTCAATTATAGTTACTCCTGGCATTTCCCGCAGCCTCTCAATAATACTAGTGTAGTAGGGCGTGGGCTTAACAGTGATCTCTACGTCGAATTTAATAGCGCTGTAGGGGCACTCCGCGAGACACACGTAGCACCTAGTACAGAGGTGTGGGGCCACTGAGACCTTGAAGTACTCGTGAGGAGAGAGAGCGCCAGTTGGACACGCTCTCGCCGCGTAGCAGTGTCCGCAGAGCACACACCTACTCCTGTCTACGAGTAGCGGTATAGTGCTCTTAGACTCGTAGAGGTCAACTGGGAGGATGTAGAGGGGAGTGTTAGATTTAATTGCGTGCATAGCGAGCGTGGAGACTAGTGTATCTGCTAGTCCGTGTACTATTTTACTTACAGTGTTCAAAGTGGCCGGCGAGATTACTACTAGAGAGTACGCGCCGTGATACAGCCTAGATGCTTTAAAGAAGCCGGGTACCTCTCTGCTCTCGTAGATGACTTCCGCTGGGTAGACTCTGAGAAGAGCTCTCTCGAGCCTCTCTTGTAGACCGTAAGCTCTCAACACGTACTCTCCAGCTCTAGACACGTAGACCGTTACCGGCACTCCTCTCCGCGAGAGCTCATCGATCACCTCGACCGACTCTCCGAGAAAGGCGCCGGCGCCAGCTACACCCCACGCGACCGCTCTAGTAGGCACTCTACTTGACCTCCTCCTCAATGTCTTCAATGTAAGCTAGAGCGTAGTCGAGTTCTTTAATGTACTTTAGTCTCGCTGCTACTCTACAAGAGCCGTACTTTACTACTACTCGCAAATCCATGTCTCTAGCTCTGAGTGTAGTGTAGTCGTAGGGACCCCCGCTCGGCGAGCGCTCGAAGTGGATTTTAACCTCAACGCGCTCTCTAAAAGGCTGCGCTAGTAGCGCACGCTTAATAGCCTCTTCTAGTACTCTCACGTCTTCGAGGCTCTTCAGGGGCGTCCCCGTGAACTGGTGTACAGCAGTCCCTATGGCTACGCCGGCCTCGAAGACGGCTCTGTCTCTACTAGTGACTTTGGTCGAGAAGTACTTGGCCGCAGGATCCTCCACTACACCTCACCGCTGAGATCTCTACTCCCCGCTCCGCGAGTAGCAGTAGTAGTGTCCTCGCGGCTTTAAGCTTTGCGAGCTTAGTTGCAGGGTCTCTCAGGTCTTTACCCGGGCAACTAGAGGGCTTCTCGAAGTCGAAGCCCACGAGGAGAACTCGCCTGTACCCCGCGTGGTGGAGAATATAGGTAGCTCTATCACCGTCTGTAAAGCCGCCGAAATTGTAAACTAGAGGTCTCGGCTCCACCTGCGTAGAGCCCACTACGGGTCCGCGTAGGCGGGGCACGACCTCTACTAAATTCTCGATGTTATCGCCGTGAGCGTGGACAACGAGCGGCACACCCCTAGCGGAGACCTCGAGTAAGTCGTCCACACTCCCGTCTAGGTCTGTCACGACGAGGTCCGGTCTAACTCCTCTCTCTAAGAGTAGCCTGAGAGCTCCATTAGCGGCGCTAATAGTCGCTGTTGCTCTCGATAGGCTAGTCAGCTCTAGCGCGTAGTCGAGTTCGCGAGTAGCGTCCTCGCTACAGCCCACTACGAGCGCTACACTCCTACCTTTAATCATCTCGAAGAGCTCCTCGGCGCTTATAGCATGTGGGTTATTTGCGAGGAGTCTGCTGAGCGTGTCTGCCGCCTCTTGATCTCTGTGAAAACTCAGCTTTAGAGTGCTGGTAATTAGTTCACGGTATATTCTCCACCACTCTGAGGGCTCAACAAGCCAGCTCAACGAACTCACACAGAGAGAGTACTCAAAAGTGAACTCTTACTTAAAATAGCGTAATAACTCTAGACTCCCAGGATCTTTGCGAGCAGGTAGTAAATTGGCTTGTCGCCGAGTAACACGACTACTACTAGTCCTACTAACATGTAGAAGACGTAAGGCAGTCCTGGTGTAACCCAGAGGACGTAGTCTCTGGGTATAATGCTCCTCTCAACGAGCTCTAGAACTCTCTCTCGAGCAGTGTCGCTTAGACCAGCTAGATTAAACTTCACTTCTAAGCCTTGACTAGTCACTTCGAAGACTTGAACCGGGTAGTAGTGCTTGTACTTGGGGTTTTCAGCGTACTCACCAGCCTTCACAGGTGTGGCTGTGACCACTAGTAGTGCCTTGTACTTCGCGGGTACCTGTGCGAGGAGATCTCTGTGGCGCAGAATATTGAGGACTCCGTGTAGTAGCGAGTAGAGCGCGGCTGTGATCGACGCGTAGAGAACTACCATGAGTGCTGGTGGGAGAACTCCCTGTTTAACTAGTGTAGCCCTGTAGGCTAGTGGGTGGTACAGGGCGAGTCCGAGTGCTAGTGACGTGTAGACGTCTCCATCTCCTGTAAACTTGTGCTTGTACAGCACGAAGAAGAAGCCTGGGGCTACTGCTAGTGTAAATGCCGTGTAGACTAGTACTTCTAGTAGGCTCCTCGCAGTGAGTAGCGTGAGGACGTAGAGTACTACTCCCGTGGAGAGGTAGGCGTAGACTACTCTACCGCTCAGTTCACGCGTCTTCAAGTCCTCAGCGCCGAGTACTAGTAGGAACAACGTGGAGGAGAGTACTTGTAGTAGAGGTAGTAGCTCGCCGAGCACAGCTAAACACCTCGTAGCTCAGCGAGTAACCGTGTCTTCACGGCTCACTCGCGCTCCCCGGGAACTTCATCACAGCTACTAGAGTATTACTAAGCAGGCTCTTTTATCAGTGTTAGCAGTGGATTCTCTATGCGGGATTGTAGTGAGCTGTGTCTTGTCTTCGCTTCTGAGAATTACGCGTAGTAGTCCTACTAGTGATCTCTCTGAGCTTAAGAAGCAGATAGAGGAGTTGAGCAGAGAGCTGAGAGAGATCAAGGGGATCACTAGTAGTCTGAGTGAGAGAGTAGACAAGTTGGCTAAGTCTGTAGGCGAGCTCTCTCACGAAGTCAGCAAACTAGGTGACGTTGTCGGCTTTGTCGTGGAAGACGTCGCGAGAGCGCTACTCCCCTTCTGGCTGAGTAAGTACATGAGTGTTAAAGTAGAGAACTTGAACAGAGTGTTCTTTGAGCACGACGGCAGAATTATCGAAGTAGATCTCTTCGGAGAGGGCTTTGACGAGAAGAGCGGTAACAGGGTACTAGTAATAGGCGAGGTCAAATCCAGAGTTCACGGCAATGACGTAAAGGCCTTTCACGAAAAGGCCACTAAACTACTAGAAGAACTTAAAGACCCCAGAACACCTATACTGGTCATATTTGGACTCTACACACACCCCTCCGCAGAAGCTGAAGCTAAACGTAGAAGAATACTAATAGTAACACCCTACACGACTACACCGCCCACGAGCCGAGGAGATCAGTGCGAAGTAATACATTCTACACTAAATGAACTGTATTACTCGAACAGGTAATGCACAAAAACAAATAACCCACTTCAAATGAAAAACTAACCTATATACAAAACAGCACCTTTAACTACTTCTCCCTAGAAAGTATAAATGGGTGCGCCGGGGCCCAGACCCGGCCCATAAGTGCACAGGCACCAGGTAACCTAGCACGCGTGTAGCCGAATACCGTAGTGGTGCCTAGCTCGGGATAACCGAGCTAGGTAACCATTACGGTACCAAGCTACGCACGTGTTAGGCTACCTGTAGTCTGTGCACTTATGAGCTAGGGGATAGCCCGGCGCACCCCCTCGTTCTCTTCCCCCTAAAATTGCTACTAAGCGTTATCATAATTAACTGTGGAATAGGCTGGATAGGAACTCTAAAAGCTCGAGGAAATTCTAGCTGGAATTTTAGGATGAAGAGTAGTTAAAAATATGTTCACTTGAATCTCGCTATTTCTACTAGGTTATTAGGCCACGGTGCAAGAGTGTATTTTTCTAGCCATTTCTCGTCGAGCTCGAGGTTTTTCACTACCTCTACTATTTTCTCAACGAGCCCTGCTGGTATTCTGCCCTCGCGAACAGCCGGGCAGTCTAAGTCCAAGTACACGATTTTTTCACGTGTCTTAAAGTCTATGTAGACTAGTACTGGCCAGAGCCTGCAGTCAAGTGGCCTCCTACTGTAAATCATGCACATCCCGCTCTCACTTAGAAATGGACAGGGTTTTCCGCCTCTGGAGCCAATACACTGAACAGGCCCCTTCTCGGTTACAATAGTAAACGAGGCGCCTCTAAACTCCTCTTCTTCCTCTGGGAGTATAACTGCGTAGAACCTCTTACAGCAGTTCTCTGTGCACTTAGAACATACGTCTCCGAAGTCTACAAAACTCAGCTTATACGCAAGTCTACTCATAAACACTC
>JBMSAO010000035.1:0-7393 GCA_049414425.1 Desulfurococcaceae archaeon
GAGTAGACACGAGGCTCACTAGTGGCGAGGCAACACTAATACTAGCCGGGCTCAACGGCTCTGGCGAGGAAGAGGTACACGTAGTGGGCTACCACGACACTGTAGTAGGAGGCTCCGCTAAGACCTCTTCGAGACTACTAACGGTGGTTGCCAGGCTCCTTAAAGATAGTGGAAGGCGAGTTAACGTGGTCCTAGTCTCCTACAGCGCTAGAGAAGTGGGAGACGGAGAGTTCACGGAGTTTCACTTCGCGTGGGGGCTGCGGTACCTACTAGGGTTGCTGGAGGCGCGGGGGGAGCTTGTTAGAGTCCGCGGTGCGCTAGTGCTAGGTCCCCTCCACAGCGGGGGAGGTGTTAGAGCTATTACTCACCCAGCTCTCGGTGAGCTCGTGTTCAGCGCTACTAGGGGGCTTCAGAGAGAGCTACTAGTTGAACACGACAACGCGCTATCAGAGAGTCACGTCTACGCGACTAGGGGGATTGCAGCCGTCACTCTCACCACGCTGCCGACTACGTGGTTCTGCCACAACTCTACACTCAGCTGCGCGGAGGAGACCGTGAATAGCCTGGTGCTCGAGCTGGTGCCCAGAGTTGTTGTTAAGGTCAGCGAGCGCGACTACGGCGCGCTGGCAAAGGAGCTCAGCAAGCACATAGTGGAGTCTCTCGGAGAGACTGTGCTAGAGGCCCGCGGGCTCGCAGTGAGAGCGGGGGGTCTTAGCAGGGCTCTAGGAGACGCTGGCTACTTGAGAGAGGCCACTAGGCTGTGCTACGAAGTGTTCTACGCTATGTGCAGTAAGCCCTTCGCGGCGACCCTGCACTCGGGGCTACTAGTAGACGTCTCTGCGAGAGTCTTAGAGCTACTGCGCAGAGTCCTTGTTGAGTGTAGCGGGGACCTGGTTATTGGTAATAGCAACTGGTACGTAGTGCTGAGGGGAGGGGGTCTACTAGCAGATGTTTTCCTGAGGAGCTACATTGAGAAAACTGTTAAAAGCAGAAATCTACTCATAGATAGTAGTATCGTTAAGGCTCTCTGTGAGAGGGTTCTCAAGGGCAGCGCTCATGGCGTGGAAGAGCATAGGAATAGACAAGTACGAGAACTTTAGTGAGTGGTATCACGAGGTCTTGAGAGAGGCTGACATAATAGACATAAGATACCCCGTTAAAGGCATGGTTGTCTGGAGGCCCTATGGGCTAAAGGCGCTGAGGCTTGTTCAGAGAATGCTAGTTGAGCTCCTGGAGAGAACGGGCCACGTGGAGGCATACTTTCCCGCACTAATACCGGAGTCCGTATTCTCGCGCGAGAAGGACTTTCTCCAGGGCTTTGGAGGCGAGAGCTTTGTTGTAGAGGGCACTGGCACTAAGAAGTTCAATGAGAGGCTCTACTTGAGGCCTACCAGCGAGACAGTAATGTACTACATGTGGTCTCTGTGGGTTAAGGGGCGCAGAGACCTCCCACTGAAAATGTACCAAGTAGTTAACGTGTTCAGGTATGAGACGAAAATGACACACCCACTAATCAGAGTGAGAGAGGTAATGGGGTTTATTGAAGCACACACAGCGCACGCTACTATGGGGGAGGCAGAGCAGCAAATCGCGGAGGGCATTAGGATCTACAAGGAGTTCTTCGACAGAATTCAACTACCCTACTTCATCGTCAAGACGCCGCCGTGGGACACGTTCGCTGGAGCGGAGTACAATTACGACTTCATAACAGTTATGCCTGACGGTAAGGGGCTGGAGCTGGGTAGCGTCATTAACTTGGGGCAGAAGTTCGCCAAGGCGTTTGATATAAAGTTCATGGACACGGACGGCTCAGTGAAGTGCGTTTACCAGACCTGCTACGGTGTCAGTGAGAGAGTTCTCGGAGCCGTGATAGGAATTCACGGAGACACTAAGGGGCTCTTCTTCCCGCCGGAAGTCGCTCCAATACAAGTAGTCATAGTGCCCATAGCTAGGCGCGAGGAGAGCGACATTGTGGAGTACGCCGAGAGAGTTGCAAGAGTCTTGGAGTCTGAGGGTGCGAGGACGTACCTAGACAAGGACTACGAGCACACGCCGGGCTGGAAGTACTACTACTGGGAGATGAGGGGAGTGCCGACTAGAGTAGAAGTGGGGAGGAGAGAGCTCGAAACAGGAACGGCCACAATTGCGAGGAGAGACGGCGCCCCGAAAGTCACAGTTAGACTGGAGAGTCTAGTGAGTGAGCTTAGGAGAATCTGGGGGGAGATAAATGAGTTTCTGAGGGCTAGAGCCTTAGAGCACTTGAAGCGCTTAACACTACTCTCAGAGCACTGCGAGCCAGTAGAGTTCAGAGGGCTAGTAATAGCCCCGTGGGATGGGTCTAGAGAGGAGGCGGAGCTCCTTGAAAAGACCTTCGGGAAGAGCGTTCTGGGCGAGATAACCGAGTCGCCTATACAGTTGCCCCCGCCCTCACAATACAAGACTTGTAGTGGCAGGCAGGCAGACAGGTACGCACTACTAGGAACTACCTACTAGCTACTAGTAGAGCGTAGCGGCGCGCTCACGTAATTCCACGTCTCCAATCCACAAAATTTATAAAGTATAGATAGGGTCTACTACTTGTAAACACCGTACAAAGTCGTGTAGGTGTGTTTACGTGAGTGAGTACATAAAACAGCTAAAAGTGCAGATAGCGTCAAAAGTGAGGGACGTGAAGTTCAAGGACCACTCGCCACTAGAGATCAGCGTTCTGAAAGAGGGGTTTCCCGAGATAAGAGTTAGAGATGAAAGAGACTACGTAATACTCACTATTAGTGGTAACCAGTACAAGTACGATAAGTGGTACACTAAGCCAGAACACCTCGCGGAGATGATTAAAGTCTACTACACTAAGAGCGCGTAGAGAGCCTTCGAGCCCTCACTTTTTAACAAGACTGCATTTTGAGATCACGTAGCGCCCCTCGAACTCCGAGAGCACTACTCTATAACCCTTTAGAGACACGGCGTACTTGAAGAGTGGGGCGTCTACGACTAGAGTCTCGGCCTCTCCCCCCTCAAAAGACAAGTTAAACCCGTACTTCGCCGCGAGCTTCTTTAACCTCGCCACGTCTTCGCGCGTTACTACTCTACCTAGTAGGTCTAGGGGTATGCCCATAGAGGTTACCGAGATTAACATGAATGAGAGGCCCCGATCGATGAGAGCGTCGAGGTAGCTCTCCTCCGGAACACCCCACAGAGGCGCGTAGACACTGAGCCCAGCAGAGCGGGCTACTTCTCCAAAGGCCTTTAGCTGGTAGCCGCTCTTAATAGCGCCGACGACGAGCACTCTAACACCGTACTTGTCCCTCACGCGCTCGAGAACCCAGCGCAGAGCACTCCTCTCGGCGCTCTCGCTGCAGACCCCTACAGACTCCAAGGGGAGCTCTAGCGCCTGGGCCTGGCACTTTAGTACTTCGAAAAACGGCCTGTGATATAGGGGGGAGTAGTCGTAGTGTGGTATAATAGAGACGAGGACAGAGACGTCGAGACCCTCCTCCACGGCTTTGTGAAGAGCGAGAGCAGAGTCCTTGCCGCCCGTGAATAGTACAGCTACCTTACTCACTGAGGGCACCTACTACGTAGTTCACTATTACGCTGACCAGTTAATTAGGCACAGACGCACTCAGACATATACAAGACACGTGTAGCTTGTAGTTTAGTAGGTCTTCTCGTCATGAGGGTGACCGTGATATCAGACAATAAGGCCCTCAGAAGGGACCTCATTGCCAAGCACTCCCTCTCACTACTAGTAGAACACGAGTTCACGTACGTGCTCTTCGACATGGCTGTAGACAGCGCGGTCTTGGAGAGAAACGCGGGGGCCCTCGAAAAGCCCATAGATGTGGTAGACTACGTAGTGGTCTCACACGAGCACACGCCGCACTACGGTGGTTATGGTTACGTGGCGCAGGAAGCGCCGTTTACAGACGTGTATATTCCGTACGGCTCGATGGAGTCACTCGGTAGACTACTACTCTCTAGTGGACTCAAACCGCGTGAAGTGACTAAGTGGACTAAGCTAGAGGAGGGCGTCTATGTGGCAGGACCCTACTACGGACCCCCCTACGAGCAGTTCCTAGTAATTGAGCTGGAGAAGGGGCTCGTCGTGTTTACTGGCTGCACACACCCGGGCGCGAGAGTGCTCAGAGAAGTAGCTAGCGTCATGGGTAAGAGAATACACGCGGTAATCGGCGGCTTTCACCTCAGTAGCGCTCCTCTAGAAGTCATAGAGAGGTCTGTGCAGGAGCTCTCAGAGCTAAACCCAGAGCTCATTGTCCCACTACACTGTAGTGGCGAGCTACTAGTTGAAGCCCTCGAGAAGAAGGGGTTAAACGTTGTTAGAGGAGGCGCCGGGCTCGTCTTAAAGGTCTAGGACTCCCCCGTGATTTCTAGTAGGCTCTCGGCGTCGACGAGTCTGAGTAGCCTGAACTCCAGAGTGTTCTCGCCGCGAGCTAGCCAGTAGACAGCGTAGAGGAGGGGCTTCTCATCCTCCCGCTCGTATATACCAACCACAACGAGCTCTCTACAGTGCGGGTCGGAGGGGTAGAGCCTGCAGCCGTAGTCCCTGAGAACAGACGCCTCGAGGTTTAGAGGCTCTAGTACACTATTCAGTATTAACGGTAAGCGCTCCTCGAGGAGCTCTTCTACAAGGTCTATTAGCTCTCTAAAAGCCCAGCCACTGCCCCCCTCTACTAGTAATCTCAGTGAGAGCACTCGCTTCAAGCTCCTCACGTCGAGGCTCACGGACTCACACCCGCTCTAGACGCGTAGAGTAGTATTGTTAGTGCTGTCTTCATGTCCCTAATAACCCCCTCTAAGACCATTTTATACGCCTCCGAGAACTCTACTACGAGGGGCTCTATGACCTCGTACCTCTCCGGCCTGACCCCCACGTACTCGAGGTCTCGCGCTACGTATAAGTGTAACACCTCGCTACTATAGCCCGGCGTTGGCGTGAAAGAGCCCAGCTTCTCGAGGACGCGAGGGTGGTAACCAGTCTCCTCAATGAGCTCTCTCTTAGCAGTCTCCTCGGGTGTTTCTCCCTGGTTTACTACACCAGCAGGTACTTCGATAATGTAGTCGTTTAGAGGGGCTCTAAACTGCCTCAGTAAGACGACGCGCCTCTCGCCGAGAAGCGGTAACACGGCCGCGGCCTCTGGGAAGACTACGACATCGCGCTCGAAGATCTCTCCCGTGTCCGGTCTACTGTACCTCCTCCTCGCTACGTTAAATCTCAGTCCGCGAAACAGCAATTCCTCCCCTACGAGCAGGGGTTTCTTCACGCCGAGCCCTCTAAGCTATAAACACAAGTCGAGTATAAATAATCACTGGTGTACTGGGAGTGCCCAGGTTCTGGTTCGGCCCTGCTGGCAAGCCCATAGGGCTCAAGTCGGCTGATATACTGCGAGCGCCCTCGTTCCTGAGAGAAATGGGCTTAAACGCTATGGAGTACGAGGCGGTGCGCGGGGTTAATATCAGAGAGGACAAGGCGAGGGCTTTTGGTAGCGAGGCTAGAGCTAACGGCATTAAACTCAGCCTCCACGCGCCCTACTACATTAACTTAGCGGGGAGAAGAGACGTCGTCGAGAGGAGTATTAAGAACTTAAACGCATCTATTGAGGCCTCTCACTGGATGGGCGCGTACGTTGTGGTATTTCACCCAGGCTACTACAAAGACGCACCCTCAAGGAGAGAGGCGCTCAGAAAAGTAATTAAGAACTTGAAGCTGGTTGCGGAGTACAGAGAGCAGATTAATGCTAGAGAAGTGTGGCTCGGCCCCGAGACAACCGGCAAGACTAGTCAAGTCGGGGATCTCGAGGAGGTTTTAGAAATAGCGCTCAGCGTTGAGGGCATTAGGCCTGTAGTAGACTTCGCGCACCTCTATGCTAGAAGCAGCGGCAAGTTCATCACGTCTAAAGAGCACGTATTACATGTAATAGACCTCATAGAGAAGAGAGTCGGGGAGTGGGCTCTGAAACCACTACACGTTCACTTCTCGAAGATAGAGTACGGGAAGGGCGGGGAGAGAGAACACCACAATCTCTCAGAGGGGGGCTATGGACCCGACTTCACTCACGTGTGCAGCGCACTGTGCGAAGTAGGCGTCGACGCCGTTATAATTAGCGAGAGCCCTGTACTCGAGCAGGATGCACTAGTAATGCTAAATATGTGCAGAGAAATCTGCGGTGAAAAGTGCGTTGTTGAACAAGCTGCGGAGTAAAGTAGAGCCACTACTAAGTAAACTCGCCTCAGTGCTCGGGAGGACTGGCGTCTCACCCAACGCAGTCACGCTCCTCTCACTCATTACAGCTATTACCGGTGTACTCGCGGCGCTGAGTACTCGTAGTGGACTCGTACTAGGACTCACAGTGCTAGTATCGGGGTTTTTCGACGCTGTTGACGGAGCGCTCGCTAGGGTACAGAGGAGAAGTAGTGCTAGAGGGGCACTATTAGACTCGGTCGCGGACCGCTTGTGCGAAGTCCTCTTCGCACTCGGGATCCTAGCACTGGGCTTAAACCCATACGTGGTCTGCCTCTTTCTCGCGCTCTCTTCCCTGACGAGCTATCTAAGAGCTAGAGGGGAATCTCTGGGAGTAGCGTCAGCTGGAGTGGGGTTAATGGAGAGAGCAGAGAGGCTCATAAGCCTATTAATAATCATATCTGTGTACGAACTGGCGGGTCTCGCTACCGCTAACGCGCTCTTGACTATAGTAGTGATCTTGACGGGAGTTACGGTTGTTCAGAGATTTCTCCACATCTGGGGTAGAGTGTGAGACGAGCTTTTTCGACTAAGCCACTTGAGTGCTATATAGCTGAGAGATCGTAGTGTCCAACTAGTGGTGGCGGTGTCTTAAATACAGCGTAGCCTAGTCTCAGTACGTGGCTCTTAACTACCGCTACTCTGTCGCTCGCGCGCGTAATGAAGTCCTTGTACTCTGAAGGCAGGTCTAAATACCCTAAGTGGCTCTTATCAGTTCTCAGCACTATTTTAGTGTTTGTTAACTGGAGTATAATGTCGTGGACGTCGCGGGGGCTGTGAGTACTGAACACGAGGCCTAGTCTCCTCGCCCTCCCGAGCCTAGCGATTCTGTCGATCATGCCGGAGACGTGCTCAATGTACTCTTCAACCCCGCTCTTACTCGGGAAGAATCTGTGGGCCTCGTCTATGAATATGAGTACAGGCTGAGTCTCTAGTCGGAGTCTACTCTGTACGAGTTTCCACTCAAAGACCCTGTTGAGTATTCTGAACGCGGCAATACTAATAGTCTTCTCGGGGTCGGCGTGCGAGTGTAGCTGTAGGTACTCGAGGTCAACTACTATGGGGTACCCCGCGAACAGATCAAAGTGCTCTTCGAGTATGTACTCTAGCGGGGGCTCGTGGAGGTACTTGTCTTCT
>JBMSAO010000036.1:0-2325 GCA_049414425.1 Desulfurococcaceae archaeon
GGAGCTCTGGGGCAACTACATGGAGGAGCTCCTCGGAGTGAAGCCTAGTACTCACAGTGAGGGCGTGCTACAGGATATTCACTGGAGTATGGGTAGTATAGGCTACTTCCCCACCTACACGCTGGGCAATATAGTAGCGGCAATGATGAGAAAGGCTATGATTAGAGAAATAAACCTCTACGAGAGAGTGGCTAGCGGGGACTTTAAGAGTATTAGAGAGTGGCAGAGAGAGAGGATACACAAGTACGGCGCGGTATTCGCGCCCAAGGAGCTCCTGAAGACGTCTCTCGGCTCAGAGTACAGGCCAGAGGACCTAGTAGACTACCTCGTGGAGAAGTACTTGAAGTAGGTGTTTTTCCACTGAGAGTCCTCATTACTGGTGGAGCGGGCTTTATTGGGTACAACCTCGCAGTGTACTTAAAGCGGAGAGGCTACAGCGTAGCAGTCGTAGACGCGCTTGAGAGGGCCACTAGCAGGGCTCTATTTAAGCTCAGAGAGGTCGATATCCCGGTTACTAAGTGTGATGTGAGAGACGAGTACACTATGAAGTCTCTAGTTGAGAACTCAGATGTAGTTGTACACGCAGCGGCTTATGTCAGTGTCGAGGAGTCTTTTCAGAAGCCAGCTGAGTATATTGCTAACAACGTGGGGGGTATAGCTAGCGTGGCCAAGTCTTGCCTAGAGCACAGTAAACTACTAGTACACTTCAGCTCAGCGGCCGTCTACGGCAACCCCGTCAAGACGCCTATACCAGAAGATCACCCGCTAAGACCACTCTCACCCTACGGTCTCAGCAAGTTAATGAGCGAGCAGGTAGTAGAATTCTACGGTAGACTAGGCTTAAAGTACACTATTATAAGGCCTTTTAACGTGTACGGCCCGGGTCAGAGCGAGACTTACGCTGGCGTTATCACGAAGTTTACTACTAGTGCGTGTAGAGGCGAGCCCCTAGTAGTGTATGGTGACGGGCTTCAAACCAGGGACTTTATACACGTAGATGACGTTTCGCGCCTAGTAGAACTAGTAATTGAGAAGGCGCCTCTCGGCGAGGTCCTTAACGCCGGCTCTGGTGTTCCGACTCGCATAGTAGACTTGGCTAGAATTATAATTAAGCTTGTAGGCGCGGGCGTGGAAGTAGTGCACGCTCCTCCAAGACCAGGTGATATTAGAGAGAGCTGGGCTGATATAACTAAAGCCCGGAGGCTACTAGGTTTCCACCCTAGAGTACTACTCGAAGAGGGGCTTAGAGCTACTATTAGAGAGCTCTGTGAGACCTCTACGTAGTTCTAGTGTAAATGTGCACTTCTCCCCTCTCCTTCGAGTACTTAATCAAGAGGGCCTCGACGTGTACTTCTTCGAAGTCTCCTAGAGGCTTATCATCTAAGTAAACAGCTTTTACATCACTATACGACGTGAGTGGCTGTGCGTACTCAGTATACACGTCTACTTTATACGACCCGGGCTTACTCTTCTTAATAGACACGATCAACTGAGTACTCACCAGTAATATAACTCTGCAGAGAGAGTCTTATAGCTTTCACAGTCACTAATTTCAAAACTTATAAAGGTGCACCTTTATTAGTAATAGGTGTACCTGGTGACGGGAGTGGCGTGTTTTATAACACCACTAGTAGTAGGAGTAGTACTCGCAGTTGTCAAGAGGCTTTGGCGTGGCGCTGAGAGAGCCAGATTAGATGTCCTAGTGTACTTGATGCTAGGTGGCGCGCTAGTCTTAGTAGCTGAGCACGCGTGGCATGGAGAGATTGCGCCGTGGCCCCCATTCTTAACAGCTATAAAGAGCCCCGAGGACATTCCAGTAGTTATTAACGAGGTGACTATAGTTGGAGGTGCAATGACACTAGCCGTAACGGGAGCCTGGCTTCTAGTACTAGGACTTACTAGGAGAATTCAAATTAGAGTAACGCCAATTAAGCAACTAACTACCACACTCAGTACTGCGAGTATGCAGAGAGGTGTGTAGTTGAAGTGTGGCTTATAGTGCTACTATTCTTCTCGCTAGTTGCAACACTACTATACTACGCATCAGTGAAATTTGGTCCTAGTAGTCTAGCTAAACTAGCACTAATCTCGTGGGGGGCGACTATCATGTTCGCCGTGGACGCGGTATTCACGTATTTAGAAGGTGAAGAGCCAGTAGAGATCTCTTGGAGATCACTCGAACTGAGCGGAGTTCTCGTACTAGTAGTACTCGTGATCTGGCTTCTAAGCTTAGCACTATTTAGCAGAAAACACTAGTTTTCAGCGAGTCTACTAGTAAATCAAATACTTTTTAAGACGTCAACAAGTCTTCTGCGCGTGAACCGG
>JBMSAO010000037.1:0-69715 GCA_049414425.1 Desulfurococcaceae archaeon
TGTATACATGGGAAATTTAAATAAACTCCCCTTTTAATTTACTAGTCACGGTGAGGTGAGCTAAGAGTGAGTAGAGTACTCAGCTCAGTAGTACTACTAGAACTAGTAGTTGTAAGTCTACTAGTATCAATACTACCACTAGTAGAAGTAGAGGCAGTAATAGCGCCGCCACTCCCCCCCACAATGAGAATATACTACTACAACGGCACATACGCCGATGTAATACGTGTAAGACCCGGCGAGAATGTGAGTATACGAATAATTGCTGTATTCACTCACCCTTACGAGGGTATATGGCTCTGGCTCTCGAATACTAGTGATAGAGCTATTGATCCGTATGACGCGTACTACGTGGGGCCGTTTGAAGTAGAAGATGTAATGGGGAGTGAAGTAATACACTACACTTTCACGCCAGACGAGCTCCCTGAGCCGTTCAGGCGGGAGGTCAGGACATATAGATTTACAGTTGGTAGGGGCTGGATTAATGGTACACTACCAGTATTTGTTATGGGTGGTGTAGAGTACTGGATTAAGTTAACAGATGTAAACCCAACTAACGGGACGGAAATAGCTCCAGAACACATACTCGTATCAGAGAACAAAATAGTATTCTACGACACGGAAATATGTTCAGCCGAAGATAGCGGTGCTACTCTAGCACCCTCTACACCTGTAATTATTAGTTGTGTTTACACAGTTGAGGGTATGCAGTATAATATTACTCAAGTAGTAAACGGAGAGGTCAAAGACTGGAGACTAGCTACTATAGAAGTACACGAGGTACACACAGATTACGGGACAACCTGGGTTTACAGTGGCTTTACTGAGACAATTACAATACACGATCTCGGCCTCCGCAGAACACTTACAGGGCCTACTAACTACACAGTGTACATAAATGTAATTAGAGTAGACGGTGAAGAAGCAGTAGTAGCCTCTTTCAACTACACTGTTCCAGCTAGAGAGGTCTATTTAAGTGGTCCTGGAGTTCAGCGTAATTTATACTACCACGGAGAAGACTATAGAGACGTGGTTAGGCTTATAATAGGAAGGAATTATACTGTAGAAGTAAACTGGTTTACTTCAAGCGGCACTATTAGCGTATACTTAAATGAGACACTCTTAGTCACTCAGCTGCTAAATGAGACTGGAGGCGCGGAAGTAGACATCGAGATACCTGCAGATGTAACGCCAGGTGTTTACGTGTTTAGAGTACTTAACACCGGCGAGGTTGAGTATAACTTCACCGTAGATGTTGTTTTGATTATTCCAATGATAGAAGTAGTGCCGTCTCGCGGCTACGTAGGAGACACTGTTACTGTGTACGGCTATAACTTCGACGAGTACATTGACCGCACAGTGACAATAGTCTTCGCGAGAGATATACACTTACATGTATACTACGATATAGGCAACTGCACTATTACAGCGGCTACTTGGAGCTGTGATATAGTTATCCCCACAATTCCAGGCGGCAACTACACTGTACTAGTAAGGGATGAGACCACCGGAGAGTACATAAGCGTAGAAATCTACGACTACCTCGTGAACACGACATTTACTGTATTGCCGAGACTTGTAGTAGAGCCGAGTGTTATTCCGAGTAGTTATGACGGCTTCATTAATATAACGGGCACTGGTTTTGAAGCTACAACACTGTACTGGGTAACTCTAGACAACCAGTTCCTAGCGCTAGTTAAAAGTGACGAGAACGGTACTTTCAGAATACAACTAGTAGGTGGTGGATTTAGACCAGGACTACACGTCATAGCAGTATATAAAACAGCAGTAGAGAGTGGAGTAGTATACGTCCTTACAGATACGGTAGTAGCCTATGCACACTTCACTGTTACCGAGGAGGGTGATATTATAGCTGGAAAAATAGATGAGTTGAAAGAAGTACTAGTACTGCTTATAAATAGTAGTAGAGAAGAGATTTTAATTAGAATCGATAACAACACAGTCACAATTCTCAGCGAGCTACGCGAAATTAAAACAGACCTGGCAACACTACTAGAACTACTAGAAGGAATCAACGCTACGTTAATTGAGATAAAAGGCGACATCGCCACTATTAGTACAAATGTTGGCTATATTAGAGTAAAAGTAGACTTCCTCGAGCGGCTCATTAACTTATCGAGAGAGGCCATTATTGAAGAGATTCGTGATGGCGTAGCAGTAATTCAACTCAATATCGGCAATCTCCGTGTCGAAATCCGCGCTAAATTAGACGCGATTAACGCTACGTTAATTGAGATAAAAGGCGACATCGCCACTATTAGTACAAATGTTGGCGAGATTAAAGCTAGAGTAGACACTCTTAGAGACCTCATTGAGAGCTCGAGAATTGCGATTATCACTGAAATCCGCGATGGCGTTGCTACGATACAGACTGATCTCGCTGAGATCAAGGCAGTGCTCGACGCTCTCGAGCCAGTAATTATTGATATTAATGACACTGTAGTGACTATTCTAACTAGAATTGGCGAGCTCCAGGCAGACCTCTCAATGATCAGAGATCTCATTGACAACTCGACGAGCGCGATTATCACTGAAATCCGCGGTGGAATAGCTGTAATTCAGACTAATATTAGTAGTATTAGCGCTAAATTAGACGCGATTAACGCTACACTAGTTGAAGTGATCGGGGAGGGTATTGGTAGATTAGAGACTGCTATTGGCGATCTACTAGTTGATCTCACTGCTATCAGGGAGCTCATTAGGGAGTCGCGTGAAATTATAATATCGAGAATTGATAACAGCACTGTTAAGATTCAGAGCGAGCTGGGAACAATAGCTATTAGTCTAAAAGCTATTAACGCGACTCTACTAGAGAAACTGCTACCCGAGATATCTAGTGCAATAAACACGCTCTTATCAGGAGTCGAGAGCGGAATTAGGGTTGAAGTAAGTGAGGTGAGAAGCTTAGTAGAAACCGTTTCGAAAACAGTGAGTGATATTAAGAGCGACACTGAGACTATAAAAGAGAGCACCGCGGCGATGCCCACAGTCTCTACGGCTGTGTGGCTCGCAGTAGTATTCTCGCTAATAGCGGCAATACTCTCAGCACTAGTAACAATAGGTGTAAGAGTAAGACTAGCTAGCTAAATTCCACGTAAACACATTTTTCCCTCCTTGTTCTACCCTCGAACTCCTCTTTCCCTAGTCCCCGAGTTCGAGTAGCCGTGTAAATTTTGTAAAGTTTATTACTAGTCTCTTCACTCCACTAGTTTAGCGTGGGGTAAGTGACTTTGACTGTTATAGAAGAGCGTAAATCTCTCTTCGCTAGGAGAGATCTCGTTGTGAAATTACAGGAAATTGCTAGTAGTAGGGGTATTAGTCTGTATAGTCTAGTTAATAGTGTTTTCGAGAACTACATTAAGCTCAGTGAGAGTGGTGTTAACCCTGAGGAGGCGCTTGATCTAATTAAACTAGTAGTTAAAGCCAGGTCGGCCGGCTTTATTCTGGTGCCCGAGAAAGCGTGGTGCAGGCTTCTAGAACTAGCTGGAGACGCGCTGAGTACTACTAGTACTGAGTGGAGAGAGCTCGGCGTACTAGTAGCTAAACAGCTCGCAGAGACCCCGGGGGATAGCGTACTAGTGTACTTATCAAAGCTCTTAGAGCTCATGGGGGTTCGCGAAGCGCTTGTCAAAGAGAGTAACGGGGCTCTTAAAGTGAGAGTTACTAGTACACCCCTGTGTAGCGGGTCTTCTAGACTACTCCTCGAGTTTATTACGGGATTTCTCGCTGGGTTAGACTACAGCGTTGAGATCTTAGAGGCCAGTGGGGGTATTATTACCTTAACGGCTAAGAACACGGGGCTGAGAGTAGGTGATTATTAAAAGCGAGAAGAAACTAGTTCCAGTATCAGTGAGTGCTATTAGCAGGGCTTCCCAGGTCGCTAAGAGAAAAATGACTTCACTTAGTAAATTCGTTGAAGACGCTGTGAACCATGCTGTTAGAGTAGAGGAGGAGTTGGGGCTTGGTCTCGAGGATGCGTACAGTCTACTAAGAGCAGTCAAGACGCTCAGAGTTCTAGGTGGAGTATTCATACCACAACCAGTACTAGAGTGCCTAGTAGACGGAGAGTGTGGAGTTAGTAGAGAGAGGCTACTAGAGAAGTGGTTTGAGAGTGGAAAGCTCTACGGAGTCTACTTGAGAGACTCTACTAGCAGATCTGAGGTGCTGGGTGCTTTTCTCAGAGTTCTGAGGTGGGATTTTAGCGAGGTGCGTGTAGATAATGAAGGTAGTAGTTGTAGAGTTAGGTGTGTAGCGACATCTATTACTAGTGAGGAGACCGAGTATATTGCCAGGTTCTTAGAGGGGCTTATTAGTGGATTAGCTTGTACTGTAACTCGCGTAGAGTGCATTAAGGGGCTTGTCGCTGTAGAGTTCAAGTGCTAACTAGAGAGGTGTGCTTACTCCGAGAAGAGGCGTTTTCGCAGACGGAGTAGCCAGCGAATAAAGTTAAGCCTCGACTTAAAACCACTCTTAATAGACTCTACCTCCCTGCTCAACTCCTCAATTCTTCTACTAGTAGCACTCTCTAGTCTCTCTACTTCATATCCGAGCCTCGCGACCTCCTCTCTAACAATAATTCTCATCTTCTCGAGCAGACTGGTAACGAGAACTCTGTCAATGTACTCAGCTAGAAAACTCATGGGGATAGCTCTGGAGACGTTTTGCGCTACTGAAATTAGCATTTCTATACTTGATAGTCTAGACTTGACATCTTCTACGCTAAACTTACCTCCCTGAGAGCACAGTGTATTTAGAGCCCACGCTGTATCCCACGAGGAGAGAACCCAGTCTCCGAGTATTCTCGAGAGCTTCTCGACAGCTCTAATAAGGACCTCTTCAGACCACTCGCCACTCTTCTCAGCACTCTCAATGATGTCTCTTAGATTAAAGTGCACTACAAGGCCCTTCACGGCCTCTTCTACAGCTCCGTACAGCTTTCCACAAGCTTGTGGCAAGTCTCTCTCAATAAGCCCTCTACCCTCTTCAAAATACCTTAAAGCTAGTTCAAAGTAGGGAGCGGCGTAAACTCTGAAAACACTAGGACTCCTCGACTCTGGCGCACTAGCACTCACAGCTAAGACCCCTCCAAGTAATTAAGTTAAAACTAGACAATATAAAAATATTGTTCACGCGAGAAACACGCTTAGTAGGGATCACGCCTCTAAGCACTCCTTTACCGCTCCAGGGCCCCCGGTCGCTCAAATTAATATACTCTAATTAATATATCCTACAGTACTATGTAGTCTTCTGCCTAGGGGAGGGGTTTGAGAGAGCGCTTTAGAAGAGCACTTGGAGTATTTACTGGGAAGTACGCTAAACTAGTAGTATTAGGACTAGTGTTCTTAGCTGGACTAGTAGTTGTAGTTGCAGACGGGATCACAGAGTACACTTGGATATACCCGCTGAATAGACCCCGCGAGGTCACGGCTCTCTACGCTAAGAGCTCTACTAGTATAGCGATAATTAACGCGGAGACTGGAGAGAGAAATCTCGTAGTTTTAAGCGGCGTCTTAACGAGTAGTGTTCTGAGTGAGTGCTCTACGTGCTACGCTGTAGTATTAGCTAGTGGAGTAAACTTCTACACTCTGCTCTTCACACTCATACTCGCAGTGTTAACGGGACTAGTAGTGTACACTGAGAGTAGAATTAAACCACTAGTTGTAGTAGTGCTGGCGCTCTTCACACTAGCCATTGTAGCTATGTACCTGTATGTTAGAGCAGGAGAGTCTGCTGGATACAATGTAGTGAACTACTATGATTTAATAACTCAAGATAAACTGAGCTACAAGGGCTTTCAGCGAGTCATCCTCGCTGAGGATAATAAAGTTAAAATACTCCAAGGAGGCTTCCACGCGTACAGTGACTACGCGGGGGAGCTCTCACTAATTAGTATTAGAGTGCGCTATAGGGCTAGTGACGCAATTATACTAGTAAATACTAGTAGAGGGGCCCTAGAAGTGCAAAACAGCACTACACTGTACGCTACTGGTAGAGTAGAGTTACTAGTACTCCCCGGGGAAGGGGGGGTTAATGTCGAAGTAGAGTACTATAGACTAGAATTCGCAGAGAAGACCACACAAGCACCACTATACTTCACGATAACTCTACTCTCAGTAATAGCTCAGTGCACTCTAGTAACAGTGAGGTCTGCGAGAGTACTGAGGAGGAAGCACCAGGTAGCGTAAGCTTATAAGTGCGGGCACTAGTCTTTTACTCTAAGGGTGTGCCGCCGTAGCTCAGCCCGGTAGAGCGCCGGACTCATACGGGTACAGGTGTTGACACGGGGTCGGCCCTGAGGGATCCGGTCGTCCCGGGTTCAAATCCCGGCGGCGGCACATCTAGCTGTCTCCTAAAGACTTATAACTCCTCTACTTCTACGCTTCTAGAGGTGTCTTGTAGTGAGCGAGGTGCCTAGCTTCGCGTATGGTGTTGTAAAAGCTCTAGATGTGAGAGAGAGGAGTATTCACGAGTTACTTCTAGAGATGAGTAATGTGTCTTTTCAGGGCAGGGCGCTGGGGGAGGCGTACAGAATACTAATAGATATGTTTAGCGACCCCGACAGCACTATTTTCCTCGGATTAGCCGGGTCGATGAGCACTGCTGGCATGTGGAGAATTATTAAGTGGCTTGTAGAGGAGAGATATGTCGACGTAGTAGTCTCAACGGGCGCTATTATAAGTGAGGACGTATACGAGGCTATGGGGTTTAAGTACTACAAGGTACACCCCTGTATAGACGACGCTATACTACTAAAGTACAAGTATGATAGGTTTTACGACACAGTGGCGAGTGAGCTGGACTACAGGAAAATGGAGCTGTTAATTAAAGACTTCGTCGAGACTCTACCGGATAACAGCGTGTACTCTACCGCGGAGTTCCTCTACGAGTTTGGTAAGTACTTGAACGAGAAGGGCGTTGACAGCATTGTGGCAGCCGCGTACAGGGCTAGAGTGCCAGTATTCTCTCCAGCACTAGTTGACAGTGCTTATGGCATGGCACTACTAATGGCGTACAGGAGAGGTGAGAGAGTAGTACTCGACATGGTGAGAGACTTCTACCAGCTGGTGGAAATAGGTAGGCGTGCCAAGAAGCTCTCAGCAATATACATTGGTGGAGGGGTGCCGAAGGACTACGTAAACTTAGTAACAGTAGCACAGACACTAATAGCAGAGTACGAAGAGGGCATACACGACTACTACAAGAGCTTCGAGTACATAGTTCAGTTCACAACAGATATGCCACAGTGGGGAGGTCTCAGCGGGGCGACACTAGAAGAGGCAGTGAGCTGGGGTAAAGTAGCGGCACACGCTAAGAAAAAAACGGTGCACGTAGACGCGACAATAGCACTGCCACTCATAGCGCACGGACTAAAAACAGGAAGAGTAAAGAGAAGTAGGTCGCAGGAAACACTAGACGTAGTAGTACACGCTAAGAAGAACTAGAAGCATCGGGCTCAGACTCCTCAAGATCATTAATTAAGATGTAGGTAAGAGGCTCATTGAGATATCTATGAAACATCAGTAAGAATAGTTGAGAAAGCAAGACAAATACAATACGCTCATACATAGAGGGGTCTTTATATTTTAAACACTTGAGGTCTGCGGCTTTAACTCTCTCAGCTGTAATAACTCTCATAGTTTCGAAAAACTCCGAGAATTTATTTATTAATTCTCCCATGTCTTCTCTGAGGCGGTTTAGTTCACTAGCTAATATAAATGGCAAGTTCAACCTGTAGTAAACCTCAACCCTAAATCTCTTAGGATGCTCAGTAGCTTCTACTACGACACCGGCTTCTTTAAGCTTTCTCAAGTGATCATGTACTGTAGAGGGGGCGAGATCGAGCGCAGCCGATAGTTCTTTTAGCGTTAAGGGGCCGCGTGTAGCGAGTAAGTGCACAATAGCCCGTCTCGCCCGTGTCTCTAGTACACTAGTAACTCCAGTTACGGGTCCGTGACTACCTACAAACACTTTCCTACCATAGTACTCAACTGAGTGTTTCTTGTCTAAAGACACTTTCACACCTTTTCTTTAATTCTTCGTTTTTCCTAAAATAGCTTATTAGGGGTTTAGGTATACGGCTTTTAGCTTTTTCGGAAATACACGAAAAGTTTAAACACCCTTAAAATTACTATCAAATTTAGAAAATAACGTTTGGAGGGTCTGTCGCTGTGAAGAAGGTGAAAGTTGTAGTTCTCGAGAAGGGCTTTCTCAAAGTGAGAGAGCCCAACTTCTGCGCTAAATTGTGCAGAACTGTCTGCTCTGGTTATTAAATAGCTAACTAATCAGTGGTGACATAAGTGAAGCTCTCCAAATTCAATATGTTTTTTAATCTCGACTCAGACTTCCTCGTTGCTTATAACTCTCTCTACGACTCCCTCGTGCTTATTGATAGAGAGATGGGTGAAGCTTTAAAGCAGGGCGATTTATCTCGTGTTTTAAGTGATGGTGAGGTTTTAAAGAGTCTCCTTGCAACTGGAATTCTAGTTTACGACGATTTCGACGAAGACTCTCACTTAAAGAGACTACGCGAATCCACTTTTTCGGGGAACTCCATATCTATATTCCTCTCGATTACGAGTAAGTGCAATCTTGCATGCAAATACTGCTATCAGTCTACGAGGCCTCAAATCGAAGGTGAGGACTTAACACTCGAGAAGTGGAGAGTTCTCTACAATCACATAGTGAAGAGAGTTGAGGAAGAGGCTAGAGTAGTCTCTATTGCACTCTACGGTGGCGAGCCTCTATTAAATCCACGCGTAGCTCTAAGTGTTATAAGAGATCTCGATAAGCTAACACAAGAGTACAGCGTTAAGAGCGAAGTAGGTCTTATAACTAATGGCACTATTTACAATAGCGACGTAGAGGAAATCTACGAGCGGGTAGCTGTCACGCAGATTACTATTGATAGCCCCAGAGAAGTTCACAATGCGAGGAGGCCCTTTAAAACCGGTGAGGGGAGTTTTGACGTCATTTTCACTAATTTGCTGAAAATCGTGGATAGACACGCTGGTAGAGTAAGTGTGAGAACTAATATTGACGAACACAACGTGGATTACGTGAGCGACTTTATTGACATGTTAGCTGACCTCGGCCTCCAGGACAAAATAGTTGCTCTCGACATAATGCCAGTGTACCCTGACCAGGCTACTAAGTACAAGCCGTTTAAAACACCTAAGAGCTACTCAGAGTACTTCGTAAACACGGCTAAGAAGTCAGCGGAACTACTAGAGTACGCTGTAGAGCGAGGATTTAAAATTGCTAAGATATTCGTTAAGGGGCCCTGTCTCTGCAAGTTTAAGTATGGTGTGAGTGTAGACGAGAAGTTAAATGTGTATATCTGCCCAGCTTACATATACGACACGCCATCAGGCTATATTGGCGGTGTGAGCGCGGACTGGGGCTTCAAGATCAAAGAAGAAGTTACGCGGGACCCTCCCTGTGTCTACACGTATAAATACGGCCCTATATGCTATGGAGGCTGCGTGTACTTGAAGTCCAAGGGCATACCTACTTGTCTACGCGTTCTCTACGGCGAGGACTACTTAGAGAGACTTGTACGTGCTTACGTTTTCTCCAGGTATCGCGAGGTGATCGAGCGTGAGAGAAATAGTAGCAGTTGACAGCGTTACTAAAATATACCCCAATGGCGTGAGGGCAAATATAGACGTCTCACTACGAGCTTGTAGTGGCGAAGTAGTCTGTATTATGGGTCCTAACGGCGCGGGCAAGACGACTCTGATAAGGCAGATCACAGGTATACTAAAGCCTACGAGTGGTGCAGTGAGGGTTTTTGGGAGAGACCCCGTTAAACACCACAACTACATTAAGAGGAGAATATCCTATACACCGCAACTCCCACTAACATACCCAGCACATAGAGTTATAGAAGTAGCGAAGTACGTAGCCGAGCTCTCTAATACTCCATTTGAGCGTGTAAGAGAAGTTTTAGAGCTACTGGGCTTGTGGAGTAGTAGAGATAACCTCGGGTACCAGCTGTCTTTAGGGCAGAGAAAACTCCTACTACTAGCACTAGCCCTAATTAAGGGTGGAGACCTCTTAATACTAGATGAGCCAACCGCGTTTCTAGACGTGTTTAAGAAGAAATTAGCGTGGAGTGCTCTACTATAAGAGAAGAGGAGAGGCAAGTCAATGCTCATTGTAAGTCACGATACTGAAGAAGTGCGAAGACTCTGTGATAGAGTATACATTATGGTCGCCGGGAGAGTAGCAGGTAAACTAGACTTACTTAGCGACATTAATGGGGTGTCGAGGTCAAAGTGTACTGTGAGAGGCCTAGTGAGCTAATTCACTTATTTAAGCGAGGTAATGTGAAAGTCTACGATGAACTACTAGTAGTAGAGTACACGCGCCTCCTCGACGCTCTCGAAGACTTGGAGAACCTGGCTGTAAATGGCGTGAATAGAGATATTCGCGTTACGCTAGAATACCCCTCAGTAGAGTACGTTCTAGAATCTCTACTCGCTAAGAGGTGAGTGGCGTGGGGTTCTCTACACTAACAAAGTCTACTGTATTCTCGCTGAAGACGTATAGACTGTACTGGCCTAATCTCATATCAATCTGCGTCTTAATGCCAATTACGTACTTAGTAGTGATTTTCGCTACTGTTCCAGGTGATATCGAGGCTCTAAAAGCGGCGCTAGTAGGCTATATTGTAATGACCGGGTTTAACACGCTATTCTACATATCAGCGCTATACATAGCTAATACTTTTGAAGAACAAGTACTAGAGTCCTACGTGCTACTGCCAGTACCATTCTGGGAGGTCATCTTGTCTACAATACTAGCTCAGGTGTTAGTGAGTATTCCACCACTAGTAGTAGGACTTGTAATGCTGTTCCTCATCTCTAGTACAATTAACATACTCCTACTAGTAGCTGGACTGGCAGTTATACTAGTAATTTACAATTCGCTGGGCATACTACTCGGCGCGAAAGTGAGGAATATGATAAAGCTAAATCCACTACTCGTAGCACTAATGATGATTACTATAATAGCTACACCCGTGTACTACAGGCTACTCTACGTGAGCGAGCCGTACAGAACTCTACTACTACTAAACCCGCTAACACACGTAGTAGTTGTACTGAGAGCCTCTGTGGGGGTCTACGAGGGCTTTCCAGTGGAGTTCTCACTACTCTACTCCGCGTTGATCTCAGCACTACTTCTCCTTCTCACCTGGTGGAGGCTGCGTGGAGGTGCTTTTACAGTTCTCGAGAAGAAGTGAGAGTGGTGGAGTTGAGGAGTCTTAGAGAGGTAATAGAGTTGACTAGTAAGAGGTCGATGCCTGGACTGCTAGAACTAGTCAACTTGTACTGTAATCTCGCGTTTAGAGCAGACTACTTTACAGTACTACTAGAAAGGCCGGAGTACATCGTGGAGATACTGAAGAAACTCTACGCACCCGAAGTAGTAGAGCTAATAGTGTACAGGGTCTTTTCCAAGCCTATAGTCGAGTTCGCGGGGAGAGGAGACGCAGTAGAGCTAGCTAGACTCACAGTGAGAGAACCGGAGTTATTTAGAAGCGAGGTAAAAAAGCTACTAGGAACTATTACTCAAGCTACTCACGGCTAATTATAAATCTCGGTGGAGAAATCCACTCGCTTTTACAGCGAGGACACCTGCTAGGCTTTTTAGGCTTTTCTAGGTCTTTGAAGACATATCCACACTTTCTACACGTAGGCGGCTCCATTAGGAGCACTTCTCTACCCTGAGATCTACTGCGAATAGTTTTAGCTATGTGTGCTAAGTGCTCATAGACCTCCCTATCCGTGATGTTAACACCTAGAACTTCAATAATCTCCCTGGCTGTGAGTGGTCTACTAGTAGACCTGAGTAGTTCAATAATTCTCTCTCTTATTGTTAAAAACTCCTCCATAGTAGCACTTCACTTTTTAGACGCCTTGTACCTCTCAATAGCGCGCTTAATCTTCTCTAGTGCTACGTCTCTGCCTTTCCAGCCGAGAACTCTAACCCACTTACCTTTTTCGAGCTCTTTATAGTGCGCGAAGAAGTGCTCTATTCTCTGCCTAATAGCCTCGGAGAGGTCTTTTACGTCTCTTATATTCTGAAATCTCGGGTCTATTTTATCAGCTGGTACGGCAACTATTTTTGCATCGAACCCCTTCTCGTCCTCAGTCTCTAGTACACCTATAGGCTTAACTCTAATAACACAGCCGGGTATGAGGGGGTCGTAAGAGACTACTAACACGTCTACTGGGTCGCCGTCTTCTTCGAGAGTTCCGGGTATAAAGCCGTAGTTAAACGGGTAGACCATTGACGTGTAGAGTATTCTGTCGACAAATAAAACCCCGGTCTCCTTGTCGATCTCGTACTTGACACCACTATTAACTGGTATCTCGATTAGTACATTTACCTCTTCAGGCGCTTTTTCACCAGGACCTATTTTGTCTAGTACACTCACAATTAACACCTAGACACACTACTACACAGTTTATGGTTAAGAGTAGTGAGGTAAAAAACTACTTTCTGAGAACTTCTCTTAATAGTAGTGGCACTTGTGAGGGTGTCTCGGCTACTTGTATGCCAGCGCTCTCGAGACTACTTCTCTTAGACTTGTAGTCTCCCATACCCATTGATATTATTGCGCCGGCGTGCCCCATGCGCTTGCCTGGCGGAGCTGTTCTACCGGCTATGTAGGCTACTACTGGCTTCTTAACTGCTAGCTTAGAGTAGTAGTCCGCAAATCTCTCCTCGGCGTCACCACCAATCTCGCCTATTAAGACCACGGCCTCTGTCTCCTTGTCTTCGAGAAACATCTTGTAGACGTCTATGAAGTCGAGTCCCGTAATGGGGTCTCCTCCGAGGCCTACTACAGTTGAAACTCCGTAATTGTGTTTACTCAGCTCTCTCGCAATTTCATATGTGAGAGTGCCGCTTCTCGAGACAAGCCCTACAGAGCCCCGTTTAAATACGTGTGCCGGCATAATGCCTAGTTTACACTCACCAACAGTCATAACACCCGGTGTATTGGGTCCAATGATATTAACACCTCTACTCCTAGCGTAGTTAACGAATTTAATTTCGTCGTGTAGCGGTATGCCCTCAGTTATGACGACAACTACTCTCACGCCGTGATCTATAGCCTCGTACACAGCGTCGCTTGCAAATCTAGCTGGCACAAAGACTATTGAGGCGTCCACTGGGCCCTGCTCTCTCACAGCCTCGTACACGGTGTTGTATACTGGAACCCCGTGAACGTAGCTACCGCCCTTACCGGGCGAAGTGCCAGCAACTATTTTCGTCCCGTACTCTAACATTAACTTAGTGTGAAAACTCCCCTCTCTCCCAGTAATGCCTTGAACTAGTACTCTAGTAGAGGGGTTCACGAGTATACCCACTACTCACCACCTCTTAGCCAGCTCTACAGCTGTTTTTACGGCGTCATCCATTTCACTGTACGCTTCAATACCGTGTTCCCTTAGTATTCTACGCCCCTCCTCCTCGTTAGTTCCCAGCATTCTCACTACAATGGGTTTCCTAGCGCAGACCTCCTTCACGGCCTCAATAATACCCAGTGCTACTTCATCACACCTCGTTATTCCTCCAAATATGTTAATTAGCAGTACTCGCGTCCTCGGGTGTGTAAGCATTAATTTAACAGCCTCTTTAACGCTTTCTCTGCGGGCACCACCACCGATATCGAGGAAATTAGCGGGCCTCCCCCCGTAGTAGAGTATCGAGTCCATTGTAGCCATTGTCAAGCCGGCGCCATTACTAATTACCCCTATATCGCCGTCTAGTTCGACGTAGTTAAATCCGAGTTCTTTAGCTCTCTTCTCGTACTCAGTGAGGTCTCTTCCGTAGAGCTTCTGCAAGTCTGGGTGTCTGTAGAGGCTATTATCATCGATAATTACCTTGGCGTCTAGAGCTACCAGTCTATTGTCGCATGTCAGTGCCAGCGGATTGAACTCTACGAGCTCCGCCTCGTAGTCAGTCATGATACTGTACATAGCCTTCATTATGTTTGCGAGGTCCTGTAGGAGAGTCCACGGGAGTTTTAGTGCTTGCAGCGCTTCTCGAGGCATGTAATCGCTGTACCCCACGCTCGGGTCTACGTATATTCTGTGTATCTTATCGGGGTATTTCTTAGCCAGCTCCTCTATTTCAACTCCACCCATTTCAGAGACTAAGTATACTGGTCTGCGAGAAGCCCTGTCAACTGTTAGTGATAAGTAGAGCTCTCTACTAATACACACTTTCTCCTCAACTAGCACTTTTTCTACTTTTTCTCCGCGAATAGTACTCGAGAAGAGCCTCTCGGCTACTGCGTAGGCGTCTTCTGGAGTCTCGGCGGCTTTCACGCCACCAGCTAACCCCCTGCCACCGACGAGGACTTGAGCTTTAATCACCACAGCTCCGAGTTCCTCCGCAACTCTCTTCGCATCTTCAGGATTCTCGACAACTCTACCACGCGGCACTGGAATACCATAGCGCCTAGTAATCTCCTTACTCTCATACTCGTAGAGCTTCATTCTGCACACACCAGTTAGTAGTAGAATCAGTTAGGAATAAATGAGTATTAGTGCGGGGGGTGGGATTTGAACCCACGCAGGCCTACGCCATCGGGTCCTGAGCCCGACCCCTTTGACCAGGCTCGGGCACCCCCGCACATCTACGTACTCGTAAACCACACCGGTACCGTAAATAGCTATATAATAGACCGGTCTTTTAATCATTAAAGCGCAGAGCGCTAATCTACTCGTGTGTACTAGGGCTGTTTCTGTTAACAAGGCGAGTTAGAGTTGTTTAGGTCTTTTTCGGGTTTTAATCGGGGCTCGTAGACCACTATGCAATCTCGGCACTGCGCCGTGAGGAGCCCGAGGGCGGCTTAAAACACCGCAAGCAACCTCTCGGGTGAGCGGCTCTCTGAGACTGGCTCAGTAGTCAGTGAGGAGATGCGCGCGCTCACTAATCGCTTCGCCAGCTCTTCTTCATCCCTGAATAAATTACTCCTAGTAGCTCTTTAAATTAGTTGCGAGAGGTCTGCGAACCCGTGTCAGCTTTGTTAAATGCTGTTAGGAGTGTGCTAGAAGAGAAGAAGAGACTTAGTGAGCTAGTGGAGTCTAAGCTCAGCGTGGAGGAGAGGGAGCGCGCTGGGAGTGACCCCCACGCTAAGAGACCTCCTAGACCCTGTGGAGTAACAGTACACACAGCTATAGGCTGCGTGTATCAGTGTAAATACTGCTACATCTACGACATGGGGTTTAAGAGAGAGATCAAGCCGTATCCTCTCAGCGGGCTTCAATTAGTCTACGCGCTACTAGTAAACAAGTACTTTATTCCGGGTCTCCGCGGAACGTACATAGCAATAGGCAGTGTCTCTGAGCCCTTTCACCCGGCAGTCGTAGAGAAGACAGTAGAGTACATTGAGGCGTTTTACAAGTACCTCTCTAATCCAGTACAGTTCTCAACTAAATCGTATCTCAGTAGACACCTCTGCGAAAAACTCGCAGTCATAAGTTCCGGGAGAGTATCGCCTCTAGTGACAATTGTGAGCCTCAATGAGAGCAGGGCTCTTGAGCCCTACGCGCCAAGCCCTGAGAAGAGACTCGAGAGCATTAAGAACCTCAGAGAGGTGAGGTTAAAGCCGCTTCTCTTTTTGAGACCCATAATTCCGGGCTTAACGGAGAAAGAGTACGCGGAGATAATTGACCTCGCGGCTGAGTGCGGAGCAGTAGGCGTAGTAGCGGGTACTTTGAGAGTCACGCGGAGAATAGTAGAAGAGCTTCGAGAAGCGGGCTTTGACACTTCACTTATTCTGAGGAGAGTGAAAATTCCACTTGAGAAAATGCGTAGTGGTGTGCATTACGACGTGTATACTAGTGACATTAAGTCTCAAGTAGCCAGCTACGCTAGGCGTAAGGGGCTACTCTTCTTCCCATCGGCTTGCATGGCGAATCTCTACACACACAGAGTCTCTTGTTGGAAAATGTCTTTAATGAGTGTAGACGCCCCCGAAAAGCCTCGAGTAATAGACTACGAGGCTGTGAGGAGAGTTGTGGAGTGGCTAGGGGGGAGAGTGGAGAGAGTCTCTTACAGTAGAGGCGAACTACTAGTAGACGTCGCTGGCAGAGTAGACTTCAAACTCGTGAGCGAGGTCTTGAGATCGCAGTTTTTAGCCTGCGTGAGAGTCGCCCAGAGTGAGAGAGGTAGGGGTCATTGAGCGGTATTCACGTAATATTTGACCTCTACGGGACACTTGTAGACTGGACTAGTAGTATTAGTAGCTTCATTGAGAAGTACTTGTCGAGAGAGGCTGTAGAAGACTTCTTTAAGTGCGATCTAGAGGTTGTTTCCTCGGGTGTTTACAGACACTACAAGGAGATCCTGAGAGAGTGCTTGAGTAGAGTAGCTCTGAAACGCGGCGTCATCCTGGCAAGAGATCTCGAAGACGCGTTTGTACTCCACTTCGCCAAGTCACCTCTATACCCAGACGTTATCTATGGTATTAGGCAGCTGAGAAATAGAGGCTTTGTAGTGGGAGTGCTCTCCAATACGGGTAGAGATTTAATTAAAATAACTCTCTGTGGTATTGAAGACCTACTAGACTTCACAATTACGGCTGAAGACGTTAAAGCCTACAAGCCCAGAAAAGAGGCTTTTACGAGAGCTTACGGAATACTCGGCATAACTCCACTAGACGCCGTTCACGTATCAGCGTATCCCCAGTACGATTTGATACCAGCTAGTGAGCTTGGAGCCAGGACAGTCCTACTAGATCGGGGCTACGGGTGCAAGTGGTATGTGTCTACTAGTAGTCTAGTAGAGCTTGCAGAGATTCTCGAGGAGATTTTGTAGATAGAGTGTCAGTAAGGACTCAGCTCATCAGGTACTCAGACGAAACCTCCTTCATCAGCCACCTTCACGCTTAAACTAAGTGCAAACTACTTTTTTAACTTTATTTCCCACTTCTCGCTCGACTGTCTGAGCACCGGTATAGTGTTTCTCGCCTTCTCGACTTCCTCTAGTAGTAATTTGTGTTCAGCGTAGTGCTCTCTGTAGCCCATATCTAGCTCCTTATAGCCCCACGGGCTGTACACACCGCTTTTCCCAGTAAACATTTCTCCTACTTGATTTGAGAGCACAATGTACACGGTGTTCTCGTGAGCTCTACTAGAGGCGAGGGCGTCGAGAACGCTCTCCTTTAGGGGGCCGCGGACCCAGCCCGCTTGCACTACTATGAGCTTAGCTCCGCTGAGAGCGTAGAGCCTGAAGAGCTCTGGGAACCGCAGGTCGTAGCATATAGCGAAGCCCGTCTCAAAGCCATTAATAACGACTAGCCTACTTGGAGCAGTCCCAGGCGTGAAGAAATCAGATTCTCTGTAGCCGTACGCGTCAAATAGGTGCATTTTACTGTAAACGTGTAGAGCCTCGCCGCGACTAGTTATGAGTATAGTTGAACTCCTAGTGTAAGGTGGAGTTAGAGTTTTCTCCACGAAGTGTACAGCTAAATTAGCGCCGAGACTCTCAGCTAATTTGACGAGTCCAGCTAAGTACTTACTACTAGTGGGTTCTTCTGCCAGCTCGTAGACTCTGCGCGGGTCTCTCACTAGTAGCGGGTTCACCATACTGTACTCGGGGAGCACAATCAGGTCTGCTTCTCTATACCGGCGCTTAATGAGAGAAGCCGCTTTTTCGAAGTTTGCTTGAGGACTCCCACTAAAATCGGCCTGGACAATTCCTACAACAAGCTCGCTCAAGAGAGCAACCCCTCTTAGAACTAAGAATTGCGGAGAGGGTTTATAGAGTAAAGAACTACTCAGCCTTAACGCGCCCAATGTCTGGTGGGAACCTGTAGTACTCCGGAAACCTGGCTACTCGCTCCAGCAATTCGCGGTCTCTGAGAGCAACGAGGAACTCTTTAACCAGAGTCTTCTCGAGCCTGTTCTTGGGTATTAAGAAATCGTATTCTTCCCACTTTAGTGGAATAAAGTCGAGGTCGTAGAGCTTAGCCGCGTAGCCCACAGCTATACCCACATCAGCTCTTTCCTGCTTAACAGATAATGCAACAGCGGTGTGAGTCTTAACCTCGTAAGTGTAGCCCTTAATGCTCTCTACTAGTTTACTCCACTCTAAGCCCCTCTCCTCCGCGTACTTCTTTAGAGTCGTGTCTAGAAATACCCTTATACCAGAGCCTTTAGTTCTATTCACTATTCTCACATCACTTCTCAAGAAGTCTTCTATGCTGTGAATATTCTTGGGATTACTCTTAGCCACTACTAGTCCAATAAGCCTCTCAAAGCCCCTGATTAGAACGGCTCTACCGCGAAGCCCATATTTCTCTAGAAACGGCGTGTTGTAGAGTCCAGTTGCTGGGTCTAGTAGGTGTGTTGGTGCAATATCAGCTTCATTTCTCGCTACAGCGCGCCACCCCCCTACACTCCCCACATTGAGAACTCTACTAGCGTAAATTAGCCCAGTGTACTTGAGAACGTCTTCTAGTAGCGGGTCATTACTACCTATAATTACTAGTTTTACTCGCTGAACATTCCTAAACGGGTAGAAGGGAACAGGCGTGTCTTCCTCTACGACATCTAGGTCCTCGTGTAGCTCTATAAAGCCCTCACTGTAGACGAGAGAGTATATACTCCCACTACTCAGTGTTACAGGGTAGGTTGCAAACCCGCTCTCCGCCTCAACTAGTATAGCCGGAATTAACCAGGTCTTCCCCACACCCTTTCTAATAGTGAGCGGTAATTTCGCGTAGATCTTCTCTTCGCGCAGCCTCAGACCCGTGAGCCTAGCTATTAGTGGCTTAACTAGGCGTACTAGTACCACGTAGCAGGAGAGTGGGAACCCGGGTAATCCTATTAACAGCTTACCGCTCTTGCTGAGGGCTATTACAGTGGGCTTTCCAGGCTTAGCCTTCAGTCCGTGCACTAGGATCTCGCCTAGATCTCCGAAGACTCTATACACAATATCGCTTACACCAGCACTGGTACCACCACTAGTCACTACAACGTCGTACTCTTCAAGAGCTCTCAGCACAGCATTTCTCACAGTACTGTAGCTGTCTGGAAGCTTACCGAGAAAGACGGCGTCGGCTCCAATTTCCCTCAAATAGCTAGTTATGAGGTGCCCGTTAACGTCGTACACACACCCCTCTCTCAAGGGCTCACCGGGAGTGATCACTTCATTGCCGGTTGAGAATACAGCTACTTTTGGCTTAATGTAGACTGGCACCTCAGCTATACCCAGACCAGCTAGCAGGGCCACGTGCTCGTGCCTAATTAGCGTACCCTCTGGTAGTACGAGGTCTCCAGCCGAGATGTCACTACCGGCGGTAGCCACGTTCTCGCCGGGGGCAAGGGGCCTGTAGATCTTTACACTAGAGCCCTCTCGCTCAGTGTACTCTTCCATTACTACTGCGTCGCACTCCCTCGGCATCATGGCTCCAGTAGAAATCCTCACAGCGCCTTCACGACACGTCGAGCTAGGGACCTCTCCCACTTCAACCTCACCTCTAATACTGAGAACTACTGGTGAGAGCTCACTAGCCCAGGAAACACTTGAACTCGTTACAGCGTAGCCGTCTACTTCAGACCTGTCAAATGGGGGGTAGTCTATGGGAGCGTAGATGTCACTAGCTAAAACCCTGTAGAGAGAGTCGAGAACCCTCACTCTCTCAACGCCTTTAGGAGAGAGTTTCGCGCTGTTTAACACGATCTCCAGTGCCTCTTCTACGCCGCGAAGTACGTGGAAGACTTTTTGCTGAGACACGGTTGCCCCCTCTTTAAAAGACCTCTAGTCTAGATATTTACTGTGTGAGTTGACTTTGAAAGTAGAAGAGCTGTTAAAGTACGGGCTCCCGCGAGTCTATATTGAAACGCTCATGGAGAGGGGTGTTCGCGAGCTAAACCCCGTTCAAGTAGAGGCCGTTAAGAGGGGTATTCTCAGTGGTAGTAACATAGTGATCTCAACTCCTACTGCTAGTGGCAAGACTCTAGTAGCTGAAATGCTCTTAGTTAAGAAGTCTCTAGAGGGTAAAGTAGGCGTTTACTTGACTCCTCTGAGAGCACTAGCTAGTGAGAAGTACCAGGAGTTCTCAAGACTAAGAGACCTGGGTTTAAGCGTGGGCATTAGTACGGGTGACTACGATCAGCCGGCTGAGTACCTCGGAGAGTACAATATCGTAGTGGCTACTTACGAGAGATTTGATAGTGTAATGAGGCAGAGACCCCTCTGGCTGAATAGAGTTGGAGTAGTCGTAGTAGACGAAATGCACAATATTAGTGACCCCGAAAGGGGGCCTATAATAGAGGCCATAGTAGCGAGGTCACTCAAGCGCGGTTTTCAAGTTCTAGGCCTCTCGGCGACTATTGGAAACCCCGAGTTAATGGCTAAGTGGGTGAGGGGTGAACTAGTGAGTACTAGCTGGAGGCCTGTTAGACTCGTTGAGGGCGTTCTCGACAGAAAGCGTAGTAGAATAGTGTTTCTAGACGGTAGAGAGGAGCCCGTTGACATTGAGGGCGACCCGGTACTAGACCTCTTAAAGCACAATTTAGAAATGAACATGCAGACACTAGTCTTTATCCACAACAGGAAGAAAGTTGAAGAACTCGCTGAGATCTTTGCTCATAGTAGTGGCGCCTCAGCGGACTCGAGCTCTATAAGTAGCTTACTAGAGGAGCTGGAATCGGCGCCTACAAGGTTCGAGAGAGAACTAATACCAGAGCTTCTACGAAGAGGTGTCGGGTTTCACCACGCTGGGCTCTCACACATCTCGAGGAGAGTTATCGAGGAGGCCTTTAGGAGGAGAATTCTAAGAGTAGTCTTTGCCACCCCAACACTCGCAGCCGGCGTTAACTTGCCTGCTAGGAGAGTTCTCGTCTCAATTAAGAGGTATGATCCCAGTAGTGGTAGGCGCGTTAATATAAGTGTATCGGAGTACAAGCAAATGGCTGGTAGAGCGGGGAGGCCCCAGTACGATGATCTCGGCGAGGCTATTATAATTGACGCTCGCGACTTAAAAGAGGGGTTTAAGTACATAAACTCTCTCCCGGAGCCGGTACTCGGCAAAATGTTTACTGAAAGGAGTCTCAGAGTACACGTGCTCTCCAGTATTGTATCAGGTGAGGCGAGAACTATTAGTGAGCTCGTAGAGCTCTTTAAGCACACTTTTTCAGCTCAGTACTGCGGGGACGTAGGGTTTCTCCGGCGTAGAGTAGAGGAGGCTGTCTCTGTGCTAGTAGAGTCCAATATGATTAGCACAGTGGGGGAGAAACTTGTACCCACGCTCCTGGGTAGAGTAACCTCGTACACGTACTTAGATCCTCTAACAGTAGTCCTCTACTCGAAGCTTAGACCGGGGAGTTACAGTGACTTCTACATTCTACACTTGATTGCACTCACACCTGATTTTAGGAGGAGTAGCGTCTACGTCTCGGAGAGAGTACTGTCTCGCTACGAGGACCTAGTCGAGATATTTAAGCACAAGACTCCCCCCACTAGTAGTGGCTTCTACGACTACGACGAGTGGCTAGTAGGCCTCGTCTATGCTAGTGTTCTCTACGACTGGATTAACGAGAGGACAGAAGACGATATACTAGAGAGCTACATGATTGGCCCAGGCGACCTCTACAACATTAAGGACACGGCGAGCTGGATTATAAGTGCACTTGCAAAAGTAGAGAGAGTTCTTGGAAACTTAGAACTAGCCAAGAAGCTCTACACGCTCGCAGTGAGAGTAGAAAATGGTGTCAGAGAAGACGCGGTGGAGTTGGTCTCTCTCAGGTTTGTTGGCAGGGCGAGAGCGAGAATACTCATACAGCACGGTATTAAAACTCTAAGAGACTTGGCGAAAACGCCTCGCAAGAAGCTCTTATCACTACCCACATTCGGTCCTCGAGTAGTCGACGAGATATACGCGCAGTTGAAAGAGCGAGGCTACATAGTCGAGGATAAGTAGCGCGGTGTTAAAGCTTTAAGTACCTAGTCTAGTGATATTAGTAGCGTGAAGAGAGCCGCCGTAGCTCAGCCTGGTGGAGCGTTGCCCTGGTAAGGCAGAGGTCCCGGGTTCGAATCCCGGCGGCGGCTCGTCTAGACTCTCACCGCACTACTGGTGTGCTTGTATTGTACATAGGTATAGCGGCTCACAGCGAGGAGCCGAGTGAGACCTTACTGGTAAAGGCGCGTAGATTTCTAGAAGAGCTCTCGCGTATGTGTGGTTCTACGTCTAGGCTAGTTGTTGGGGGCTACTGGGGACTAATGAAACACGTGGTAGAATGTGCCCTGGACCTGGGCTTTACAGTTATTATTCTCCCTCCTCTAGAACTAGAGCAAGTAGACTTCCCCGAGAAGGCAATAGTAGTCAAGACGGGCGTCTCGTTCCGCACTAGAAGCGTCTTCTTAGTTAGGACGTCAGATCTACTAGTAGTTCTAGGCGGCGGGGCTGGCTGTCTTCAAGAACTAGTTACAGCCTACACTGAGAAGAAGCCCGTCTACGTCTTAGTGGACACTGGATACCCCACAGATATTGTGAAGACCTGGCCCGAGCACCTCGACAACAGAGCCTTAGCGCCAGTAGTGAAAATCAGTGATCCAGTGGAGCTGGCTAAGAGAGTGTGCGAGTCTGGAAAACGGACTAGTATTAAGAGGGGGGTTGAGTACTAGTCACTTAGTACTCGCTTTAATTTAATGCCATTTTCTCTACAGAACAAAATCACGTCTCCTGGAACCGCCACTCCCTTACCGTAAACTACTAGCACAGGGCGAGCTCTCAGTAATTTAGCCTTTTCGAGAAGCTTCTTCGCGACTTCACTTGTGAGATTTTCAGTAACAACATCTATAGCTAGTACTATGCCGTGTTTTTTAGCAATAATGTGTACTGGGCCGTAGCGTGTAGGGTGAAACATTCTCACAGAGTACCCCGCAGTGACATATCTACTCGCAACGCACCCAAATACACCATACTTCTCAACGAGTTTACTAGCTAAATATGCTTGTCTAGCAGTAGCCATAGAGACGCACCAATTTCTACGATAATGTAGTAGGGAAATTTTTAAGCAGTGCAAAGGAGCCTCAATAATACTAACTTTGGCGCTTCTCGCTAACTAGAGTAGCTATGGGTCATTTTTATGTAAGTTGAGTGTGACTGTGAATAGCTATGTTTATGAGTGTAAAGGGCCCGGGCCGGGATTTGAACCCGGGACCTCCGGGTACCCGCCCCCATCATCTCGGGGGTCCACAGCCCGGCGCTCTACCAGGCTGAGCTACCCGCGCCACTCCTACTACCTGCTCGTGGCCTAGGCTCCACACGATCTGCGGTTCGGGCCCTTCTCTCCAGGGGAGTATTAGTGTTAAGGGTATTAAAGGTTTAATTGTGAATGAAGAGTGGGATGCTACTATGTCTTCGAGTAGTAAGCCTAGAGAGATATACTTACCTATTCACGCGCTGTCTTCGTGTAGTGAAAGGAGTGAGTGCCCCTATTTTGAGGTTATTGAGTACGGTAGAGAGCCGGAAGTCGTCTGTATTGCTTACTGCAAAGTAACGGAGAGGTACTTGACCCGCTCAGCTGTTAAGAAGTGCATTGCCTACTGGTCTACTTGCCCATTTAAGCAGTACGCTGATCACCAGTTGACCTCGCAGTGAAAACTCTGAGGCGGCCAATTCTCCTCTCTACTACAAAACCACGCGACACGAGGTTTTCAAGCACTCTAACAAGCACGTAGTAGTTTAAATTCGTCTTTCTCCTCAGCGCGCTAATATTAGCCCCGCCTAGCTCTCTCAGAGCACTTAGTACTAGTTTTTCGCGGTCTTCGTTTCTACGCTTCAAGCTTTCTTCTCCTCTCAATTAGTTCTAGTACTAGTTTCTCCAGAGAGTCGAGAGGGCCGTAGTGTATAGTGATCATTGTCGTCCTCCCTCGCTGACCCCTACCACTTGGGTAGGCGTGTATGATATTGGCTTTAGAGAGCGTCTGAATGTACTCATATAGTTGAGTGTGCTTTCGGGGGACTTCTCCGTAGAAGTCGCAAATAGTCCTATAATCGACCTCCACTTCTCCCATTCTGACTTCTCTCCTCCCCGTGCGTCTCAGTAGCTTAACAATACTCAGTAAGACGAGGAGCTCGTGTAGTGTCAAGGCGTTCAGAGCCTCGCTTACATTTACGAGCTCGCGCGAAAGACTTGTAATAGCCCTCCTCACGTGTTCTAGAGTAATCCTCTTAGCCCCCTCTCTCTCAGCGATGTCACCTGCTAGTAGTAGTATTTCCAAAGCGTGTCTAGCGTTACCCCCTCCACCCATGTCAACGCCTTCATAGCTCGCTATGAACTTTAAGACCTCATCGTCACACGTCCCTTCGTAGAGAGAGATCTCAGCTCTGTATTTCAGTATATCGTACAGTTGCTGCGAAGTGTAAGGCTCTAGTTTAATAAAGTGTCTCAGCAGGTAGCCCTCAGTCGCCGGGTCGAGAAAAGCGAGTTTAGAGGTGTCGCTAGCTATGAATATGAAGTTTACGTGTTTAGCCCCCTCAAACGCGTCATATGTCCTAGTCAAGAAGTACACGGCGTCATTGCCCGCGACGCTGGCGAAGTAGTGAAACTCGTCGAGTGCCACTACGACGTAGAGTCCCAGCTCGCTGAGATATGAGAGTAGGGCATCGTACATCTCTTTAGCTGAGAGTCCGCGCGGTGGTAGCGGTATAGCTAACTGCATGGATACATCGTAGATGACGTTAAAGAGTGTTCTACTCCTGTGGCAGTTTACGTGCACGTAGGCTACATTATACCCCTTCTCTCTCGCAAACCTAGTAAAGCTCCTACCAAATAGCCTTGAGAGAGCGGTCTTGCCCGTTCCAACCCCCCCGACAATTAGTACTCTCTGAGAGATTACTCCTGGATTGGTAACTAGGTGTTTAAAGTACGAGACGAGAGTTCTCAACTCGTTTTCGCGGTGAGGTAGTTTATCTGGCAAGTGTTCTGGTGAGAGGCTCTCTCTGCTCTTAAATATAGAGGGCTTACCGAGCTCTTCCTCAACTATTCTCCACGCGTCTATAGACACGCTGAAAACACCAACACTTTCACTCAACTATTCATAGTAGATGCTTTAAAAACCGGCTTACAGGAGCCAACTCCCAGGTAAACAGTACTCTCAATCATCTCCAGGAAGAGGCAGAGAGGACTCTTACTCGAAGTAGTAATACCGCGTTCTCTCAGTACTTGAAGTACTAGTTTGTAGACCTCGTTACTCACACCTCTCACTCCTCTTGCTCGCACCTTTACTTTTACTTCACTGCCCTCTCTGAGAAGCCTAGTGAGGCACTCTTCTAGAAAAGGTCGTGTTACCGGTAATGTGCTCGTGCAGTGTATGGGGACAATTAACTCCACGAAGCCGTACTCCCTAAAACTAGTAGCGCGGTAGGCGGTACTCACGTCTAGAACGCTGTATACTAGTAAGACGCCTGGGAAGCGGGTTTTTTCAACTCTGACGCAGGGGTCTTTAATAAACAAGACGTTTCCCACTTCGTGCTCGCAGAGATCACTACTACTCCTACACGTAACCAGCAACACGGGTCTGCCGGGCTCTGAGCATTCAGCGGCTTCCATGTAAGCGCTCGCCACCTCCGCACGTATTTAGAGGGTTTCGGTTAATAGCTGAAAATGCTCACTCTACTATAACCTAGAGACGACTACTAGCGGTGGTGTGAGTGGATAGTTGTAGAGTGTTTAGAAAAATCGTTGAAGACGCGGGGAATTTACTTAGAGAGTACTACGGAATTGACTACTATGTTGAAGTTGTTGGTAAGGGGGCTTTTGGCGACGTCTCGAGGAGAATCGACTTGTTAGTTGAGGACTATATAGTAGACCAAGTTGCCAGCGCGGGTTTTAAGGCGTGGGTTTTAGCGGAGGAGAGGGGGCTTAGAAAGCTCGTAGATAAGCCCGAGTACGTGGTCGTTGTAGACCCGCTCGACGGGAGTTTAAACTACACTCTGAGAATACCATTTTTCGCCGTCTCGCTGGCTGTTTACCCGGCTCACGTAGGAGACGTAACTAGAGCTCTCTATGGAAATCTAACTGGCGTGTTCACGGGCGAGGTAATTGAGTACTGTAATGAAAGAGTATACTATAATAGAGTAGAAGTGCAGAGCCGTCTGAACAAGGGACTGGAGGTTTTATCCATATATAGTGAAGACCCTAGTGTTCTCCAGGTCGTGATGGAGGCCTTTACTAGAGCTGGTTTGAAGTTGAAGACGAGGACCATGGGGGCGGCCTCGCTGGAGGCCTCATACGCGGCACTGGGCTTTATTGGGCAATTCGCGCACTTGACAGGTAGAGTGCGCAACGTAGACCTAGCGGTCGCTCTCACTATAGCACGTGTACTCGGTGCCTACACGTACACTCAACCCCCTCTGAGCCAAATCAGCACTACGGAATTACAGGCAATAGACAAAGTCGTAGTAGCAAGTCCTCAGAGCCCCCTGCTGAGTGTTCTAGATAGGATATAACACATAGAAATAGTGCGAAAAGTATAGTGTAAAAAGTGGTTTAAACAGTGTGAGCGGAAAGAGCGAGTATGTGGGAAAAGTAGAGGCTAAGTAATAGCCTCTAGAACTCTCTTCAAGTTCTTTGAGAGCACTCTTGCTTTTCGCTTCGTGACCACTACGACGTCTTCTACTCTGACGCCGTAGCACCCATTAAAGTACACTCCGGGCTCTACGGTGAAAACCATATTTGGCTCTAGAATAGTCGTAGAGCCGGCTCTCAGATAGGGCGGCTCGTGGACGACAACACCCAGTCCGTGACCCAATCCGTGTATGAATTTCTCTCTGAGACCCCACTTCTCCAGCACTTTACACGCCACTCCGTACACGTCTTCGGCTTTAACACCTGGAGTTGTAGCGTCAGTAGCGACTTCTAGAGCCTCAACTACAGCTTCTAGACTCATCCTCTCCTCTTTACTAGGCCTACCACGTATAATCATTCGAGTAATATCACTACACCTCCCTCGATGCTTAACACCCACATCGACTAGCACTAGGTCTCTTTTACCTATGACTTTACGGCTGGGTAGTGTGTGTGGATACGCGTTATTCGGTTTAAAAGCTACTATTGGGTCAAAGGCCATTTTCTCCACTCCTCTACTTCTAACAGTCTGCTCAAACACGCCGGCCAAGTGAGTCTCTGTGACGTTATCAATAACGCTAGCCTGTACTGCTAGTATTCCAGCACACGTAATAGATACAGCTTCTTTAATAGCCGTGATTTCTCTCTCGCTCTTAACTACTCGAATATTCCAGATGTCATTTGAAATATTCATGGCCTTTTTGCCTAGGCTCTCTACTAGGAGGGCCTGTAGGGGGCTGTTATGAGCTAGATCAGCGCCCACTCTCTGCCACTTGGAAGTCACGGAGGCTACAATATCCTTCCAGTCAGCTTCTAGAACTGGTATATCTGGCGGCTTCATAGTCTTAGAGAGAGCGTAGAGGGAGACATAGCCTGGTAGTAGAGACCTGTACCTGTAGTACTCGAGTAGCGGAACATAGAGAGAAACTACGTTATCCTTCCTCTCGTACACGAGTAGTAGAGGAGAGTCGGCTGCCACAGTCGCGTCTAAGAAGTATTCAATATTGTCTACACCACTAATTATGAGGGCGTCGAGATTCTTACTCTCAGCTAAGTCTACTAGCTTGTCTAGAGAGTTCTTCAAGTACAGCACCTCAACTATGTTTAATACCGCGAAAATATAAAGTCGTTTCCAGAATCAGTGATTTTATGTGGCGAATTCCCATGAGCGAGACTACTGGGGTTAAATGCAGTAGAGATGGGAGTTTAATGGTTTTTACATACGAGTCTGAGAATCTAAAAGGAGACATAGTCAGGATTTCTCTGTACTACAAGTGTCCACTCTGCGGTGCTAGGAGAGAAATTGAGGAAATTAAAATTGAGAGGAGCGAGAAGGACTTCTTAGTCACGCGAAGACTACATATTACTAGCACTACAGGGTAGAAGTCGACAAAGCACTACTCTTCACGGGGTCTACTTTTACTCTTCGAAGTAAGCTCGCTGAGCGCGCTACTAACTAGACTCGGATCTCCCTCAACGACTTTGACCACGTAGTGTAGACTGTCTCTAGGCTCTACGAGAACAACTAGTTTCTCCCTCTTCTTGTCGAGGAGTGCAGATATGAGCTTAGTAGTCATAGTAGCTGGTAGTTCAATTTCGCTCTTAACGCTCGAGTAGCTGGGAGGGTCTACAGACTCGCCGGCGAGAATATACTTAACACTCCTCTTCCTACCCTTCACGACTGTGTGCTCCAGCTTACTACTGACTAGAATCCACTTTCCACTCCTCGTTTTTAAGTATATTTTCACAAATAACACCGCTAGCTTCTCACACTAGCTGAAGTAGACCCTCCTCTCCATGTATACTGTTCTCGTAGTTTTAAACTAAAACAGTCTTGAATTACTAAGTTAGCAGATTTACGCGTTTAACTACTAACCCCGAGGCGGGGATTTCAGCGCGAGAACTTGTTATTCACGCGTGTAGGTAGAGAGCGCGTGGATATATACTCGGCTTAACATTAGAATACTAATGGGATGACCTAGCAGGAACGTGCTGACACGTGATGTAAGGTGGAGCGACGGGGACCGTTTTAGTTCTCACTTCGAGCGTTCAAATAGGATTTTTAATTTTCAGTTTATCTTAAGTTAGCACGGGGACTACTGCTTTGAGCTACATGGATGTTGTTAAAGAAGTAGAGAGAATTCTGTGGCCTCGACCCCTCAGGCTATTCACAGCTGGTCCTGTAGCGTGTTTTCCAGAAGTACTCGAGGCTATGAAAATACAAATGGTTAGCCACAGATCTCGCGAGTACCAGGAGCTTCACAGAGACACGGCTATGAGGTTAAAGGCTTTTCTGGAAGCAGAGAAAGCGGTAGTACTGCTCATACCCTCGAGCGGCACGGGGTTTATGGAGGCTAGCGTCAGGAACGCTGTGACTCCCCGTGGAAAGGTCCTAGTCACAGTTATAGGTGAATTTGGAAATAGGTATAGAGAGGCCGTTGAGAGAAATGGCAGAGTACCTGTTGTGCTAGAAAAGCCTCTGGGCAAGCCAGTGCTACCAGAAGAGCTCGACGACGCGTTAAAGAAAAATCCCGACGTAGAAGCTGTAACTATAACTTACAACGAGACGAGTGCTGGAGTGCTAAACCCGCTCAGAGAGCTAGCTAAAGTCGCTAAGGAGAGAGACAAGTTATTATTTGTAGACGCGGTGTCGGCTATGGGGGCGGCCGAGATCAAAGTCGACGCGTGGAAACTAGACTTAGTCTTCTCGAGCAGTCAAAAGGCCTTCGGCCTCCCACCGGGACTCGCCATGGCGGCTGTGAGCGAGGAGGTGTTTGAGAGAGCTAAGAAAATACCGGAGAGAGGCCTCTACTTCGACTTAATAGAGATTAGAGAATTCCTCGAGAAGCAGTGGTCAACCCCCACGACGTCCCCAATACATCAAATCGTGGGATTAAACGTCGCATTGAGAATTGCTGAGCGAATGGGTGGTAGAGAAGCGTGGCTTAGAATGTACGCTGAGAGAGCGGAGAAGATCAGGAGAGGAGTTCTAGAACTGGGGTTACAGCTATTCGCCGAGCCGGGCTATTATAGTCCCACAATCACGGTAGTCTACAATCCGCCCGATATAAAGGGCCCAGTTATTTACGAGGAGATGAGGAAGCGTGGAGTAGAGATAGCTAAAGGCTACGGTAAAGTCAGAGATGTGACGTTCAGAATAGGGCATATGGGGTATATAACAGATGAAGACATAGAAGTGCTCTTCAATACTCTGAGAGAAGTTCTCGAGTATCTCGGCTATAAGCCCTCAAAGAAATAAACTAAGCTACTCAAAGAGGAGATTTAGGAAGTCTGCGTGGTGAGCATTCGTGGTAAAAGTTTTAGTTGCTAGTAGAATACACAGAGTGGGTATTGAAATCCTCAAGAGTGCTGGCGTAGAAGTCTTGTACCTAGAGGAGCCTCCTGAAGAAGAGCTGGTTAAGGCCATTAAGGGTGTTCACGGCTTAATTGTGAGGAGCAAGCCGCTAGTTACTAGGAGATTAATAGAGGCGGCTGATGGCCTCCTAGTCGTAGGCAGAGCTGGCGTTGGAGTAGACAACATCGACGTCGAGGCGGCGAGAGCTAGGGGGGTAGAGATACTGACCTCCCCCGAGGCCGCTACGCAGAGCGTAGCGGAGCTTACAATGGGGTTAATACTGGCCGTCGCGAGGAAAATAGCGTTCTGTGACAGGAAAATTAGGGCTGGAGAGTGGCCTAAAAAACACGCTGTTGGCGTGGAGCTCTGGGGTAAAACACTGGGAGTTATTGGCGCGGGGAGAATAGGCTTGACAGTGGCGAGAATAGCGAAATTCGGATTTAACATGAACGTCGTATACTATGACGTAGCTAGAAATAAAAAGATTGAAGAAGAAGTAGGCGCGAGGTACGTTTCACTGGAAGATTTACTCCGCGAAGCAGACGTCGTTACCATACACGTCCCTCTAACTGAGCAGACTAAGTACTTAATTAACGAAGAGAAATTGAAGTTAATGAAGAGAACTGCAATACTCATTAACACCTCGCGGGGGCCAGTAGTGGACACAAAGGCCTTAATTAGGGCTTTAAAAGAGGGCTGGATGGCTGGTGCTGGACTAGACGTCTTCGAGGAGGAGCCTCTCCCGCCAAATCACCCACTACTAGAACTCGAAAACGTAGTGTTAACAGCTCACATAGGTGCTAGCACGGAGGAGGCGCAGGAGAGGGCTGGAGTAGACATAGCAAAGAAAGTAGTAGAGTTCTTCAGGACGCGAGGGTACATTCAATAATAAAACCACTGCTCTCTCGAGAACCCGGTATTAGTGCCTAGTTTAAGCGCGCTGAGAACTTCCGTGTAGAGGAAGTCGACACCTACTATTAAGGTGTGAGAGGATAGAGCAGACTAGTTGGTCTGGTTTTTAAGGGCTTACTGTAAAAATATTAAGAATGGCGGGGCTAGGCAGCGGGGTAGGGCAGCCTGGTAGCCCGCGGGGCTCATAACCCCGAGGTCGGTGGTTCAAATCCACCCCCCGCTACTCCGCCGCAAGGCGGCCCCGCCACTCGCTCGACCCGCACACTTTCCAGTAGCACTTCAGCCTCACCAGTCCTTGAACTCTGATTTTATTAAGACTCCGGCTTAATCGCTATATGAGGTGTGTAGTTGTGCGACTATGTGGCTGGGTTATAAGGAGAGCTCAAGTAGGTAGAGTAGTAATACTAGAAGTGTCTACTAGTCGCTCTGCAAAGCCCTGCGTCCTCGTCTTTAAACCCGAGCGCGAGCCCGAGCTCTACGAGGTTGCGAGTGGAGTTGATGTGGGAACAGCTCTTTGTTTTGAGGGCGAAGTGGCAGAGGAGCAGAAGAGTAGGCGTGGTATTGAGTATGTCGTTAAAAAGCTGGAGGTATGCGTCAAGCCCCTAGAATCCCTCCCCGTTGACACTGCTGGTAAAACACCAGCTCTACTAGACACGAGAGTAAAGTACAGGTGGCTCTTAGCGAGAAAGCCGGAGGAGAGAGCGATATTTAGGATACGAGCGGGCATACTCAAAGCGGCTCGCGAGTACTTTGAGAAAGAGGGCTTTATCGAAGTCCACACACCTAAAATAGTGGCAGCTGGTGCTGAAGGCGGTGCTACGCTATTTAAAGTACAGTACTTTGAGAGCGAGGCGTATTTAAGTCAAAGTCCACAACTCTACAAGCAAATACTAGTAGCTAGTTTTGAGAGAGTATACGAGATTACTCCGTACTTTAGAGCTGAAAAGTTCAATACTACTAGGCATCTCAACGAGTCGTGGGGTATTGACGCGGAACAGGGCTTTATAAGCGGAGTGGAGGACGTGATGAAGACGCTAGAAGAACTAGTTGCATACATACTCGACTACATATCCAGGAACTGCGGAGAAGAACTAGAAGTACTAGGTGTAGAGGTTCCACGCGTTTCAACTCCATTTAAGAGATTGAAGTTCACAGAAGTCGTGGACATACTGAGAAGTGAAGGCCTCGACGTGAGGGAAGACGAGGACTTAAGTGATTACGCTGAGAGAAAACTAGGCGAAATCATGAGTGAGAAAAAACACAACTTATACTTCATTGTGGGCTTTCCGTGGTCCTCGACGGCCTTTTACTACATGAGAGAAGAAGACGGAGCCTACGCTAGGAAATTCGACTTAGACTTCAAAGGCCTGGAAATAGCTAGTGGAGGTCAGAGAGAACACAGATACGAGAAGCTCGTGGAGGCGCTGAGAGAAAGGGGACTAAACCCAGAGAACTTCGCGTTCTACTTAGAGGCCTTCAAGTACGGTATGCCTCCTCACGGGGGATTCGGCCTCGGCGTTGAGAGGCTACTCATGAAGATCTTAAACCTGGAGAACATACGCGAGGCAATACTCTTTGTACGTGACAGGACAAGACTAGCACCGTAGCGAATTTACTTTTCTCTCGGCACCCCAATAGAGAACACTCCACTCTGACTCTGCGCTCTTAATTGAACACTTATATACGTGATCGTGAATATACTACTAAGGGCTAGGTATGAGTGAGCCGCGCGCACTAGTGAGGTTAAGGAAGAAACTTACTGTGGAGAATCTCTGGCTCTACATTATAAAAATACTGAAAGAGAGTAAGCCTCTAAGAGCCTACGACATCAAGGTCTCTCTCAGAGAGAGATTTAATATTAACCCTCCAGCTGTAACTGTCTACACTGTTCTCTATAGAATGAGGCGTGATGGCTTAATTGAGGTGAGGCGTGAGGGCGACTCAGTAGTCTACACTCCCACTGAGAGAGGTCTCGAGGCGTTTAAAGAGGGTATAGCATTCATTGAGGAGGCACTCGCGAAGTTGAAGCTGTGAGGTGGTGTCCGTGATACGCGTAGCTATAGTTGGACAGGGGCTAGTTGCAACGCACTTTGCTGTTGGGCTTGAGAGGCTCAAAAACAATGAAATACCAGACCACGGCGTGCCGCTAAAAACGAGACTCCCCTACAAGTACACTAATATAGAGATAGTAGCGTCTTACGACGTAGACGAGTCTAAGATTGGAAAATCCCTCTACGAAATAGCCAAGAAGAGCTATGAGGGTTCTGGTGAAATACCGAGAACACTCAAAGACATATACGTTCGTAGGGGTATTCACTTAGCTAGTACGAGAGGTCTGCCCATTAAAGCTAGGGGTAGAGAGGAGGAAGTGGGATTAAAGCGCGCAGTAGAAGAGATCCTCGACGAGTGGCGAGAACTCGACGTCGACGTCGTAGTTAACGCAATGACAACTGAGCCCGTAGAAGCTGTTAATAACATTGAGGCTCTTCACGAAGCGTTTGAGAGTGGGGATTTAACCGCCTCTCAAACACACGCGTACATGACAGCCCTGTACTCCTCAAGGTATAAGAGCGCGGCCTTCATAAACTCTATACCCTCACCGATCGCGAATGACCAGGCGTTTGTAGAGCTCTATAAGAAGTCGAAGGCGGTTGTTTTCGGTGATGACGGGGCTACTGGGGCAACTCCGCTCACAGCAGACCTCCTCGAACACTTATACGAGAGAGGGAGGAGAGTACTGGGAATAGCTCAGTTCAATATTGGAGGCAACATGGACTTCTACGCGCTGAACATGCCCGAGAGGAATGTAATGAAGAAGGCGACTAAGAGCAGCATGATCGAGGACATACTAGAACATCACGTGCCAAACTACATTAGGCCAACTGGCTACCTCGAGCCGCTCGGAGATAAGAAGTTTGTAGCCATGATTATTGAGTACATGAGCTTTGGAGAGTTCAAAGACGAGCTGTACATTGTAGCGAGAATAAACGACAGCCCAGCTCTGGCAGGCCTGCTTGTAGACCTCGTGAGACTGGGAAAAATAGCCATTGACAGGGAAGCCTACGGGACTGTCTACGAGGTAAACGCCTTCTACATGAAGAAGCCGGGCCCGCCTGGGAGCAGAGCCATATCTAAATTCCACGCGTACTTAAAGTTATTAAAATGGCTTGGGTTAAAAGACCACAGGATCCCCGAGTAGGTGTTTTCCGAGAATGCGAGTAGTACTTATTGGTGCCCCCGGTGCTGGTAAAGGCGTTTACGCGCAGTACTTCGAGGAGAAGTACTGTATTCCCCATATAAGTACAGGTGATATTTTCAGAGAGGAGATTGCTAAGGGAACGGAGCTGGGTCTGAGAGTTAAACCGTGCGTGGAAAGCGGGAGATTAGTGCCAGATGAGATCGTCATCGAAGTCGTTAAGAAGAGGCTTCAACAGCCCGACACAGAACAGGGCTTTATACTAGATGGATTTCCGAGAACAATTAACCAGACTAGAGCCCTCGACGACATCGTCGCAATTGACAGGGCTATATACTTAAACGTCTCTGAGGAGGTTGCTGTGAAGAGGCTTAGTGGTAGGAGAGTCTGCCCTCTCTGTGGTAGAGTGTACAATATATACTACGAGCCCAAGCCGAGAGTAGATGAGAAGTGCGACTATGACGGCGCGCAGTTAATTCACCGACCAGATGACAAGCCTGAAGTAGTGAGAGAGAGGTACAGGGTTTTCCACGAGACGTTTAAACCCGTAATAGAGTATTACAGGTCGTCTCGTAGACTAATTGAAGTTAATGCTGATAGGCCTCTGAGAGAAGTACTACCAGTACTAGAGAAAGTACTCATAGAGACGGGAGTTCTGAGAGTACCTCTGTGTAGGGATGTAAAAATTGAGTAGAGAGCTGAGCGGGAGGAGCAGAGAGTACTTGCTGAGCCTACTACGCAGACTCCTAGAAGAGCCAGACGCGTACTTCAGTAATGGCTATTTAAACAGTGAGGGCTGGAAGGTACTCAACTTAATTCGGAGACTAGTAGTAAGGAGTCACCCCTACTTGGCTAGAGGGTTTAAGAAGAGTATTTACACTGGTAGTTATGACGAGGTCGTCAGGGTCTTACACGACTTAGTGAACTACGTGCACGGGCGTAATTCCGATCATTCATGAGAGCACAGTTACTATTATTGCCGCAAATTGAAGAGTAGTCGCACTTATAACACGAATTCTTCAACAGTATTAACGCGTCTCTAGAGAGAACTCCGTACTCAGCTGATATTTCAAGTATATTGTTTAAGAGACTTCGCACTAGCTCAATAAGCCTCGCGACTCTCTGCTTGTTCTCAGCCGTAATGACAATCATAGCCTCCCTACCACTATTAATCTCCATGTAGGTGACCACGTGATTACACGTGTGCGAGAACTGAGCCAACTTCTCCAAGTCGCTGTGACTACTAGTCTTAACTCTCACTACAGCGGCTTCTCGTCCTAAAATCGCTGTTGGAGTTGCTAGTACGGGGACTAAGTGCCCCTTCGAGAACAGTCTATTTAGTAGTCTCCTCACAAAGTTGTACTCTAAATTTAACTGCAAGGATATTTGCCTAATACTAGCCCTGGGGTTTTTCATTAGTAATTCAAGCACTGTGGAGAGCAAGTCGCTAGTATTACTAGTACTCTCGGAAATAGCTATCACCATGGTGAATAGAAGTAAAAAGCCCCTTAATACTTGAACTAATAGGGGGCTCAGGGCTTCTTGGGGAGTGCGGACTGTGGGTACTTGTAGATACTGTGGAGAGTCGAGTATCACTATTAGTAGTGTGGTGAGAGTGTGTGTTAACTGCCTGAGAAGAGGGTATGCTCATCCAGAAGACCCTCACAGGTACTCGCGAGAGAGGTTTCACTTGCCTCTAGTTGAGAGCGGTGGAGATGGCTTTAAGTGTAGTGTTTGTGGTAGAGGCTGTGTTATTTCTACTGAGGGTGGGAGGGGTTATTGTGGCTATAGAGTGAGAGTCTCCGGCTTTACGACTGTATCTACCAGAAACCCACTGAGCGCTGTAGGTCTATACTACTACGACCCCCACCCCACAAACTGCGTAGCGCTACCAGTGTGTCCAGCCGCGACGGGTCTCGGCTACCCAGAGTACGCCCTATCCCCCACTGGAGAACACGGTTACTACAACATAGCAGTGTTTTACGGTGGATGTAATCTCGACTGCCTCTACTGCCAGAACTGGGAGTACCGCGAAATGGCTGTTAAAGCAGAGCCTGTACTGAGCGTGGAGAGCTTATTCAACGCGGTGAACTCTAGAACAACGTGTGTTTGCTACTTCGGCGGGGATCCGGGGCCTTTCGCTCCACACGCTCTCATCGCTTCGAGAAAAATGATTGAGAGAGCGAGGTCTATTGGACTAAGAGTCTTCAGAGTGTGCTGGGAGACAAATGGCCTCTGGAACCCCACTCTACTAGAAAGGGCTACATTACTGAGTCTCGAGACGGGTGGAATAGTAAAAATAGACTTTAAGGCGTGGAGTCCAGAGGTGTATAGAGCGCTTTGCGGTGTCGAGGAGAAACACGTTAAGTTAATAAGAGAGAATATCAGACTAGTAGCGGGTCTCTTCAATAAGAGACTAAAGCCTCCACTACTAGTAGTGTCAATGTTGCTCGTACCGGGGTATGTCGATGAGTACGAAATCGAGCAGGCAACGAGATTCATAGCCCAATTAAACCCAGAAATACCCTACGTATTCCTCGGCTTTCACCCAGACTACCTGCTTCTAGACCTCCCTACTACTAGTAGGAGACACGCTGAGAAAGCTGTGAAAATTGCTCGTGAAAATGGATTAAAGAACGTGTGGGTTGAAAACGTGTTTTTACTCGGCTCAGCGTACTGAGATAGTCTAGTCTTCACGCGTACTTCTTAATGTACTCTAAGTCTTCTACTTTTAGTCTCCAACCAGTTGAACCGAGGATCTCCTGGACGTGACTTATGTTCTCGCTTTTAGGTATAGCAATGACGTTTTTGTGGCTAATTAAGTAGTTCAGTGCTACCTGGATTGGCGTCTTATCGTACTTACTGGCGATTTTCGCGATTACTGGGTTTACTACGACGTTGCCTCTTTCAAGCGGCGTGTATGCTTGAAGAGCAATGTTGTTCTCTATGCAGTACGGTAGTAGCTCTTTCTCGACATAGTGTCTCGTGATCACGCTGTAGTGGACTTGATTTACAACTATTTCTGCTTTTCTAGTAGCCTGAATAGCCTCTCGGAGCTGTGCGGGGTCGAAGTTGCTCACGCCAATATATCTCGCTAAGCCGTACTCGTATACTACTTCGAAGTTTCTCACTTGATCTGTAATACTCATTCTCTCATTAGGCCAGTGTATTAACATCAAGTCTGCAGACGAGACACCTAGTCTGCGGAGAGACTCCCGCGCGGCTTTCAGTACGAGTTCTCTATCAATGAGTCTGCTCGGGAGGATCTTTGTTGTTATAAACACAGCACTCCTACCTACGTGCTTTACTACTTGACCTATAAATTCCTCTGCACGCCCCGCGTCGTACATCTCAGCTGTGTCAATTAAGTTGACACCGTGAGTTATAGCGTAAATAAACGCGTCGAGAGCTCTGTCATAGGACTTTATACCGTAAGTTCCAAGTCCAGTGGCGAAGACCTTGTCAGACCCTATATACCTGTAGTCGCTGAAATCGTAGGAACTCGATACACTCATTTCTCAGTACCCATAGTGGGAAATAGAGCGGGAGAGCTAAAAATAGGTATTGACACTAGAGTTTAGAGTAGGCGAGTGAAGTGGTAGATTTACTGAAGTGCTTTATGAGATGTGCTATGAGTAAGCGAGGGCGTAGATCTCAAGTACTAGTAATCACTAATACAGGTGTTCTCGTAGAGAGTGAGGGTAGAGACTGCGTAGAGATTAGTAATATAAGTGCCAATTGCGCTAAGTGTCCGCTTCGAAGTCTTTGCGGGTATTAGCTTTGATGATTCGTAGAGGGGAAAAACTAAACTTTACTTGTATAAGGTGCGGTAGGTGCTGTAGTAGTGGGCCTAACGTATCTTTAACTGTAAGCGACATCTGTAGAATTGCCAGGTATTTAGGTGTCACGTGGCGGGAACTAGTCGGTAAATACATCTACGCCATTATAGCGGACTACGTGCCGGTAGTAGTTTTGAGAGGCGTGAATAATAGATGTGCTTTCTTGAAGTACGTTAACAACACGCCGACCTGCACAATATACCCAGCTAGGCCCATGAGGTGTAGGCTCTACCCATTTCTACCAGTAGCTCCCGGCGAGAACAGTAAACTAGAGATCTCTGCGAGGTGTCCTGGTGTTGGAAAAGGAGATCTAGTGGAGCCTCTGTGGAGTGACTTAGAGATGTACCTCGAAGAAGTAAAGAGCCACTACAGAGAGCTCTACGAGCTAATATTCGTTAAAGGACTAGAGCCCCTCACAGCTCTAGAAACACTACTAGATAAGCTCTGTACTCAGTAGTAAACGTAGTGATCCAAGCCTGCTTTAAGTGAGCGCGAGCCTCAACTCACTATGCTCACAACGTGTCTTAGAGGCGCGTTATCCGGGGCTACTCTAATGTAGTCGCTGTATTCTCTCTTCTCTCTAGTTATTTTCAGGAGCCCGAGGTCAGTTGTAAGAGTGCAAGAGGCCTCCTCCACGCTACTAGAGTGGAGTTTTCTACAGGATTCTATTAGCAGGTCAAATTCGCCGCTTCTAAGACTGCTGTGAAAAATAACCCATTCTTCAAGACGCCCTTTTGTCGAGTGCTCTGAGAGTAGTGTGCTGTGGGGTTTAAGGTAGAAATAGTACTTCTCAGTGTTAACGAAGTCTATAGTGATTGGTATTAAAGAGCTCTTGTAGGCGATAAAACTTCCAATACCGCCATAGAACATAGAGTACGCTTTCGCCAAGTCTATAGTACTCAGTGAATTCAGCTTATTACTCGCAATCGCTACACAGAGCTTGAACACGTGTTCTCGCCAAGAAGGAGTCGAGATGTTTGAGTAGTACTTGAACTCACCGTTTCGAGTTATAAGTAGATTTGCCCGGAGATTTAATATAGGCATTACTACGTAGCCTAGAAGTCCGCTGTACTCGAATACCCCAATGAGAACTGGGAGAGGGCAGCTGTAGAGCTCTTTGTAGCTCCACAATAGACTGGTACACCTCTAGCTAGACTTAACAGCTAGAAAACTAATTAAATTTATTTCACTTTGAATTCTAAGTTAATTTTCGAGTTACGGGGGGTAGCGCGAGCTCTTTGAAATAGTGTGGTGATTTATGACGGTGCTAAATCGCCTAGTACTCTGCACTTCACTATTACTGCTAATTAAAGTACTAGTAGCGGGTCTACTTGTAGGTACTTCTAGTAGCAGTTCTCTTATTAGTAGCCTCAACTACTATACTGTGTACGATTTGCTCTCTAATTGTGGCTTAATGGAAATAAGTGCTCTTGTTAACTTCGAAGATATAACTCACTTTGAAATACCTCTAAACGTCTTTGAGGAGAGCGCTCAGTTCGAACTAGTAAATTATACTTCATCAAGAGACCTCTTCGTGGCTGGGTTAAATGTGAGCAGGGAGAGGATAAGTGTAATTGCTCTGGGCAGTGGTGAATTAAGAGTATTTCTATCCGCATGTAGTCTACTCGAAGAGCCCGGTGTTGCTGTATATTTCCTCATGGTTAACACAGAGCACTTAGCTAATTACGCATTTAGTGTTAACGTGACATTTGACTTTATAGGCAACTACAATGTTACTGGAGAAGCCATCAAGGCTAAATTAGAAGTTAGCAAGTCAAACAACATCACTAGGGTTGCAATTACCGGATTTGGCTTAGCACTATTAGCCGTGATTCCAGTGATCGAGGAAACTCCTGGACAGACTCCTCCAGGGCGGCAACAACAGGCTTCATGGGTTCTAGTAGGCGTTATTGTGGGCTCGCTACTAGCTGGAAGTGGATTACTTGTATACCTCCTCGCGAAGCGTGGAGTAAAATTCTCAGTTGAGAGGCCTGACTATCTAACTGATAGTAGCTATAGAGCTATAATAAGAGTACTCGGTGACAGCGGCAACAAGGGGCTCTTGCAGAGCGAAATTGCCAGTATAACTGGCTTGTCGAAGTCTACTATTAGTAGAAAACTCAGGAGAATGGAAGAGGACGGCTTAGTGGTAATTAAGAGGTCTGGTAAGTACAACTACGTCTACTTAACGGATAGGGGACTAGACCTATACAGGAGAGTAGTTAAGAGAGGTGCTAGCTAGTTGATTCCGCGATATGCTCTCGGCTTTTTCTTCGTCAGAGAGACGGGTCTCGTAGAGCAGGTAGTTGTGTTCAAGTACTATGATCAGGCTGAGGAGTATAAGAGAGTGGTTGAAAGTGAAGAGCGTTTAGAGGAGGAGAAGAGCCTCTTAGCTAGAAATATGCGGTTCTACCTTGATCAAGAGGAAGTGTACATAAATGGTGAGCGAGTGCACCCCAGAGTTGTAGACGTAGAAGTGGGGTTTCAAGGCGATTACAAACACCCCTATATACTCTTCTTGATAATTTTTCGCGGGGGCTTTAAGAGGGGAGTTAATATCTACGAGAACAAGTACGAGCCTGAAGTAGTGGAGTACGACTACAGAGTCTACTGGATATTTCCACAGGGAGCTAGAATTCTCAGTGTGGAGATGGGAGTGCCGCACAGACTACTCGATAAGAGTAGAATTCTAGTTTTTGATGTAAGAGCGGGTACTCGAGTAGGTGGCTACGAGAGAATAGAATTCGAGCTCTAAGAGAAGAACCACCCTTTTAAGTGTACTAGAGCTATATAATTAGTAGATGATGTGAGGGGACCTCGAAAGAGCTCTGAAGCGTGATGTGGGGCCAAAGCGCTGATTAATTCACGGCTTTTCAACTGATCATCTGTTAAGTCTCGATGAGGAGTACGCCATCGGCGGATTTTACGTGAAGACGGCTCGACCATGCTGAGGGGGTTAAATGCCGCTCTACGTAGATTACTCAAAGTACCCATTTGTCTTTCCACGAGAAGACCTAAAAGTAATGTACGTAGACAGTCCGGGTGTTATTGCTAGTCGAGATGAGGTTTTGAGGAGTAAGTTGAGTTCTCTAGTGAAGAGAGTAGTAGAAGCTGGAGAAGTCCCCTCTGAGCTGTGTTCTAGTAGTGAGGAGTGCGTTCTACTATACTACGCGGTACTAGACGTGGCGAAGGCTGCGGGAGACAAGTGGTTTCAAAACAGAGTAGCTCTCGCTTACTCCAAATACGCGTCTCAGTACATGGAGAGAGAAGACTCCGAGAAGTTGCTACTACTTGGAAGGAGGCTGGGTTTAGACGTCTTCTTAGCCGCGAAGGGGTCAAATACCCCTAAACTACCAGTCATATCTAAGAGTGGTAAAAGCATTAGCTTTATCCCCTGCGAGTTCGCTGTCTCAATAACTAGTTATTTAAGAGTAGTCTCTAAGAGGCTTGTACACGACCCTCTTTACGGTCTTACTAATAACACTGTGAGTAACGGGTACGTGTACTTGGATAAAATGACATACCAGAGAGTCCTAGAAGAGGCTATTTTGAATAGAGTTCTGGAAGCTACAGAAGAGTCCACACCTCTCACAGAACTCAGCGAGTTTGCAGAACTAGTTAACGAGGTGAAGAGAGCTCTAGAGGAGAGTAGAGGAGGGGGCGAGGCTACTACTAGTAGAGTAGTAGTGTCTGAGAAGAGTACTTTAAGAGAGCCTGAGACTGGAGAGCTACCAGTAATAGAGAGTCTTTTCCCCCCGTGTATAGCAAGAATAATTGAGATCTTGAAGTCGGGTGGAAACCCTAGTCACGTAGAGAGATTTAACTTAGCGGCTTTTCTCGGCAGTATAGGGCTCGGCGTCGAGGCTGTGTTGGAGTACTTCAAGACGTCGGCCGACTTCAATGAGAAAATTGCGAGATATCAAATTGAACACATACTGGGTCTCAGGGGTAATAAGAAGAAGTACTTACCATATAGTTGCGAGAGAATGAGAGCTACCGGAATCTGCCCTGTTCAAGAGCAGTGTAAAGGCGGGAGAAACCCGGTAGCTGTGTATAGATACGCGGTGAGGACCAGGGTGAGGAGTGAAAAGAGCTCAACTAGTAGAGGAAGTAGAGACGACGATGCTAGTGAAGCCGCCGGCGGGATTTGAACCCGCGACCACCGGCTATCTCCACGGGCCTCTTTACTCTAGAATCCGCTTACAAGGCCGGCGCTCTACCGGGCTGAGCTACGGCGGCTTCTTCACTATAATAATAAGTCTAAGTGTGGGTTTTTAACACTCAACCACCGGAGACGGGTGGCATTAGGGCTATCTCATCGCCTTCTCTAATAGGGGTTTCCAGCCCCCGACTAGGTGTTTTTAAATTTACAAGGATAATGACATCAGACCTCCCCAGTAATATGTCTTCTACAACTCGAGAGAGTTGAGGTTTACTCCTGGCTAGTTCTAGTAGAACGCTGTGTAGAGCGGTCTCACTGGTGTCTTTAATATCGAGCTCAACTCCGTCTTTACCGGCCTTCTCCGCCAGCCAGAGGAGAAATCTCACTTTCACTCTCACTGCTCCGACCTCTTCATTTCTTCTCGCATTTTAGCCTCTTCAGATAGCTTCTTCCACTCTTCATCACTAAGAGACCTGTAGGGGTCTGCGAGTATGTATCTGTAATCAGGGTTTTTCGTGAAGAAGTAGATTACATAGCTACAAATAGGCTCTATTAGCCAGTTATTGCGCTTAGCAAGCTCTATAGCGTACTTAATTAACTGCAAAGCCACTCCTTTACCTCTATGTTGCGGTGGCGTGTAGGTCTCTAGTAGCTTCATGATGCCATTCTCAACAGTGTACTTCAAGAAAGCCTTACTTCCATCAGAGAAGACTGTGTACACTACTTGACTAGTGTGTTTTATTTCTAGGGTACTATTCTCGTGTGGGCCTACAATAGACTAATCACCCCGAAGTAATTACTTGGATTTCCTAGGTTTTTAATAACTTAGAGTTTTCTATGAGCCTCCTCAGCGAGTTGCCACAACGTGGTCTTCTCGGCACTTATAGGGCTTCCCCGAGGCGGTTATTTGCCCCGGGGCCTCCAGGCTCTGCTCGGGTTTCCACTGCGTCGTAGCCCGGGCTATTAGGGCTCCACGTAGCCCCCGAACTTCTCATCCGTGCTAAGAACAGCAATTTCTAAAAATCATTACCCACAGGTAGCCACTCATAACTAATTACAAGTAATTACAGATCGGTCGCAGACTACTCCTTATTTAGTCTGTTGACCGTACTTTAATGTCCATTTGTACTTTCTGGGGTCTCTACCCAGCTTGTAGTTCTTAAAGCACTTGCTACCACAAAACCACAGTATAGTCCCATAGTTAAGTACGTACATGAGGCCTGTTCCGGGCTCTATTTCGCCGCCGCAAAATGTGCACTTCACTAGTCTAGGCATGCTCCTCAACCCTTTTAATCACTGTCTAGTACACTGAGTGAGTTTAACGCTTAAAAAGCATTAACACGTACTTAGTACAAGAACTAGACATCGGGGTGCTTAGTGTCTTGAGTGGTGAGACGCGCGAAGCGAGAAAGGTGGTGTTTGAGCCTCCCAAGGCAAACGTAGTAGAGGAGATAGGGTTCCCAGCAGAGGTTATTCAGATAATTGGGCGGACAGGCGTTACGGGAGAGGTTACGCAGGTTAGAGTACGAGTTCTAGAGGGGCGCGATAAGGGCAGAGTCATAACTAGAAATGTGAGGGGTCCTGTTAGAATAGGAGACATACTAATTCTACGCGAAACAGAGAGAGAGGCTAGGAAGTTAACGGCGAGGAGATAGCTAGAAAAACGCTTTTGGTCTTTTAGACTTCTCTCAGACTGTTCTAGCCTGATCTAGCTCGGATCTGTTGCACTTGCTTAGTTATTTCTTCAATCAGGTCCTTTGCTCCTCCAGGGTCAATGATAGCGATGGAGGCGGCCGCGACTTCTATGCTGGCAGCCTCGCCCAGTCTCCTCTTACTCGGCACGTATGTGTAGGGAATTTTCTTCTCGTCGCAGAGTATTGGGAGATGGCCGACTATTTCTGGGGGGTCTACGTCCTCTGCTATAACTACTAGTTTCGCGAGGCCTCTCTCTACAGCCTTAGTTGTCTCGTTTGTTCCCTTCTTTATCTTGCCTCCCGTCTCTCTGGCTTTCTTAACGGCCTCGTAGGTCTTCTCGGCGAGTTCTGGCAGGACGTTGAACTTTACGTAGAAGGGCTTTGACACGGTTCATCCTCCTCCTCTTCTCGTCCCCTACACAAGATTAAATGTTAACTCAAAATAAGCCCTTATAAAGCTTCAGTCATGTGCGTATATTAGTACAACTCTCTCGCCGCTGATACTGTCTACGCGAGCAAAGCCCAGTCTGTATAGCTGGACAATCGAGTCTACTTTTTCACTCAGTATTCTACGCTCCAAGCAGATCTGCCTCCTGGCGAGTCTCAGCCCCTCTGCCACTACCAGCTCTCCTGTAGTAGACTCTCTGAGTAGAACCCACTGAATAATAGGCGCGTTCAGCTTCTCGACCTCTTCGTGGCTAATACTATGAAGCTTAGCGACAAATACAGGGATTTCGTTCCACGTGTCTAGGCGTGTTATTTCAAAGTTGGCGAGCCCCATTAACCTAAAGACCCCGCTCTTAGCGACAGCCAGGTCTGATCTAGAGATCAGTGCTATGTCCCCGCCCTCGACTCTGTATTTGAACACTTCGGCTCTAGATGGGTGGACTGGTATTGAGGCCTCTAGCTCCTCCTCGAAGCCACTTAGTTGCAGGTATATGGGGTTTTCAACTGCCATGTAGCGGTTAGCCACTGGGTCTATTATTGACCTGTTTAACGCGTACAGGTTCACTAAGCTTATTTTCGCGTCAGTGTGCTTTACGCCGACTTCTCTAATGAGTCTCCAAATAGTCTCTCTGGCTATTCCGCGGCGCTTGAGGGCTCTTAGAGTCCCCAGCCTGGGGTCTGAGAGGGACTTAATGCCCTCTTCTAGTACTAGTTTCCTCATTTTAGATTTACTCAGCATAAGGCCCTCCAGCGAGAGTCTCCCGAAGTGGACTGTCTCCGGGTATGTCCAGCCCATGTGGTCGTAGAGGTATTTCTGCTTAATAGTGTTTGTCAAGTGCTCTCGCGCTCTCAGAATATGAGTTACCCCCATTAAGTGGTCGTCTACTCCAGCAGCGAAGTTGTAGGTCGGCCATACAATGTACTTGTCACCTACAACCGGGTGTGGTGTTCTTGATGTGTCAATAATTCTGAGGGCAATCCAGTCTCTCACACTGACATCCGGGTGTGATAAGTCAGTTTTAACTCTCACTACGGCTTCGCCCTCTCCGCAGTGGCCTTCTAGCATTTTATCGAACTCTTCTAGGTGCTTCTCTACCGGGAGGTCTCTGTGGGGACACGCTCTGCCCTCAACTCGCAGTGCTCTAATAGTCTTCATGTCGCAGAGGTCCACGTAAGCGCCTCCACGCCTTATCAGCTCCTTCGCAACGCTGTAGAATACTGGTAGCCTAAGGCTCTGGATGTACTCTTCATCCCAATTCACGCCAAGCCACTCCAAGTCTTCTTTAATAGAGTTATACGCCTCTGGGTATGGGGCCTTAGTCCTGGGGTCTGTGTCCTCGAATCGCAAAATCATCATGCCACCGTACATTTTAGCGTACCAGTAGCTAAGTAGCGCGGGTCGCGCATTACCTAGGTGAAGCGGGAAGTCGGGGTTCGGGGCTAGTCTAGTCACAACTCGCCCTCTAACAGCTCCATGTAGTGGCGGGAGCTCCTTTCTGTGCTCTATGCGCCTCTCTTCGAGTAGCTCGGGCCAGTTCTCTCTAGCTATCTTTAACTGCTCTTCGCGCGTTAACTTGTTGACCTCTTCTACAATGCTCTTGATAACTTCAATATAGCTCTTCATGTCCCTCCTGATCTCGGGTAACTCAGCGGCTACTTTCGACACTACAGCCTTTAAGTCGGCCTTGCCTTCGTGTTTAACGGCATTTATAATAGCGTGTTTAAACGCGACTTCACGTAGTCTTTTCAACAACGACTCGTCTAGGCTCACTAGTCACCACCACTAGGGCTTTTCGAGGCACTTCCCAGGGCATGTCAATTATAAGCACTACTACTCCCTCACACAGAGACTTCACATTTCTCACTTCAAACTTACCTGTAACGTGGTAGGCTATAATATCTCCCCTCTTAACCTGCGAACTCTCACTGACTAAGAAGTATATGAACTTGCCGCGGACTTCTTGAAGGCAGAGCTGCGCACTCTTCTCAACTAGTAGTCCCGTGAACTCGGGGAGGACCGGGTCTTCTTCGAGGACCAGAACACTCCTAGTAAACACAGCTCTCTCTAAGTCTATAAACTGTACTACGCTTTCATATGGTATTTCCCCAAAAAGCCTTGAGCACTCCTTTAGGAGGCTTTTAGTGTAGAGGTACTTTTGACCAGTAAAACACACGTGCTTGTTGCTCTCAGCGTCTTCGATGTAAACCTCGTACACTCTTGAAGAGACGCTCACGTAAAACCGCCACACCGCTTTTTCTCAATGTACTCTACTGGATTAATACCGCGCTGTACGAGGTAGTTAGCTATTAGAGGGCCTAGGACAACGAGGACGTTGCAGAGGTCTCTAATGCTCTCTGCTCCAACTAGAAACATCACTGTCTTTAGTGTGGCTATGTAGTTCATAACGAAGCGCCTAGCCCCCTCTAAGCCCTCCTCTACTAGTGCCTTTAGAATAGGCCTAGCAAAGCCCACGAGGTTAGCTCCTAGCGCGAGCGTCTTAGCTGCGCGGAGTCCACTCCACACTCCACCACTACCAACTACTACTATATCTCGGCTAACACTCCTAGCCTCTATTACTGAGAGGGGTGTCGGCACACCCCAGTTTGCAAGCTCTAGACCTACGTGGTAGTTAGCACTGTCTCGGGGATTGCGGTGAGCCTCGATCAGCGCCCAGTTAGTGCCGCAGGCGCCGGCTGTGTCTATGTACTTAACGCCCAGCTCAACTAGTCTAGAGACGACTTCCATTGAAAGCCCGTGACCAACTTCCTTAACTATTACCGGGACTTCGAGTTCCCGGGCAACCTCGCGTATTCTATCGTAGAGGTCTCCTCCGAAGTCGTGGTCGCCCTCCGGCTGGACAGCTTCCTGCGCGGGGTTCAAGTGTATTGCTAGCGCATCGGCATCAATTACATCAACAAGCCTCTTTAAAGTGTCTACGTCTACTTCTCTCAACTGCGTGACTCCTATATTGCCTATAACGGGGATGTTTCGCGCTATCTCCCTCACAACTCTGTAAGTGTCAATGACGTCCTCTCTAAATGAAGACAGGAGAATGGGGCGCTGACTACCCACACCAATAGCTATTCGAAACTCACTAGCGATCTTGGCGAGCCCCTCATTTATATGCTTAGACGTAGTAGAGCCTCCGGTTATAGCCTCTATAACTACGGGGGCCCCGAGCTCGTATCCGAGAAAAGTAGTTGAGAGGTCTACTCTGTCTAGGTTCAGGCCTGGTAGCCCTCTGTAAACTAAGTACACTTCGCTGTACACGTGCTCGCAGTTTCCAGGAAACACCACGTCCTCTCTCAGACATATCTCTATGTGACTTTGCTTTCTGGACTCGTAACTAGCCTTGGCAGAAATGAGTACTCACCTAGTGTGCCCTGAGCTATTCACGCGCGACTCTTACAGCAGCGTAGCCAACTACAGCTGACCTCTCTCCAGAGACATCTCCGCTCGTCGCGTACTTCAGTAACTTAGCTTTAGCGCCAGTTCTCCTCGCGATCTCAATGAGGGTCATTATTCCGCCCGGGCCGCAGACACCTATGTTTCCCTCCACGATTAAATTGTAGAAGCCCTGCGCGTCGAGTTCAACTACTTTGTTAATGGCGGCCTCGTCCTTCTTCACAGTCACGTCGTGGGGTTCGTAGTGATTAAAATCACTCGAAGCCAGGACAACTACGTCTCTGCCGAGCTCTCTAGCGGCTCTGAGTATAGACTCCGCTAGGTCGGCTGCAACACTGGGAGTGTGTATTCCTATTACCACGGGGAGTATTTTCACTCTGCTCCCATAAATGTACTGTATAAAGGGCAGTTGCACTTCAACAGAGTGTTCTTCTAGGTGGGCTTCTTCGTCTAAGTCCGCGATGTCGCTGTACTCAACTACCTTCTTACCTAGCTCCTCGTCGACTTCTAAACTACCTAGAGGTGTCTGCCACTCGCCGCTGGGATACACTGCGATCGGCTTGCCTAAACCCGTGTGATTTGTCCCGAGAATTACGAGTGTCTGCGGTGCCCCGTCCCGCGCTAGGTCATAGTAGGCGTGAGCGGCAACGGGACCACTGTATATATAGCCGGCGTGGGGGACTACGTACCCCATGACCATTCGGGGTCCTTGCTCAACTACTTGTGGGAGCGAGCCCGGTCCTAGTCTGTGTTTAAAAGACCACTCTACGACCTTGACGAGATCCTCTCTTCTACTCGGGTAGAAATAGCCAGCGACGACTGGATACCTCACTCTCTTCACTACGTGAACACCGTGCACGCGATTCTAGTACTTAATGTGATGAGTGTATTTAAAAGTCTAGTTTTGCGAAGCGCGTAAAACCGCGCTACTAGACTGGTGCCTCAAACTCTAAAGGCGGCTCTGGCAAGTCGGCGTTTGCTGGTACTGCACCGCGCTCTCTCATGATCTGCCTCGTGAGTATCCAGTAGAGTAGAGCTAGGCTCTTACGCCCCTTATTATTCGCCGGGACTACTAAGTCCACGTTCTCAGTTCTGTTATCCGTGTCAGCGAAGGCGACTACTGGTATGCCTATTTCAGAGGCCTCCTTTACAGCCTGCGCGTCGGCTCTGGGGTCAGTTACTAGCACAACAGCGGGTTCAAAATACGTCGTTAATGCGGGGTTTGTGAATGTGCCGGGGAGAAATCTATCTACAAAGGGCCTGCACTGGAGGTATTGACACATTTTTAAAACGGGCTTTCTCCCGTAGAGCCTCGCCGAGACTACTGCTATTTTCGCCGGCTCGAACATAGCGAGGAATTTGCCGGCAATTTGCAGTCTCTCGTCAATTTTCCTCACGTCGAGTATGTAGACGCCGTCTGGTCGCACTTTGTAGACAAAAGGCTCCATGTACTTAGTGCACACGTGTGTGCCTATGTGAACTCCAGCGGACAAGTACTTGTCTACTGGAACTAGTAGCTCAATAGTAGTTGCGGGTTTCTCGTACTCACTACTCACACAACGCACCTCACGAGATCTTTGGGAAGCGCAGTATTTCACGCGAGATCTCTATGTGTGAGAGGAACATTCTCCTACAGCAATACCTCTTGACTCCGAGGTCGTCTAGTACTTTAGCGGAGTTTTCACCCCGCTGAACTCTCTCAAGGTACTTCTCCCAGAGGTGTCCTATAACAGCACCGCACGTAAAGCACCTAACGGGGAAGAGCACGAGACCTCACCTGTAGCTCTTCTGCCATCTCCTCCTAGCGCTAATTCTCCCCCACTTCTCCGGCTCTGTTCTACGCGGGTCGCCGCTCAGCATGTACCTATCGTATTCTTTAAACAACTTTTCCAGCTCACCACTTATCTCAGAGAAGTACTCTACTAGGCCCCTGGCAATAGCTATTCTACACGCATCTGCCTGGCTCATGACACCCCCGCCTTTAACGTTGATCTTAATGTCTACTTTCCGCGCTAAGTCCCCTATTAGTCTCAGCGGCTCTGCTATTTTTTCGCGCGCCATTTCAATTGGGAGCACTTCGAGCGGCATATTGTTAATCCAGACCCTCCCCTCTCCGGGTTTTATAACAGCTCGCGCAATACTAGTCTTTCTCTTACCAGTCGCTATGACTATCTTCTCTACTCTAGCGGGGACTTCTCCACTTAAATTCGCGCTCACTTAGTACCACCCCTCCACCCCAACTCTCTGGCTAACTCTTCAACTGTAATGTACTTTCCACCGAGTCTCGTGTACATGGCGTCGGGGAATCTAGTAAGCTCCATGTTACTCAATTCTGAGGGGACTCCAACGTACACTCTAAGCTTCTTAAACGCGAGTCTTCCGCGCGGCTTGTCCATAGGTAGCATACCTCTAACGGCGCGCCTGAATATATTAACAGGGCTTCTGGGGCGTCTAATACCAGATCTCTCGGGGTTCGTGTGCGTCTTTACTTCAAAGAGTAGCTTGTAGCCTTCTACAACGCGCCTTTTCTCTCCACTGAGTACAGTTTTTTCCACGTTCACAACGTAGACTCTGTACCCCTTGAGGAGTTTCTTAGCTACAATACTAGCTAGTCTCCCCAGAATGTGCCCCGACGCGTCTACGTAAATAGTCTTCTCCGCGCTCACAGCTCTCACCACACGATCTTCACGTTAGACCCCGTAGGTCTCTCCTCGAGGAGCTTAAATATACTTACAGCCCTGCCTCCGGCTCTAGTTATCTTCTCAATAGCGGTTTTAGAGAACGCAAACGCGGCTACTGTAACAGGGTGGTCTAGCTCTCCGGCTCCGAGGACTTTGCCCGGGACTACGACGTAGTCATTGGGCTTAGTGTACCTATTAATCTTGCTAATATTAGCTACTCTACGCTTCCTGCTAGGCTTTTCAAGCTCTTCTGCTACGCGAGCCCATATGGGCGCGTCACGCGTCTTCGCGTACTTGTAGAGCGTCTCAATGAGCTCTCTTAACACGAGATTAGTCTTCTTCACTCTCTTCATTCTAAGACACCGGCCTCCTTCAGCTTCGACTCAAACTCCTCTAACTTCTTGATAAGCACGTCAGAGGCTATTACGAGCGTGTTTTTAGGGCTGAGAGCACCGGTAAGCTCGAGTTTTAACACGTAGGCGTTTTCTCGGTGTGAGACTCTGATAGCTCTACTAGGACAGACACTTTCGCAGAGTCTGCAGAAGTGGCAGTCTAGCACCTTCCCCTCGTCGACTACAACTCTGTTCTCGGAGGTCTTTAAAACTCCTCGAGGGCACGCATCTACGCACTTCAAGCAGTTATCGCAGTCGTTGTAGTTTACTGTGATCACAGGGACGTACTTGTGAGCTACTACTGATACGGGGCTCCACTTAATGTGCTCTTTTCCGCGACCCAGCCTCGCGTAGGCTTCGAGTTTTATTCTCTGCCCTTTGAGAAGCCTCGCAATTGCTACATCCTCGTACACGGGGGCCACATAGGGGTCTGTGGATACTAAGTCTTTAGCGTACACTACGCGCTCCTCCTCCTCGGCCTCGACTACGAGGTCTAATTTCGCGAAGCAGTCTGCTGGAAATATGTGCTTCTCACCGGCCTCTGCGCACTCCTCAGGGGGCTTATATCTCGGCATGGCGTCGTCGCTTAGAAGAGGTATTAGGCCTAGTCTGTGAGCTATGTACTCGTCGTAAAAAGCACTAGAGTTCTCAATAAAGACTACGTAGTCTACAGCCATAGTGGGGGTCTCTTCAATAATGGCTCTCCTAATAGAGTTGAGTACGTGTAGGGAAATCCCCTCAATGTAGAGTTTTAGCGTGAGAGGAGTCTTCTCCAGCACTTCTACCTTCAAGAAGACAAGCCCCCTCTACAGCCTCTTACCTCTCCTACCGCCCGGCCTCCTGGTGGTATCGTGAGGTATTGGAGTCACGTCTTCTATTCTGCCAATTATAAATCCAGACCTCGCGAGAGCTCTAATAGCGGCCTGAGCGCCAGGCCCCGGCGTTTTAGGCCCGTGTCCACCCGGTGCTCTGACTTTAATGTGGAGTGCCGATATCCCCTTCTCAAAGACCTCGGCAGCGGCTTTTGAGGCGGCTAGCATAGCGGCGTAGGGAGTGGGCTTCTCTCTATCTGCTTTAACGACTTTCCCACCACTGTAGATACTCACAGTCTCGGCTCCGGAGAGGTCTGTTATGTGTATAATTGTGTTATTAGGGCTACTGTAAATGTGCGCTACGCCCCACCTCAGCTCTCTCTGAGCAAAAGACATACTCACTACTCACCCCTACCCGGCTGCCGAACTCTCAGCCGCTCTTTTGGCTAGTGGGCTGTACGGGTAGTAGGATATGTAGGGCTCCTCGTCTACTGTGACTAAATAGCCCGGTGATCGTATTCTCCTGCCTTTAATAGCTATGTGCCCATGTGCTATTAGTTGTCTAGCCTCGTACATCGTCCGAGCAAGCCCCTTCTTGTAGACTAGAGTCTGAAGCCTCCTCTCCAGTAGATCTTCCACTCTAAGGTCTAGTACATTGTCCAGTTTAGCGCCTTCTCTCATTAAGCCTAGTTTAATGAGTTTTCCTATTAGAGCCTTCTCCTCCTTCTCTCTAACATCAGGTGGCGCGGCGAGTAGAGCTCGTGCTCTGTGCCTAAAGTACCTTACAATACTAGCAGCTTTCCAGAGCTCTCTCTTATTTCTCAGACCGTATAGTCCCAGAAGCCTACTCTCTTCCATCAAGACTTCTTTTCTCCACGGGTGGCGAGAGCCGCTCCACGTTTTTCGCGGTTTTTTGGGATCGCCCACTTATAGACACCCACTCTACTTCTTCTCTTGTTGCTGCGCGGTCTTCTTCCTCCTCACACCCACAGTCATGCCTACTCTACCTGTAGTTCTCGTCCTCTGTCCTCTGACTTTTAGTCCGAGCGCGTGTCTTATTCCGCGCCAGCTCTTAACTCTCTTCTCCCGCTCTATGTCCTCCTTAGCGTAGAATATTAACTGAGCTCCGTACAAGTGCATGTCTAGTCCTGTTGTGTAGTCTTTTCTCCTATTGAGAATACAGGACGGTATTCCAGCGCTCAGAGGCTCTTTAACGACTTTCTCAATGGCCTCTATCTCGCCGTCTGTTAAGTAGCCGGTTTTCATGTAGGGGTCTAAGTTTAGCACTCTGCACACGGCGAGGGCCAGGTTGTATCCTACGCCCTTTACTTCGGCTAGCCCGTACACTAGTGGCAAGTCTCCCGACACGTCTGTTTCAAGTATTCTCACGACGTGACGGAAACTCCTCTCCAAGTCTTAAACCCCCCGAGATAAGCACTCGTGCTAATCACTACAATAGATAATTAGAAGCTTTTAAATACTGCTTACAGCGGATCGTCAGGAGTATGGAGAGAGCGTTTAAAGCGCCGGGGGCGGGATTCGAACCCGCGCGCCCCTTACGGGGCACTGGCTCTCTGAGGTCTCTCCAGGCCAGCCCCTTAGTCCGCTCGGGCACCCCGGCTTCACGTGTTATTTAGCTTTTAGGGGTTAAAAGCGGTAGTCCACGTAGAAATACTGGTCTCTACGAGATCTCTAGTTCAATCCAGACTTCTGGTGGAACTCTGACTCTTATTAGTTGCTTCATTACTCTCTCGTCTTCTGCTACGTAGAGTAGTCTCTTGTGTATTCTCATCTCCCACTTCTCGTACTTCTTCTTGCCCTCACCGTGTGGTAGCTTGAGTGTCCTAATTGTGAGCTTTTTTGTTGGTAGCGGTATAGGTCCACTTATCTTCACACCGCTCTTCTTAGCGATGTCCACTATTTTCGACACAAAGTCCTCGAGTACTTTCACGTCTGTGCTCCACACTTTTATCTTAACCATTTTCTGAAGAGACACGCTCGACCCCCCGCGTGTGGAGTAAGCGCGCAGTTCTAATTACTGAAAAAACTCTTATTATGTCATTGCGAGATGGAGACCCCTACTTCTTAATTGCCACCTGTGCCGATTTGACGTCTATTACTTGACCTACACCGACAGTCTTGCCCATGTCTCTCATAGCGAATCTTCCGAGTCCTGGGAAGTCAGCGTACTTCTCGACTACTAGTGGCTTAATTGGCTTGAACCTGATAATTGCAATATCGCCCTGCTTTATGAATTGCGGGTTCTTCTCAATCTCTTTACCAGTTCTCGGGTCTAGCTTAGCGACGATCTCTACGATTCTGCACGCGACGCTAGCTGTGTGTATGTGGATTACGGGTGTGTAGCCAACAGCTATGGCTGTTGGGTGCCACACTACCATTACTCTAGCTGTGAACTCGTCTGCTACTGTTGGCGGGTTATCGATTTGCCCTACAACGTCGCCTCTCTTCAAATCTTTTCTCTCAACGCCCTTTAAGTTAAACCCGATGTTGTCTCCCGGCTCGGCCTTCTCTATTTTAACGTAGTGAGTCTCAATAGACTTCACTTCGGCTGCAAGCCCTGGGGGCATAATTGATACTCTATCGCCTGTCTTCAATACACCGCTCTCAACTCTTCCAACCGCTACTGTGCCGACGCCGGGGATCGAGTGCACGTCTTGAACGGGTATTCTGAGAGGCTTGTCAATAGGTTTAGCCGGCGGCGTTAACGTGTCTAGGCCCTCGACTAGCACTGGGCCGTTGTACCACGGCGTGTTCGGCGAGCGCTCAATTAAGTTCTCGCCAGTCCACGCTGACACTGGTATGAAAGGTATCTTGGAGACGTCGTAGCCAATACTCTTCAAGAACTTACTTAGAACCTCGACAACTTCTTTGTACCTCTTCTCGCTATACGGCGGCTCAGTAGCGTCCATTTTGTTAATGGCTACTATTAACTGGTTTATACCCATAGTTCTAGCTAGAATTGCGTGCTCTCTAGTCTGACCTTCAGCGCTCATACCAGCCTCGAACTCACCCTTTCTCGCGCTTGCAACTAGTATTGCGGCATCAGCCTGGCTTGCACCGGTAATCATGTTCTTTACGAAGTCTCTGTGACCTGGCGCGTCAATAATAGTGAAGAAATACTTCTTAGTCTCGAACTTCATGTAGGAGAGAGATATTGTTAGGCCTCGCTCTCTCTCCTCTTTCAGCCTATCGAGTAGCCACGCGAATCTAAAGCTCTCTTTACCCATCTTTTTGGCCTGCTCCTCTATCTCTTTGATAGTCTTCTCATCGAAGTAGCCTAGACGGTACAGTAGGTTTCCTACCATTGTGCTCTTTCCGTGGTCTACGTGTCCAATTATTATTAGGTTCAAGTGTGGTTTCTGCGGAACACTCACATGCCTCACCAAGTCTCAGTAACACTTGAATTGAAAAGTGAGCTTATAAATCTGGTTAAAGCGAGCTTGGAGAAAGGCGCAGTAAGCACACTCGCTAGGTATTGAGAGGAGAGGTAGTACTACTAGTCAGGATAAGCAACACTAAGTCTCACGGACTAGTATCAGAGCGCTACTTAAGAGTACTAAAAACTACCTGCTACTGAGAGCTATTCTCTCTGTTTCATCTTTCTTCTGGATAGCGTAGCTTTTAGAGTCGCCACTAGCCGCCAGTATGATCTCTTCTGCTAGCGCCTCTTCTATTGGAATTGGGTTATTAAAGGCTCTGAGTCTAGCCCCCTCAGCTATGCGTCTTAGAGCAACATCTATTCTCCTGAGTGGCGAGACGTCTACTGAAATGGGGTACGTAATACCGCCCTGTGTTATTCTAGTTGTATCTTCGCGAGGCGCGCTGTTCTCAATAGCGCGCGCGAGCACCTGAATGGGGTTCTCTCCTGTCTTCAAGTAGATAATGTCGAAGGCCTTCTTGACTATATTGTAAGCTAGGTGCTTCTTGCCGGTATTCCCCCCGGGCCTCATGAGCTTGTTTATCAGCCTCTCAACTATTGGAACGTGTGCTTTACCGAACTTTTTGTGCTCGTGTCTGCTGCCTGTGTGTGGTAGATAGACTGGTTTTAAGCACAAATACCTCTTTAAACTCGGGTCTCTGACTTCAATCCAGTCGTAACTCCACTTGCCAAAGAGCTTGATCTCGCTGATTTTAATCTCGAGCTCGGACAAGGGAGTCACCACTACCTAACGGGCTTTTGCTTCTTGCCTAACCACAGGGCTTTAAGGGATACACCATTCACCAATACAACTTTGTACTTTACGCCTGGAATGTCGCCCATAGCGCCTCCAAGTGTACCGCCTATTTTTTCAATAATTACCTCGTCGTGCTCGTCAATGTAATTTATACCTCCGTCCCATGGAACAAAAGCCGTTACTACTTTACCGTTCTTAACGAGCTGCACTCTAACACACTTTCTCAGAGCTGAGTTGGGTTTACGGGACTCCACGCCGACTTTCTCTAGTACAATGCCTCTAGCCATCGGCGCTCCTTCTAGTGGGTCTTCTAGTAGTCCCTGCTTTCTCAGTATTCTCCTCTTGTACTCTCGCTGATGCAACCTAAACTTCTTTCTCTTCTTAGTCAGCCTCCTCGCCGCGAACAATCCATTAGGCCCTTTTTTACCGGGCACCCAGCAAAGCACCTCTACACTATTATTACCGAGTCTATATCAAAGTGCCTTTTAAGTATTAACCTCGCCCTCTGAACATTTCTCCCATTTTTACCAATTGCTATGGCCTTGTCTTTTGGGTCTACGGCTACGTAGAGGACTTTTGAGCCATCTGGCCTGTTGACCAGCTTCACGCCTGTAACTCTAGCTGGCATTAGTGCGTACTTAACTTGCTCTTCAAAGTTCTCGCTGTAGCCTACTACTTCAATGTTCTTGTTGAGCAGGCTTCTAAGCTTCTGAATTATAAAGCCCCTGGGCCCAATGGCTTTTCCAATATCGCCCGGGTCTACTAGGAATATTATTCGGTTATTCTCGTTTTCAATAATACAGTCTCGAACAGAGACACCTGTCAAGTCGCTGAAAAGAGCCATGTACCTGAACTCCTCGGCCGTTATCTTCACATTCGGCTTTGCTTTACTCAGAAGCACTCACCTTTGCGGCCAGCTCTAATATATTCGACTGACCGGGATTTATAATAGCTAGTACGGCGGCGCTGTGAGGTCTCCCAATGACGGCTCCAAGCTCCATGTTTGTGCCGTCAAATACTATGACTGGAATGCTACTGAGCTTAGCGTAATATGTAATGTCTCTCTTCAAGTCTGGCGGAGCGTTCTTGGCTATGACGACTGTCTTGGCGTTACCGTGTAGTACTAGTTTTTTAACTTCTCGCGCACCATACTTAATATCACCAGTTCTCGCGGCTACCTGGAGAGCTTTTACTAGGTCTGGCTTTGAAATCACGTCACTCACCCTCGGGCTTCTTAGTGGAGATATTCATGAATACTCTCACTATACTAGTACCCACTGGAGGCAACTGCCCTAAAATAATGTTTTCTGTGATTCCTAGTAGCGGGTCTTCTTCACCCATAACAGTGCTCTCCACGAGCTTCTGTACAGTTGTCTCGAAAGTAGCTCTGGCTAGGACACTGGGCTTCTCGCCGGCTATTCCCATTCTGCCAATTTGTCTTATGTGACCAGTCCAAGTCATCATGTCAGCTAGTAACATAATGTGTCTAATGTCCACGTCGAGGCCTTGGTCGCTGAGGACGTTGTATATTTCCTTTATAATTGCCGCTCTAGCGGCCTCTATGCCTAAGACTCTCGCGATCTCGTGTATGTCATTAGTGTAGACACGGCGCCAGTCAATACCCGGCACGCGCATGACTTCCTCTAAATTACTCCCCTCAGCAATAATCACGTACTCGTCACCTCTGCGCTGAATAATTGTTTTCTTAATTCCCTTAACGCCCTTGAGATACGTCTGGAGAACTGCTGTTCTCGCCTTCTCTACCTTAACCGGGTCTAAGTACTCGTCGCTGAGGGTTAGTATTATCTCGTAGGGGTCTTCGCTGGAGACCTCTACTGAGCCTATATTGAGATCTCCCAGCGCGTTTATGACCTGCTCTACTGTAACGCCTTTATTACTGAGCATTTCTGGGTCTAGCCTTATTTTCATTGTGCCCATCTCATAGCTGATCTCTATCTCTCGCGTGACGTTTTCTAAATATGTGCACTCTATTCTCCTAGCAACTTCCATTGCTTTTTCAACATCGCGTTTCCACGCTTCAGCGAGGTAGATCTCGGTAATAGGAGTCTCGGGCTTCTTCTTAGCGTCTACTATTTCAATAAGTCGAGGTAGTCCAAGAGTAATATTGTACTCTCTTACACCAGCGTAGTGGAATACTCTCAGTGTCATTTGCGTCGAGGGCTCACCGATACTCTGAGCAGTTATAGTGCCCACGGCTTCCCCGGGCTCTATAAAGGCGGAGTGATACCTATTCACGACTTCCCAGGCTATTTTCTCAATAACCTCGGGCTTTAAGTTGTACTTCTCCACGACCTCTCTCAATTTCTTCGAGAGCTCAAGGTGTATTTGTGGAGTTAAGTAGGGTTTTACTTCTTCTAGTATCTCTTCGAGACTCTTCCCACCACTCTTCATGGTCTTACCCGTGTATGTACTTCTCAATAATTCTATCAATGTTCACGGGCTTGCCATGGTCGCTCTTCATTGGGTCTACGCCGTCCTCGCCGTATATGAGTTGCACTAGCTCTCCAGAAGTCGTTCTAACCGAGCCATCGTACTGGACTACGAGGTCCTGAAGAGCGTTTATGAGCCTTCTCTGCATGTAGCCAGACTGGCTAGTTCTAACTGCCGTGTCTATTAAGCCCTCCCTGCCGGCAGCTGTGTGGAAGAAGAACTCTAATGGGTTAAGCCCGTCGACAAAGCCGCTCGCTATGAAGCCTCTTGCCTCAGCTCCTAAATCTCCGGGCTTGAAGTGAGGTAGCATTCTCCCGGCGTATCCCCGGTCAAGTCTCCTACCTCTAACAGTCTGTTGTGCGAGCAGGCCGCTCATCTGCGCCAAGTTAATTGGATTCCCTCTAGCACCAGTTCTCGCCATTATGACTACTGAATTTGCAAGTGACATGTGCTTAGTTAGGAGATCAGCCACCTCGTCGAGAAGCTTCTTTGAGAGCGCATTAATGATCTCGTCTTCTAGAGTCTCCTCCACGGTTTTTCCGGGTTTAGATTGTAGTAGCCCTTCTTTGTACAGTCTTATTAGCTCACCGACCTCCTCCCTCTTCTTCTCAATAATCTCGTGAATAGACCTCTTAAATTCGGGTCTGACGGCTAAGTGGTCATAGCTCATCGTGAAGCCGTAGATCTCGCACATAGTTACAAACATCTTGTAGACTCTGTCCATGAACTCTCTAGCCAGGTTTTCACCGTACTCCTTTATTAGCCAGTGTACAATATTCTCAGGCTCCTCTCTGCCAATACTGCTCTTGTCAATTACCCCCTCGAGGAGAACCCCGTTTCTAATAATGACAATACTGTCGTGGGGACAGTCTTCGTCGAGGCACCTTAATATGGAGGCTTTTCCTATATTCGCCATTTTCTTGTAATTGAAGTCTCTTGGTAGGAACAGCGAAAAGATCTGCTTGCCCGTCCAGTACTCTCTAGGCTTAAGTATAGCTGGCTCTGAGAGAACGCCCTTGTAGCCTGCGGAGGCGAGTAGTCGTGCGACCTTGTCCTTAGTTAGGAGTGTCGATTTAACTGTTAACAAGTAAGCACCGCTAATGTAGTCTTGCAGCCCACCTATTATGGGACCACCGTACCTCGGTGTCAGTATGTGTTTCTCGACGAGCATTAAGAGTCTTACTTCGGCACGCGCCTCTTCACTCTGAGGAACATGCATGTTCATCTCGTCTCCATCAAAGTCAGCGTTATACGGTGGACACACTAGCAAGCTTAACCTGAAAGTCTTGTACGGGAGTACTCTGACAATGTGCGCCATTACTGAAATTCTGTGTAGTGATGGCTGTCTGTTAAAGAGGACCACATCGCCATCTAGTAAGTGCCTCTCTACTATAAAGCCCGGCTCTAGCGACTCGGCGGCGGCTTTCCTGTCGTGGTACTTTAAGTTAATTTTCTTTCCATCTGGTCTGACTATGTGAACAGCGCCAGGCCACTTGTCGGGGCCGTTGAGGACTAGTCTGCGGAGTAACTCGATATTCCACGGTGTTACTCGCTCTGGCATAGTCAGCTTCTTTGCTATTTCCTCTGGAACTCCTACTTCGTTTATACTCAAGTTGGGGTCTGGGCTTACTACTGTTCTAGCAGAGTAATCAACACGCTTACCTCTCAAGTTGCTTCTGAATCTGCCTTCTTTACCCTTAAGCCTCTGCGCCAGGCCTTTTAGGGGTTTACCGCTTCTGTGCCTAGCCACTGGTACACCCGATACCTCGTTGTCGAAGTAAGTAGTGGCGTGGTATTGAAGCAAGTTCCACTCCTCCTCGACAATAGCTTCGGGAGCGCCGCTCTCTATGTGTTCTTTGAGCCTGATATTAGTCCTCACTATGTCTACGAGTTTGTGTGTTAAGTCGTCTTCGCTCCTCATGCCGGTTTCTAGTACTACAGACGGTCTCACCTGCCTGGGTGGTATGGGGAGTACGGTTAACACCATCCACTCCGGTCTCGCGTCTTTGGGGTCGCCTCCTAGGAGCCTCACATCATCATCGGGTATTTTCTCTAGGTGCTTTCTCACCTCGCTCGGTGTGACTTTTCTCAAGCCGGTCTCTGTCTTAACGTAGAATGTGTGCGGCTTTTCGAGCTTGTACTCTAGGGACTGCGCTCCGCAGTGTGGACACGTAGTAGTGCTGGCAGCTTTCTTTCTAATGTACTCGTGTAGCCTCTTCTTGAGGTACGTGAGTTTTAGATTTTCGAGGTCTTCGAGAAGTTTCAGTAACTCAACTCTTTCACTTTCAGGTATCTTTATTCTCCCGCAGTTACTACAAGTAGCCTTCAGGTACGTTAAAATGTACTTAGCGAAGGCTACGTGTATAACAGGCTTTGCGAGCTCTAAGTGCCCAAAGTGCCCTACACAATTTTCTCTGCTGTTTCCACAGACAGGGCACTTTTCAAGAGGCTCCATCGCACCCATGCGCCTGTCCATTACGCCTCCGTCTATTGGTGTCCCGTCAGTGTCAAACACGTTAGCTGTTACAATAGTTGTAACGCTCATTTTTCGTATCTCGTCGGGTGAGAGTATTCCGAATTTCATCTTGGAAACTCTAGTAGTCGGGAATCCACTAGCTCTAAGCACAGTCTTCACCTCGCTCCTAACTCCTCAACTATTAATCTAGGCCTTATACCCATACTCATAAGCTCCTGGATGAGTAGTTTAAACGCGTATGTCACTTCGACGGGTTTTAGTGTAGCCTTGTCTTTGTGTATTGGGCACATAAGCCTGTCCTTATTTACGTCGTAGTGGCCTATCATGCCGCACTCTTCGCACACGTGTATAACTACGCGGTCACTGCGCTCTCTCATAGTCTCTCTCAGCACAATTGAGGAGCCGTGCCCAATGAGACAGTCAACTTCCATTTCACCCCATCTCAGTCCGCCCTCTCTTGAGCGTCCCTGTGTGGGCTGTCTTGTTAGGATCTGGACCGGCCCTCTCGCTCTTGCGTGTATTTTATCGCTCACCATGTGGTGTAGTCTCTGGTAGTATACGATGCCGATGAATATTGGCGTCTCAATAATCTCTCCCGTTCTCCCATCATACATTACCTCCTCGCCTGTGGATGAGAATCCATAGCGCTTTAAGACCAGCCTCAAGTTGCTTGTGTCCTCTTTGAAGAACGGTGTTGCGTCAACTAACTCGCCCCGCAGAGCGGCGGCTTTGCCAGCTATGCTTTCAAGTAGATGTCCCACAGTCATTCTGCTCGGAAACGCGTGTGGGTTAATTATGAGATCTGGGGTTACACCATCCTCCGTGAAGGGCATGTCGTACTGCGGGATCAAGAGCCCTACCACTCCCTTCTGCCCGTGTCTAGAAGCGAACTTGTCTCCCAGTTCTGGGACTCTGAGGTCTCTTACTCTAGCTTTTATTAGCCTATTGCCCTCGCTGTCCGTGGTGATCACTACTACGTCCACTACTCCCTTCTCACCGTGTCTAACAGTCACACTAGCATCATTTTTAACTAGACTACTTGCACCCTCGTACTCGGCTACTTGGAACCTAGAGGGACTAATCTTCCCAATAAGAACCTCTCCGCCAACCACTTCTGTCTCGGGGGCCACAATGCCGTCTTCTTCGAGTTTATCGTAGGCTCTAAGCCCCTTGTAGTTTCTAATACCAGGTGGCGGTTTAGTGATTTCGTCTTGAATACCACCCGGGTATTTCTTCTCTACTGTAGAGTAAAGCCTGAAGAACGTTGATCTAGCGAGCCCCCTCTCAACACTGCTCTTGTTTAGGATTACAGCGTCTTCCATGTTGTACCCGGTGAACGAGTAAATAGCTACAACCATGTTCTGCCCAGCGGCTCTCTCATTATACCCTATGATCTCTATCGCTCTGGCCTGGACGAGTGGTTTCTGTGGATAGTGTAGTAGGTGCCCGCGCGTGTCTACTCTGCGCTGGAAGTTAGCTGTGGTGAGACCTAGTGCCTGTTTAGCCATAGCGGCCTGGTACATGTTTCTTGGACTCTGGTTGTGCTCAGCATATGGTATAATCGACGCTGTGATCCCGAGAATTCCGGGTATCCAGAGCTCCAAGTGAGTGTGCTCCTCTGCGACCTGATCTGGTGTTAGCGCGGTGTAAGTGTTCTCCTCCTCATCTGGGTCAATGTACTCTATAATGCCCATTCTTACGAGGTCGTCGAATGTCACCTCGCCTCTCTCGACCCTCTTGACAATTTCTTTTGTTAATTTTGACCTACCGTTCTCTACGACTATTAGTGGTCTCCTAATGCGCCCAGCGTCCGTGTTGACTACGACCTCGTCTATATACTCGGTCTTGATGTGAGCGATATTCACTTCGTGACTGATCCGCCCTCTCCTTCTCAACTCTCTAATAGTCTTAGCGAGCTTCTCGCCGTTTGGATGATAGCCTATTAACTTGCCGTTTAGGAATACTCTACTCCAGCCCTTGAACTCTTCTTCTACGGGCTCTCCTCTGCTAGTAAGCTCTGCAATGAGATCTAAGTAGCCCTCCTTAACTTTCCCCTTCACTTTCCTAGTAACTACAGGTAGAACACCCAGCTCGTATAGTAGCTCCTCGATCTCTCTGTCGTCTATACCTACACTAACATTAACCATGAGGGCTAAGTTCTTCACTAGTCCAATGTTAGCGCCTTCCGGCGTCTCTACTGGGCATATTCTACCCCACTGTGTTCCGTGGAGCTCTCTAGCCTCGAAGTGTGGTTGTGTTCTAGCTAGTGGAGAAACCACTCTTCTCAAGTGGCTAAGAGTGCTGAGAATGTTTGTCCTGTCTACTAACTGACTTGCACCCGTTCTACCACCAGGCCAGTTACCAGTGGCCATTGCGCTGAGAATCTTGTCTGTTATAGCAGTGTGCTTAAACGCGGTCCTCAACTCGGCTCTCTTGCTCTTCGAGATTTGCCTCTCAAGCTCTTCCCGCAGATCTCTAATAAACGATATTAAAGCAGTTCTAATTAGAGTTGCCAGGAGGTCGCCTGCCAGTTTGAGCCTCTTATTTCTATAGTGGTCTTTATCATCTGGTTTTCTAAAGCCGCGTTTAAGCTCAATTATTCTGGCGATCATCTGCCCTATAAACACGGCCTTCATAAGTCTGGTCTCTCTGCTCGAGTCTATACCTATGTGTGGTAGTAGCCTCTCGTCGAGGAGCCTCTGAGCCCTAGCTATTCTCTCTTCTCTAGGTCTACCAATAGCGAATCTCGAACCGATATAGTCTAGAGCGGCCTCTAAAACCTGCTTCCTGTACTCTTCTACGGCTTTCTTAACCTCCTCTTCAGAGGCTTCTGGGGGCACTTCTAACTTTGGTAGAATTTGCTCTGCCTGGACTATTGAAGGCATTAACTCGTAGTGGAATAAGGGATCTGGGCTCACAGTGTAGAGGATCTCGGGAGTGTAGAGCCCTAGTGCAATCATGAGTACAACAGCGGGTATCTTGTGACCCTGGAAGCTAGCGTAGAATATGCCGTCTTTCCTGAGGTCTATTATTAGTTGTGAGCGCCTCCCGCGAGCGGCACTAATAACCTTTGCTGTGTGCGTGATGCCGGCGCCTTCCTGCCCGTAGTCTACTATAATAGTGTTACTAGCAAGGTCTTCCTGCGCGACGAGGACTCTCTCGCTTCCATTAATAATAAAGTAGCCGCCGGGGTCTTTCGGGTCCTCTCCGATTTCGATTAGCTCATCGGGGCTCATTTTGCTTAGTGGGTCAATATCCGATTTCAGCATTACCGGCAAGTCCATTAATTTCAGCTCGACCTCGCGTGTGGACACCTCGCCCTCGAGCCTCACAGTGACGTAGACTGAAACCATATACGTTAAGTTCCTGACTCTGCACTCGAGCGGCGTCTTGTAGTTCGCTGTGCCGTCTACATCGACCCACTGAGGTTTAATCCCTATTCTCAGCTTCTCAATGACGAGTTTTGCGCTCCCCGTTATTGGTATCTCTCTGAACTCTGATATTATTGCTGGCAGTATTTCCTTTACGAATCTGTTATAGCTGTCGAGGTGCTGTCTGACGAGTCCTTTTTCCTCGAGGTACTTACGCGCAACAATCCAGAGGTCTTCTATTGTTAGAGTCTCGTTGGAGCTCAAGACTTCTTAGTCACCTCGGGGACTACGTATCTATAAGCAATAGATAAGCCCGCGGTGGGGCTCTTCCTGATAATCCTCACAATGTCTCCTGGTTTGGCGCCAATAGCCCTCACTACTGGGTCGTTTGCAGACATCCACTGGAGTTGCCAGGGCTCGACGCCCAGCTCTTCTAGTACTTTGCGAGCCTCCTCGGGGGAGAGTACTTCGTGCTTGGGTACTAACTCGTGCTCTAGAATGTTTATTTTCTCACTCATTTAAGCGCAACACCCACGGGGGAAGTATTCTAGCGCCTACTAATAAACTGGTATAGAGGTTTTTAAATAGCGATTCGCGGAGAGGTTACCTAGTCACTGGGAGTTCTAGTAGTCGAGAGTAGTAGTGTGGAGTTGGTGAGTGTGGACCGGCCGGGATTTGAACCCGGGACCTCCCGGACTTTGGCGCGCAGATGCCAACCGGGCGCTCTTCCAGGCTGAGCTACCGGCCCATCTCCGAGTCTATCTAAATTACCTGTCCGGGTTTTAAAGCGATTTCTCCGGGAATATGTGTTTGTGAGGTTTAATTGTAGCTCTAAGGCAGGGTTTTAATTCATGTATGTTAGTTTTGATTTAGTCGAGGAGATACTGAGAAGGCGCGGTCTTGTCTCGAGAATTTTTGCTAATAGAGAGGTGCTACACCCAGACTACATACCCGAAACTCTCCCTCACAGAGAGAGGGAGATAGCTAAGCTGGCGGAGATTCTCGTTATTTCAGCTAAGGGTGAGAGGCCTAGTAACGTGTTTCTGTACGGACTCACAGGCACTGGTAAAACAGCTGTTGCTAAGTACGTCGTTAAAAGACTAGTAGAGAAGGCCTCTACATATGGTGTAGAGCTCAACTACGCCTACGTTAATACTAGAAAAGTCGACACGGCTTACAAAGTTCTAGCATCAATAGCTTCTAGTTTAGGACTCCGCGTACCCCACACGGGACTCGCCGTTAGTGAAGTGTACAGACGCTACGTGAGCGCTCTCGACAGCTGGGGCGGTTTGCACATTGTGATACTAGACGAAATAGACTTCTTCGTCAAGAGGAACGGTGACGACGTGCTGTACAAGCTCCTCCGCGTAAACGAGGACTTAGTGAGCGCGCGTGTATCCGTTATAGGCATTACAAATGATCTAAACTTCGTAGAGGGCCTCGACCCGAGAGTGAGGTCTAGTCTGGGCGAAGAGGAAATAGTCTTCCAGCCGTACAACGCAGACCAGCTATTCACGATTCTAAAGCAGCGAGCTGAACTAGCGTTTAAACCTGGAGTTATAGACGACAGCGTGGTCTCGTACTGCGCAGCCCTCGCCGCCAGAGAGCACGGTGATGCGAGGAGAGCCCTAGACCTACTCAGAATCTCGGGTGAAATGGGCGAGAGAGAAGGCGCAGAGAGAGTTACCATTGACCACGTGAAAAAAGCTTCCCTCGAGCTCGAAGAGAACAGGATACACCAGATCGTCATCTCCCTACCTCTACACCAGAAACTAGTGCTCAGGTCTATACTCGAACTAGTCTTGTCTAAGGGTCAGGTGACAACGGGCGAAGTGTACGCTAAGTACACAGAGAGAGCCAAATCACACTCCCTTGAGCCACTAACTATGAGGAGAGTTAGCGAGATAATTTCTCAGCTAGACATGATGGGACTCATATTTGCAGAGGTTGTGAACCGAGGGAGGTACGGCGTGACTAAACTAATAAGAGTTAAGGAAGACCTAGTACCAGTTATTGAGAGGGCTCTTCGGGACGTGGATTGAGTGTAGTATTCGAGGCGTACGATGACGGGTTTTTCCCGTACCACTTCAAGGCCCGTAGAGGACACACGTACTTAGTCGGCGTCGAAGTAGAAGGGGCCTCGCAAACTCGTAGAATAGCAAGTGGACTTGTTAGAGTTGACGGGAGAGACGTCACTAAGACTATTGTGAGCATGTCTAGGAGTATGCGCGGTAGCGTAGTAATGCTCGACGGCGTGATCTACGCGGGCTTCGACGCAGTAGACCCCCACGAACTGTACAGTCAAACCGGCAAAGGCGTGCTCGTAGTTCAGCTCTACCCGCTCAATCTTACTAGTATTCAAGTGGCGCTTCAAGAGCACTTCGAAGACTGGCGCGAGAGATTTGAGTTAATTAAGAGTGTCTATAGCAGAGTAGTCAGAGTTGACACGCCGTGGAGAGTACTCGAAGTCTACTACGTGGGCCTGGACTTTCACGACGTGGTGGCTGTACTGAGGAGGACTTGTATCTACAGCCCTACACCTGAGCCGCTTAGAATCGCCGATAAAATAGCCTCCACGCTCTCGAGACTAGATGTAAATAGACTATACTGGCCGTACTACTCGCGGTGGAGAGAGGCGCTGAGCTAGTAGCTTACTCTTGATTTTAAGCCTGGTTCTGAGCTAGTAACCAGCTGGGGAGCGCGGTGAGTACTAGTCTAGAAGACCGCGCTGAGATACTGAGGGCTTTATCGCGCTACGCGAACCCGGAGATCCTGGAAAAACTGGGGAGAGTGAAGAAGACTTCTCTCTTGAAGTGGATACTCGAAGTGGCAGAGCTGACTAAGCCCAGTAGTATATTCGTAGTGACTAATAGCGTTAGCGACGTGGAGTACATACGTCGAAGGGCTATTGAGAACAGAGAGGAGATACCTACTAGTCACAGCCCCCTCCACACAGTTCACTTCGACGGGCCGAGAGACCTCGCGAGGGATAGAGAAAACACGAGGATACTAGTTAAGAGCGGTGTTGACATAGCCATGGTGAATACTAGGAGCAGGGATGAGGGCCTGAGAGAAGTACTCGAGCTACTCGACGGGATTATGAGAGGCAGAGAGATGTACGTTGTATTCTACTGCTTCGGTCCCAAGGGATCACTGCACACGCTGTACGGAGTTCAAGTCACGGACTCTGCTTACGTAGTACACAGCAGTAACATACTGTACAGAATATGCTACGACGTGTTCACGGAGAGAGAGGATATAGAATACATGAGGTTTCTGCACAGTGCCGGCGAGAGAGATGAGAATGGGTGGTCTGTAAATACGCAAAAGCGGAGAATATACATAGACGTAGAGGACCAGGTAACTTACAGCGTTAATACACAGTACGCTGGCAACACAGTCGGCTTGAAGAAGCTCTCGCTCCGCCTCTGTATCTACAGGGGCTACAAGGAGGGATGGCTCTGCGAGCACATGTTCATAATAGGCGTGAGAGGGCCCGGTGGCAGAGTAACGTACTTCACGGGGGCGTTTCCAGCTGGCTGCGGCAAGACGTCTACAGCGCTGATTGCTGACACAGTAGTTGGAGACGACATCGCGATTATAAAGAGCGTTAATGGCGAGGCGAGGGCTCTTAACCCAGAGGTGGGTATGTTCGGCATTATTGACGGGGTTAACCTGGTTGACGACCCGGAGATCTACGAGATACTAACGCGAAGAGACACTGAAGCAGTATTCTCCAACGTCTTGTTAACGGAGGAGGGTAATACTTGGTGGAGTGGAAAGCCGGAGCCCCCTAGGCCGGGTGTGAACTACGCGGGGAAGTGGTATCCGGGTAAGCGCGATGAGAGGGGGCTCGAAATTCCGCCTTCCCACCCGAACGCGAGGTTTACGACTAGTATATTCTACCTTGAGAAGCTAGACCTGAGGATAGAGGACTCCGAGGGGGTTCCAGTAGGCGGGGTGATTTTTGGCGGTAGAGATCCGGATACGTGGGTGCCGGTTGAAGAGGCCTTTAGCTGGGATCACGGCGTAATCACTAAGGGCGCTTCTCTAGAGTCGGAGAGAACTACAGCTGTGCTGGGTCAGGCCGGTATTCTAGAGTTCAACCCCTACGCAATACTAGACTTCTTGCCAATATCGCCTGGAGCCTTTACAGACTTGCACTTGAAGTTCAGAGAGCTACTGAGTAGAGAGCCGCGCGTTTTCAGTGTTAACTACTTTCTGAGAGATGAGAGTGGAAAGTACTTGACTGAGAAGAGAGACAAGTACGTGTGGTTGAAGTGGATGGAGCTGAGAGTTAATAGCGAAGTAGACGCTATTGAGACGCCCACGGGGTATATACCGCTCTACGTAGACCTCGAGAAGCTCTTCAGAAAGGAGTTAAACAAGGAGTTCAGGGAGGACCTCTACGAGAAGCTGTTCTCTGTTAGAGTGGCTAAACACCTAGAGAAAGTCGAGAGGATATGGAGAATATACAGTACTATACCAGACACTCCCATGAAGCTACTCGAAGTGCTACTCGAGCAGAAGAGGAGACTGGAAGAGGCGAAGTGGCGCTACGGCTCGGTCACTAGTCCATTTAGACTAGACAGGAAGTAGTAGCCGGGCGGGGATTCGAACCCCGGTCACGGGGGCCAGAGCCCCGCATCCTTGGCCGCTAGACGACCCGGCTACTACTACCCATAGTAGTACTTTTTCACTGCGGGGTTATAAAGGTGAAAAAGCGCGCTCACCGCGGGTTCCTCCGAGGCGATTACTCCGCAGACAACTGTAACTACTCTCCAAGTACTTCTCAGTCCCCGGAGCCGTTTCTCGGTAGATGGTGGTTCATAGCCCTTCATCTTCATTGATTCCAGGGCTCTCCACCATCTGCCTCTCAACGGTCTCCCCGAGCCCCCTCGCCGCAGAAGCTCACCACTAGTCGCCTAGTGGCTCATCACCTTACGGGTCTCGGAAACTCGGGGTCACCAGTAGACATGTAAACTCCTGGAGCTTATAAGTCCTTTTGAGGACATCAGCATACCTAACAGCCCTGAGAGGCCTCAGACATTAATAAGTATGAGTGTAACAAATAGTTATGAAGACCGAAACAGCCCGCTCAGCTTGGACTCTCAGCGCTTAACTAGGACTCCACGCAACCGCGAGCCCTCTACTCGCTGTAAACCCCTCAACACCTATTCCAGGAGGCTGTAGCGCCTCTACTCGTCACGGATTCTCCCAGCTCTATGAACTCCTCCACTCTTCACTAGGCTCTTCTCACCACAGAGGACTCTACGTCGGCGAAACAAGAGATCAATCCGCGAGAACATCCCATGTTCCCCATGGGACGATCATGTGGGCCCGCGGAACTGATCGCGTGATCTGAACAGTACAAATTCATTTACAGTGTTACGCGCAATATTGATTTCCCACTGCTCGCCCACGGATCGTCCTACGGGAGACATGGGACAACTCGAGATCGATCCGCCGTGATCAGAATTGATCAGGAGCCCATGATCACTATGAAAAACGCTTAAAAACCCAGCCCACATAATTATAGTGAGCGAAGACAATTCAAAGAACCCAATAAAAGATCAAACTCAGAATCCAATGTAAAGAATTGAAAGATTGTATTACTTGTTACTGCTATTAATAATAGCAGGAAGACGAATCCAATGTAAAGAATTGAAAGTGCCTCTGTACACTGATGTCATGGTTTTCC
>JBMSAO010000038.1:0-2936 GCA_049414425.1 Desulfurococcaceae archaeon
AATACTAGCCGCGGCTAACAGTACAGTTTTCACTTCTCCTGTTTTTAAATTGTAGAGGCATAGGCTACTATTACCCGAGCCCGGTATGACTACGAGAGCGTCTTTTACGGCTTCAATTCTAGCGCCAATACCAGTAGCTCTACACGCGCTTGTAACACTCCTCCACACTCCCAGCGTGAAGTCATATCTAAACACACCACTCGTATTTAAGAGATATAAATTACCCGAGGCTAACGCGATACCAGCAAAGCCATTAAATAACGTACTAGTATCAGCTGTAGTCACGAGCACCGGGTTCTCTATATTGGAGATATTGTAAACTAGTACTCTACTAGAGGACCCGGGCCCAATCGCTAAGGCATTGAACTCGCCGTAGACTCTGAGCTCGTATACTTCGCCGCCAATAACATAGTCAAATGTCCTAGCGGCAACTAAATTGCCGTTTTCATCGTAAACCTCTATAGTCCCATTTGGCACTATTAGGTAATTCCACATACTCAGAGCAACAGTTCCACTAGTGGAAACCCCGCTCGCAACAACGCTACCAGTAGAGTCCTTCAAGACAGCTCTCCAGCCAGCTGGAACACCAGTAATATTAGTAAACCAGGGGGGAGCGTTAACAGTGATCACGAGGTTGTAGAAGTACACTTTCAAGGGTTTTGCGGCGGCAGGTCTTTTATGGGCTTCTGAAGGGTAAGCGCCGATTAGGCCAACCCGCAGGGGTATTACAGACTCATCTACTACTGTAACCTTAGGATCCGCGCTATTAACATATAGCGCTAAAAGACCCTCACCATAAATATAAGACGCCACAATATGGTAAGTTACATTATACCTCAAGGAGGAATCTGGTTGCCGAGCTAACGGTTTCGGGCCCCACCCTTCCTTAAACATCCATATATCGTAATTACGACTTGGTCTTCCCGCAGGCTGATCCATAAATATACCTAGCGTATAAAGGGCTGATTCGCTCTGAACTAGTACTATTTCCGCCCATCCTTCACCATCAATGAACTTTATAATTGTAGACGCGTAAATCGTGCCGTTTAGCGGTGAGGTTGAGTTTTGAAATTCTAATAGACACTCTCCCCCATAAACTGATGGGCGTTCCCATCTTCTCCCACCATGTAGTTGAAGTTGAAAACGTACAGCTTTTTCTTCGGGATCCCATGTCCAGTTTTCACTACATGTTAAACTAACTACTCTTCCAGTTGCGAATGGGTCTGTGTCGAAGGCGTCGTAGTACAGTATGTTTCTCCGGGATTCCGGCGATCGCTCTATAGCTACTACTCTGAGTCTTCCTATAGTTGTCACTGTGCCGCTTCCCGCTACCTTGTTTAAGTCTACTAGTCTAGCTCTCAGTGTAGTTGTTATAGTTGTTATCCCTGGTGCTGAGCACTCTACTAGTTGAAACGTGAATACCGTGTTCCCCGCGTCGAAAAACACTACTCCACTGTACTCTCTCTCTAGCTTAAAGTACTCCAGTGGGAGTACTACTCTGACTACTCCTACTTGCCCGGGCCCGAGTCTCCCGTTAAACCCCTCAAGTACTACTTGAATACCCGGTGGGCTTAGACTAGGAGTTAGTGTTACCACGCCTCTCTCACTGTACACCTCCACTCTCTCTAGTACTACTGGTAGCCCCCTCTCGTGTTTAAGTACCACTGTGAGGTACGCGGTGCTCTCAGAGTAGCAGGCCTCGGCGTAAGTTGACAAGACAGGTGTCTTTAACATCTCAGTGTAAGTGTGCACGAAGAAGTAGACTACACCTGTAACAGCCGCTGTGAACGCTACTACTGCTAGTATAGCTAAGTAGGGGTACTCAACACCCATAAGCAACCACGCAGGGAGTAGAGGCGGTGTATTAGTGTAATATCGCAGAGACCCTATTTTACCTTAACCTAGTCCTCCTCGCTAGCTCGCCAGTAGCGAGGAGAGTTAAACCGGCAACTACTAGTAAGTAGCATATAGCAGAGTAGTCTACGAGAACACCACCACCCATAACGACAACTACACCCTCACCCCCACCCACAGCCATGATCAACTCTTCCAGTAGGCTGGGTATACTTATTAGCCGCAACTGGTACTCGAGGTAGAAGCTCGAAGGATCAGTCGTTAAGGGATAGGCGTCCACTAGCCCGCTGGTAATAGTCCTCGGGATGTCGACAATACAATTAGAGTCGTTATCGGGCTGAGTCCAGTCAACATAGTAGTTACCACGATAGCTCATGTAGACTCTACCATTACACCGGTATACCATCTCATTAGGCGTGCTAAGGAACACTACACTTGTATTTACTAATCTCGTGTCAATGTGAAATGTAACTCTCGAGCCGTTGCCGAGAAACGTGTTTAAATATATAGACGCATTATACGTGATGAAACTCCTAATTTCAATTACTCTTGAGGTGTTACTTGCAATAGTGTTACTTATAACTTCAAGTATACCGATAACTGGAGGTGCTTTATTAGCTCCTGTAGGCGGGCCCACTTGAACGCCTATAGACCCGGCGGTAATATTATTGCGCGATATTCTTAAGTAAGCTGCTACATAGGTGCCTGGGCCGACTTGAATACCAGTTTTATTAGCACGTATAGTGTTGTTTTCAATTACTATGACGCTTGTAACAGAGGAGTGTGGGCCTATTTGAACACCAGTATCTCCAGCTAAGATTACACTGTTTCTCAACACAAATGATCGAATTGTGATTTGAGGCCCGACTTGCACGCTTGTAGCAATAGCTCTTGTAGCGTTGACTAGTAGAGTATCCAGTTCTACTTCACCAATATCGTAAACCATCCTTGCACCTCCTCTAGCACCTCTACCCCTTCCAGCGCTAGCTCCACCAGGATAGTATATTTGAATAGCAGAGCTATTTGTCCGGCTTTCTACGCTGAGATTCCTGATCACTACAGTCTCGTTCCCCCTCGGAGCT
>JBMSAO010000039.1:0-4749 GCA_049414425.1 Desulfurococcaceae archaeon
AGACTACTATTCTCCTATTGTCCTGGTCGTATTGTACTAGAAACCTCCTGTAGAAGTCTCCTACTACTCTAATATTGTGTATTTTAATAGTCACCATTCTCCCCGACTCGTACGCCCTGTCAATAGCCTCCGCCACCTTATTCGCTATGTACTGCGGGTGGGGAGCGTCAGCTACGTTCCAGTAGGGTTTGCCGTCTTCACCTATATCGAGGAAGCCTGAGATACTCACTCTCCTCCTCGCCCTCGCCGCGTCCTCGACGCTTGATCCCAGGGCCTCTCTCAGCCTAGTGTAGTCCCTGTCTCTAGCCACTACGAGTATCTCGCCGGTCTCGTCTCTGAGCGTGAACTTGGCGAAGCCCTCTCTCTCCTCGAGTACTCTCTCAATGTAGCCTTCAATGTAGTAGAGCCTCCACCTCTCCGCCTCGCTCAGCCTGCCGATCTTTACTCTCCTGGGGGAGAGTTTCGTCCTCGGATCTCGCGGCGCCGGGTCTGCGACTATGTCCTGCCTCCACAGGAACCTCCTGAACTTGAAGTCAACGAAGTCCGGCATGTACGCCGCTACTCCCGCGAGCACAGGCCACATTACTCCGTTAACTAGGTCTGCCAGCAGTGGCGGGAAGAACGTCACCGCTGCTAGCCCGGAGAAGAAGTGAGTCCACCCTCTCATCTCGATCACCTAATGCCCAGTACCGTTAGGACTTCGTCGGTGTAGCCCGTGACGTTGAGTAGTACTGGGAGTATTAGCGCCCCCAGGCAGTAGCTCAGCCTCGTGTTGAACACCATTGCCGCGAAGCCGACGGCGGTGGCCGCGGCTAGGAGGAGTAGCCCGTTGAGCCCCGTCAAGTAGTACACTAGCGCCACTAGGAAGACGGCTACTACAGCCGAGATCTTCGCGTAGCTCACCCTCGTGAGTAGCTTAGCCACGGCCTTAGACATGTATATCGTGCCTAGAAGCGAGGCTCCCGCAACTAGGACTATCAGCGCGGCGCCGTAGTAGAACTCGATCCACGCTTTAGGCGTGTATAAGCCCCCGACAAGCCACGCCACAGCCCCCCTAGTTACTCTCATTGTCGGGTGGAAGAGGAAGAACAGGGCGCCGGTGTAGTAGACCGCTCTAGCTGCTCCCTGGCTAATTAGAAACGCGTCGTCTCCTCTACTACTAGCCGTGTGCCCTCCTATGAGAGCCCCCATCCCCCCAGTAATAATTGGGAAGAAGGCCGCGATTCCGCCGCCTATAATGCCCGACGCCGCGCCGTTAACAACAGCACTCGGAGCTGTCTCTGCAACGTGCCTAGTATCTTGTGGTGGGAGTGTCCTCCTGGAGATAATGTTTCTCAGAACCCAGGGTAGCCCAAAGAACCCTATAAATAGCGGCGTCAATCTGGCGAATGAGACTTCGAGTTTAATTAGCCCGGAGTAGGTCGCGTAGAGGCCCAGTACGCCGGAGGCAAAGAACACTAGTATTCCTCCTAGTATCTGCCTCCACGCTAACCAGAGCCTCTCAAGGCCGCTCCGCCCCAGATCGCTCTCTTTGGGCCACTCGCTGAGAAACATGAACAGCACGACTGCTAGTAGCGCGAACCAGTAGTATGGGCTGAACAGGTTGTATATTATGGGCATAACCACTACTCCAGCAGTAGTCATGAACGCTACGAGGAAGAGCAGTCCTATCAGCGCGCCTATACAGTAGAGTAGCACTGCCCTGTGACCGCGGCCCGCTAGCAGGTATCTCTGAGAGGGAAACAGCATTAACATCATTGACTCGTCTGAGACGCTGAGGTACGTGGAGGCTATGGAGCTCATAAACGAGAAGGCGACAACAGCGCCGAGAGCGAAGTAAGGCGCCGCGTACTCGCTCCCCCCGGTGAAGAGTGGGGTCGCGTAGAGTACTAGTATCATTAAGTTAGCTACGTGCAGACCAGGAATCCACGATAGAGCTATACCCAGCCCCGCCCCCATTAAACCCCAGAGTATTACGTCAATTGGCGAAATGAAGTACTCCACTATCACCACCTAGCCTCTAACTACGAGTCCCTCCCTCGAGATCACTATTATCTCGTCTTCACCCCGGTAGACGTCTCTGTAGCCCGCTACGTCCACTACGGATCCAGGTGGCGGCAGGCTTATGCCGAGATCGCGCACAGTAGACGACGGCACGAACACGAGTATTGTAGCGCCCGACGCGTCTCTAATGTATATTCTCCAGTTTCCAGCGCCCACAACTGAGGAGCTGACAACCGTTGCGTTTAGTACTCTCAGAGGCCTCCCCACTGGCTGTTTAAGCGCCTCTGCGACTGTGACGGTTAGGGGCTCTCTCCTCTCGAGGACTTCGCCGGCAATGTACCTTATCGTCCTTGGGCCGGTGACCGTTCCGTTAATTCTAATAAGAGACCTCCACCCCACTACAGCCGGGTTGAGTAGAGAGATCACTTGAGCCCTGTCCACGGTGACGTTAACCGCGAACGCCTCGTCAGTAGACCTCACCTCTACGTAGTACGTTCCAGCGCTGTAGTATATGGCGTAGAATAGCCCAGTAATCGACACGTTTTGATTGACGTAGTTGGGCACGTCTCTAATATCAATAACAGTGAAGACAGGGGGGCGTACTGGCTGAACTGGAGAGAACCTTATTTCCTCTAGTTCTCGCACAACGATCTCTGGGCTCACCCTCTTATAGTAGTACACTACTCCGCAGAGGTCTACGTATGTTCCCGGTAGTGACAGGCTACTTACTACCGCTCCAACTAGCTCTCCGCTATAGGCGTGGTAGAGGGCGTTGGGCACTAGAACTGTAACTCTGCCGCGAGTAGTTGTAATGTCGAATAGTAAGCCTGCAGACACGTTTCTCGGGTTGCGCACAGTGCCACTTGCACACACGTAAGAGTACTCAGCTACGCCCTCGAGCGTGTCGACGTACACTTTCTCTCCACTCGGCCTGCTAAGTATGTATATTCCCCTCACGTCTTGAAGGTAAGCGTACGTGAAGTTCTCTCTCACTCTGACCTGAATGAGGAGTCTGACTCTATCGCCAATAAAGGGTAGCCTGCTCACTCCCTGTTTAAGTATCTCTGAGGCTAGTGGGTCGTACGCGTATACTGGGAGCTCGGTTGGCGAGGAGTTGTCTCTAACGTGTATTGTCAGTCTCAGCTTACCTCCGATGACGTCTACTCGCGGGGGAGACGTGACAAGGCCCTCAATGTACACCGTAGCGTAGTTCATTAATATGTTGTTTTCGAGGTCTCGTATAGGGACGACAGGCATTGGCGACCTGACGGCGGCGTAGTAGACACCAACTAACCCCCCTACAACTAGTACTACTGCTAGTGCTCTCAGCAACCCCATGTTTACTGGTCTCCTAGGAGCCATTTCGGGGTAGTAGATGTACTTCTCAATATCACTAGTCTCAGACCTGCTAGGTGTGGACATTAAACTCACACTACACTGTCTTACTGGTGTTTAGTATTTCTACTGTGCGCGATTTTATACTTTTAGCTACACACATAGTTTTGTAGCAAGTCGATTATGAGAGTAAGTAATTTACTTGACTAAATTTATAAGAGTGTCTACTATGTATACTTACCTGGTGAGCTAGAAATGTGTAAACACGATCTCCACGAGCACCACCACGATCTACCAGGATCGTGGGGGGAGCACGGCGACAACTGTTGCCCCCACCACGCTAGGCACTGGAGAATAGGCCACGCACCGCTACGTGGACTACTACACTTACTAGTACTGAAAATTCTAAGTAGGGAGCCTATGAGAGGAGTTGATGTGCACACTAAGCTGAAAGAAGAACTCGGCTTAGAGGTCCCAGCTCCAGCTGTCTACACTATTCTGAGTCTACTAGAGAGCAGGGGGCTTGTCGCCTCGACGTGGCAAGTTGAGGAGAGGGGTCCTGCTAGAAAAGTGTACAGAGTTACCGAGGAGGGCCTAGACTACTTAAACGACGCTGTGTCTAGGATTAGAGAGTACAGGAGAGTTATTGAGTACTTGACTCAGTAAACTACTAGTGGAGGAGACTCCGCGCGAGCTGTTTTTAGCTAACCCCCCACTACTCCACATACTCGGTGATGCGCGTTTTGAGTAGAGTGTCTAGGCGTGTAAGTAGTCTACCGCTAAATCCCCACAGGGTCTTAATAGCCAAGGCACACGAGCTGAGAAGGCGCGGTGTCAGAGTATACGACTACACTGCCGGCCAGCCAGGGCTACCTCCTAGTCGCGAGGCTCTCGAGTACTTCATGGACATGGTTAGAAAAGACCCCTTTAAGCACTTCAGGTACATGCCGACACAGGGGCTACTAGAGCTCAGAGAGGCTCTCTCAGAGGACTTGAAGAAGTACGGCGGTGTAGACGTCTCGCCGAACCAGATACTCATAACTACGGGCGGCGCTGAGGCCCTAATGATATCTGTTTTCGCGCTACTAGACGAGGGCGACACTATCCTGCTACTAGACCCCTCGTACAGCGTGTACTGGGACCTCGCTGTTTTCGCTAAGCTGAGAGTAGAGGTCTGTACTCAGAGCTTTGAGAGTGAGTTCAACCCGGACCCCGAGTGCGTTAAGGAGAAGCTGAGCAGAGCTAGAGCTGTGCTCTTCGCGAGCCCCGACAACCCCACTTCTCGCGTTATAAGCGAAGAGCTCGCGAAGACTATTGTAGAAACCGCCTACGAGAGGAGAGCGTGGGTTATTTACGACGTAGCCTACAAGCACCTAGTCTACGAGGGAGAGCACGTCTGGCTCGAGAAGT
>JBMSAO010000040.1:0-3418 GCA_049414425.1 Desulfurococcaceae archaeon
GTAGTGTTATTAGGGCGAGTCTTTCCTCCACAACAGTTATGTCTAAGTCTAGGTAGTCGACTACAACTAGCCCGTCCCACGCCCTATTAGTGAACTTGTCGTAACCAGAGACCTCTAGTAGCCCACTACCGTAGTAAGTGAGTTTAATTCTCAAGTAGGGCTCTGTGAGCTTAGATCTCACAGCTACACTTACAACTTCGTACTCTCTGCCACCACAACTAATTGTGAAGACAGAGCTGTCAATGTCCGGTAGAGCTGGAACATTAATACTGCCCCCTGAGTGGAAAGAGCTGAAGAGGCGCCTGTAGGGGTCACTTATATTACAAGACACTACCACGCTCCTGTTACTGAGCTTATCTATAGTGTCCACGAGTATTGTGAGCGGATCGTAGGGCCTGGTCTTCTCCGGGTAGTACGCTCTAACTTCTAGTGGCCTCGGCTTTACGAATATACTCGTAGTGTTCTCGACGCAGAAAACCCCTCTACAAGCTCTCGCGACTACAGTGGTGATGCCGGGAAGTAGGTACACGGGGTATATAGACACGTTGCCAGACTCCCTGTACACTCTACCGGAAATAGCGACTACTACTGACTCGTAGACTCCGCTCACATCTACTCTAACAGGCTCACCCGCGTACACAGATACAGGTGCCTTTATGACTACGTAGAGTGGTTTTGTAGTCGCGACGTAGACGCCTCTACTAGTGGCAGCGGCCAGTACACTGCCCCACCAGTCTACAGCGCGAATCTCGCTCAAATCCACTAGCGGTAAGAAGTAATCGTAGATCTCGACGCCACTGCTCGTCTCAACAATCTTCAGCACTCCATCCTTGGCTAGAGCTACAAAGCTATTAACACTATCAGCGGGGTAGTAGAGGGCCTCTACACCACTAGCTACGTGAATGGGACTCTCGCCACTAGTGCTAGTAATATAGTAGAGGTCTCCACCACTAGTAAGCACGTAGATTCTACCCGTAGTACTCACGACTTCTCGCACAGGCGGAGTGATTGGCACTCTTCCAACCTTGAAATACACGCCGTCAAACTCAAAGTAAAATAACTCGCCGCCCGCTAAGCCAACACCAAATATCAACCCCTGCTCACTGCACGCAGCACCCATAATCGAGATCTGGAGTGGTCTTAGCCGCTCTGACTTCTTAGTTTCTAAATTATAGTATTCCACGTAGCCCCCACGCGTGCCAATAATAACTGGCGTCCCGTTGACTACTAGTGGCACTCCCTCTAGGTCCGGTGGTATGTCGTGCAATCCCCCTGACATGAGTACAGCTCTGTGTGTAGTATTGTAGAGTAAGAGACCCCACCTATAGACCCTGAGAGTAGCGTTGACTAGTGTAGTTCTAGTGTAGCTGAGTCGAGGGCATGTAACTGCTACGAACCCGTCTACAGCAGTGTAGTGTACAAGGCACAGTGTACTAGTAGCATTAAAGTCTACTTTGTAGGAAATAGCGTTTGTTACTAGTGGATGTGACGGGATCTCTACGTAGAAGTAGTTGTCTATAGCCAGCTGATCAGGCTCGCCGTCCAAGTCGCTGTCAAAGAGCACCACGCGATCAGAGATTTTCGCGTCTAGTAGTGTCCACGAAGAGTGTGAGGGCACGGCACTAAACTCCGGGATCACTACTAACGCGGTGACTAGGAGGACTAGCACTCCGAGGCTTGTAAGGCTAAATTTGATCTGTGGGCACACAGAGCCGTCACCTCTAAAAGTAAGTACTACGAGAAACTTATTAATAGTGGAGTCTCTCTACAGCGGAGAAGTCGAGGACGCGTCTCCTCGGGGATCTAATTTAGACCTCTTAACCTCCATCAAATGGTATTGTTACTACTACTACGTCTCCGTCTCGCAGTCTTCTCTCTAGTTTTGTGACTACTTCTCCATTGACAATTACTAATACGTTTTCAGCTAGTTCTCTCTTCTCGCTGAGTAGCCAGGCTCGGAGCTTCTCCCCGTGCGCGTGAATAATGGTCTCAATGAGGTCTCTCAGTGTGACGTTCTCGCCTACTGCGACCTCCTCCTCCCTCACTCCCGTAACAGACTGGAGTATTTCTGGTATGTACTTCACTCTAACTCTTATCACTGTAGAGCTCCCTGACGACGTAGTCTACTCCGAGCTCGTACAGCTTAGCCGGCTTAGGCCTTCCCTCTTCATCCCACCCTGCAATCTCGTAGAAGAGCTTAATGGCCCTCTCGAACTCTGCGCGGTCTATTCTCTGCCCTTTTCTAGCCCCGAACTCCATCTCCTCGAAGAACCTGTCTGGCAGGGTGTCATCTCTACTAGTAAAGCCCTCGCGCGCGTTGAAGGCTCTTGCGAGGTTTAGTGCTCTCTCGCCGGCTTTTAGTAGTGTCCATAAGCTCACCTGCCAGCCTGTAGCGGCGTTTACTATTTCAACTAGGTGGTTAGGTGTGTAGACGCCGGCCGAGTGTGGTGTAAATGTGAACTTGCAGATTCCTAGGCAGTCTAGTAGACTCCACCAGAGCATTCCGTAGTAGACTACGCGCACTTTCTCGTAGTCGAGACTCAGCCTGTTAACAGGTCTCGTGATCCCCAGCGCTACGAGGTGCTCAGCTACTCTCTCAAATGTGGGGTCGTGGGAGGCCTGTAAGTGGTCGGCTCCTATAGGTGAGAGCGCGTAGGCTAAGCCAACGCCTACTTTACCCCTCGGCTCGTGCATAGGGACTTCGCGGCCTTTAACGTGTACTGCGTACTTCTCGGCTCCCCGCCCAATAATCTCCGCGGCCTTCTTGACGCCCTCTGCTAGCACGTCTCCAAAGCCCTCGCGGTTGACAATCATGTGTAGTAGCCTCAGTAGCGCCTCGGGATCCCCGAGTCTGAGTTTTAAGCCGCCAGTGTCCTTCTCGCTTATAACACCCCGCTCAAAGAGCTCCAGGGCGAAGGCCACTGCTACGCCAGCGCTAATAGTGTCTACTCCGTAGGCGTTACACACCTGGTTAGCGTAAGCTATAACACCCAGGTCGCTGACACCGCAGAGAGAGCCGAAAGCCGCTATAGTCTCGTACTCGGGGCCGCCGTAAGCCGGGTCCGTCTCGTAGGGGTGTTTAGCCCTGACGTCTGGCTTACACTTAATAGAGCAGGCGAAGCAAGTAGACCTATTAACGAGTATAGTCTTGTTTAAAGCCTCACCGCTTATTTCATCAGCGCGCTCAAAACTACCACCTCTAAAATTAAGTGTTGGCAGTGTCCCGTCCCTGTTGAGTGGTGCTACTAGCTCGGCTGTCCCGTACGTGCTCCTCGAGACGGCACCCAGCTGTTTCCTCCAGTTCTCGTAAAACCACTTAGCAAGCTCTACAAGCCTCTTCTCGTTGTAGAACTGAACACTCCTCTTAGTGGCCCTGACTACTACGGCTTTGAGCTTCTTAGAGCCCATAACGGCTCCA
>JBMSAO010000041.1:0-4310 GCA_049414425.1 Desulfurococcaceae archaeon
GTAGCTATTGCAACGCGCATTACGAGACACCTACTACCTAGTTTAAAGAGCCATGTGGAGGATCTCGTAAAGCACTACTCTGAAATGCCGGGTCTTGTACTAGTTAGTGTACCTGAAAGAGTGCTCGAGCCAGGAGATCAAGTCCCCGTAGAAGTCTACGTCAATGACACGTGTAGAGCTATTAGCGCTCTCCTACTCTACAAAGACACTATTCTAGAGTCAGTTAATTTCACGTGTAGTAGTAGTAATTGTAGCGCCGTACTCTCTATTCCACCAGCTAGTAGCCTGCAGGGCATTACTAGAAGTACTACTGTAAAGCTCACTGTTGTTATTAGAGCTACTTGCGGCGGCAGAGAACTAAGAGTTTATAGGTTTATAGAGGCTAGGTACGCTACTCCACGAGTAACTATTGACGCTCCACCTATGATTACTAGGGGGGATCTCCTCGCAGTTACAGTTAACACTACTAGTGGACTAGTACTCGCCGGTGTGCTACTAGTTAAGAACACTGTGGGGGAGTTCCCGCTTCTCAGTAGCATTATAATCAACAGTACTCCCACTACCTACGATTTCCGCGTAGATATGCCCTTTGTGGTTGGCGCTAACGCGCTGAAGCTCTGTGTTAACGCTTCTGAAAAGACTCTACCGTACTGCCTCGAGAAGGGAATTATAGTGCAACCCAGGCACCCCCGTGTCAGTGTTAGGACAACGACTGCTTCTATTACGCGGGTGGGTGAAATTCCAGTTTACATAACTAGTGAGAGTGGAGAGTACACTGCTCACGTCTACTTAAATGGCGTACTAGTAGCGGAGTCCAGAGTCTCGAGTACAGAGACTATTACTATTAACAGCGGAGTTCTCCCACTCTCAGTTCTGAACTTGAGAGTTATTATTAGGGATCCTAGTGGCGAGCACGACGACTACGTGTACTCAGCAGTAGTTACCTCTATAAACATGGCGTCACTACTACTAGTGCTCTTCGCGGGCTCGCTCGCTACACTCGCACTGCGCGAGCACGAAAAGCTCTTCGTGCTCTCACTGAGAACTAGTAGTACTCTCGCTACTCGGAGAGTTAAGAGAGAAGTAGCAAGAGTTCTAGAAGAGTTCTTAAAACCATATACTCACAAATTGAAGTCACACATACTAGAACTCTACTACACAATATTAACTAGACTTGGAGTTAGACTTCCACACCACTACGAGACTCTCAGAGAACACTACTCTCTAGTTGTTAAATCAGTAATTAAGAAGAGCTCTGTGAGAGAAGCTCTCTGGAAAGTATTGAAGCTCGCGGAGAGGGACCTCTACTCGAGAAAGAAGCCTCATTTAAGAGAAGCTGAGGAGCTATATGAGGGTGTTTTAAGTGCTATTGAGGAGGAGACGTAGCTCCCTGCTAGCAGTATACCTAGTAGTGCTTACTGCTCTACTAGCAATATCGCTAATTGTAGTCTTGCCAGTAGACTACGATTACTACGCTCTGAGTACTAGTGAAAAAGGGCACAGAAACCTCGTAGAGCACGGCGCCTCCTGGAGTACTAGTCCCCTACGCGGAGTAGACGCTAATAAGACACTACTAGTAGTAGCGCGCAGGACTCCTATTAGTAGTAGTGAGCTCGAAGAACTAGTAGACTTTACGAGTAGAGGAGGTGTTGTAGTAGCGTACGGCTCTAGAGAGTTCACAGAGTCCCTCCTCAGAGGTTTAGGTTTAAGCGTCGTTTACTGGGGCTTAGTTTTAGACCCAGTATTCAGCGAGAATAGTCCGCGCAGAGTTCTCGTAGAGCTCTCAGAGCGGAATACTTCAGTTACACTTAACACTCCATATGTCTTTAACATCACTGGCACTCCGAGTAGAGGTGAACTCGAGCACGCTGCCTACACTAGTATTTTCTCATTTGTAGATGGAATTGTGGAGAACGGTGTTTACGATATTGGCGAGCCTATTGGCGAATTCCCAGTTATCTACACTCTAAGAGTTAATAGCGGAGTACTCGTAGTTGTCTGCGCTCAGGGCGTTTTTACAAATAGTGTTCTACGCGAGAACTCCGAGTGGCTTAAACTACTAGCTAGCGGGGGTAGGAGCATTGTTTTAGATCAGTCGGAGTTCGAGAGTAATATACTAGCCTACTTTAAACTACTCGTAGTCACGCCTCGAGGTGTTTCACCCCTCTTGGTGCTAGTGCTCTCAGTAGTAATTATAGTGGTGTTGTACTATGTCTACTCTCGCGGAGGCATTGAGTAAGTACAGTACTCCACTCAGATTACTGCTACTAGTAGTTCTACTCGCAACTCCACTAGGAGAAGTCTTCTTTAATAAGTCTGCTAGTTTATACGCGTACATATTAGTGCTCCCAGCTCCACTAGTACTCTTAACTAATACACTACTAGTTTTCCTGCTGAGTTTAGCTACTAGTGTAATTACGGCTTCTCTGAATTCGCCAGTACTACTAGTGTTCTCAGCTATAACTGCACTACTAGGCTTTCTAGTACTCTACACTGAGAGCTCTACTAGTATTTTGAGTAGAGTACTAGTATCGCTAGCGGCTTTCACACCGCTCTACATACTCACACCTCTTTCACTAGTTCCAGCTACTCTAGTACTCGCAGTGCTGTTAGGCTTATCTGCTAGGGAGTACTTGAGAGTGGGGAGGTCTCGCGTAGATGTGTTTTTAGAGTCTAAAGTGACTTATCTAGGTGAGCCAGCTAGGTATAGAGTCGTAGTTACTTGCCCAGGGCTCTTCAAGTACACTGTTCTCGAGGATGGGAAAAGTGTTATTAGCGGCTTAGCGAGGAGTAGAGCTAGCTTAGACCTCTCTTTAAGCTGTAAGCACTTAGGTGTTAACGAGAAGAGTATTAGTGTCTTAGTGGAAGACGTGAGGGGTCTCGCGAAGATCACTCATGGACCCCACACGCTCTCGGTTAGAGTTGTAGCTAGGCTTAAACGCCTTCTCAAGCAAGCTGAAAAGCTCATTGAAGAGTACGCCTCGTACCTGTCTACTCCGCGAGTACTCAAAGTTATTTTAACGCCCACCGTGACGCTTAGAGCGGAGAAGAGCGTTCTCGGAGGTGCCGGCTTAGTAGGTGCAGGTGGCTTCGGAGCTGGTATTAGTGGAGCTGATCTCAGAGAGATGGAGAGTAAAGAGTCTCAGAGAGCTCCTAAACTAGAGACTCGCGCTAGTGAAGTTCAAGTCGAAGTAAAGGACTCTTCTACTGAGAGTAGTGAGAGTAGTGCTGTTAAATGGGTAGTTCCTAAAGTACTCTTACTCGAAGTCGAGGAGTCTCTCTCAAGATACGTTTCTAGAGATTTCGGCGGCGAGTACATGGGTACTAGAGAGTACGTGCCGGGCGACAACCCGAGGACTATTCACTGGAAGAAGAGTTTGAGAAAAGAGCTCTCAGACGACTACTGCGTAAAGATCTATGCTAGAGAGCGTGAGAGTAGTAGTGGCGGAGGTGGAGTTAGAGTTATACTCGCTGATTTAACAGCTGTTAACCCCGTTGAGCTAGATTTAATGCTCAGTGCCCTCTACAGTGAACTCTTATCCGAGCTCTCCACGGAAAAGCCTCTCACGGAAGTACACCTCTTTATTAAAATTCCAGGAGAAGAGGGGCTACTCTACATTTCCGGCGGAGTCGTCGACGCTCTAGTAGCTCTCAACACTATTACTCGAAAACAGGGTTTAAGAGCGCTTTACAACTACGAGACGTGGAAGAGGAGCAGAATTATTGAACTGGGAGGGTCTACTGGGTTTATCGGCGACTTGGAGATGTATTATAGAGCTCTAGGTCTTAGTCTCATTAAGGCAATTGAGAGTAAAATTGGCAGGAGAAAAGCGACTGTTCAAGTAATACACTCAAACGCCCTGGCGTACAAGTACGCTATTATAACAAACGTGCTCAAAGACTCTGGGTTTACGGTTTTAAAGCTGTAGTGACATTTGGGGATGGTAGGTGCTCGCGGGGATCGCGTTGAGAGGCCTGCTTGTTGAGTGCTCACTTCTACTACTCTTGTTCTCGCAGTTCTCACTCTACTTCCCGCCAATTACTTACGCGAGCAGCGAGCTTGATAGTGAGATCGGCAATCTTGTGGAGCACGCGGGGGAATTGCACTCTAAGGGTTTAAACGTGAGTGCTGTCACTGAGAAGCTGAATAGCGCTATTGTGAAGTACGAGGAGAACAGTACTGAGGAGGCTCGCAGACTTATAGCTGAGGCGAGGGGGCTTATTGAGAATATGAGTACTATAGCTGACAGAGTCTACTTTACTAACATGGCGCGCAAAGCACTAGTAGTAGCGGCGCTCGCGTCTATACC
>JBMSAO010000042.1:0-5971 GCA_049414425.1 Desulfurococcaceae archaeon
TCATAGATCTAGTTGATGGTGCTCGAGTTGAAGGAGAAGTGAAAGTACTGGGTTACAATACATTTAGAGCAGACCCCTACGAGCTTAGGAGGAATATTGGCATGGTTTTCCAAGTACCAAACCCGTTTCCCCACTTAACAATATACGAGAATGTGGCTATTGCAGCTAGAATTAATGGTGTGGCAAAGACGAAGAGCGAGTTACATAGTATTGTAAAGTGGTCTTTTGAGAAGGCGATGTTGTGGGATGAAGTTAAGGATAGACTAAATGATTATCCACACAAACTCAGCGGTGGACAAAGGCAGAGACTTTGTCTAGCGAGGGCGCTCGCCATGAAGCCAAAGCTACTACTTCTAGATGAGCCAACAGCCAATATCGACCCCATAAACGCCAGGAAGCTCGAAGAGGCTATTGTTTCATTGAAAGATGAAGTGACGATCTTAATGGTGACTCATAATCCACATCAAGCAGCCAGGGTTGCAGACTACGTTGCCGTCATGTATGATGGGAGAATTGTAGAGCTCAGCCCCGCTGATCACGTGTTTTTACGTCCATCTACAGAGATTACTCAAAAGCTACTCAGGGGTGAATTGTAGTTGTCTTTAACTCGGCATAAACTAGATGCATTGAAGAGAGAATTAGGCCGCATGGCTCAAAGAGTTAGAAGCGTTATGTTGACGACTCAAAGATTGATCGAGACTAGCGACCTCGAGGTGAGGCGTCAACTGTGGAGCGAGATTAATAGTACTACACTACTGCTCGATGAGCTCCGCGAAGGGTTCGTAAACGAGGTTCTGGTTTTCATAGCGCAAGAGCAACCGCTGGGAAGAGACCTCTTAGTATCTCACGTATTACTAAGCATAGCGTACGATGTCCTCAGGATCGCTAGGTACTGTAGAGAGATAGCTAGAATAGACTCTATGCTTGCTCCTACACATGGATTAAGCGATCTAGCGAACTTGTCTCACATGTTCAAAAAAGCCATCGAAGCTGTTGAAGCCTCATTAAGAGACCTCGAAGAACTCAATACACGCAATAAGAGCGTTGTTGAGGAGATAGATAAGTACATTGACGAAGTATATAAGTCCACACTAATAGAAGTCGCGTCGAGTAGTACTATCACGAGAGAGCTAGCATTGAAGGCTCTACTAATGAGACATATTGAGAGAATAGTAGATCACGCTCAATACATTGAGCAATACATGGAGAAACTAGTAAAATAAACAATTAAGTTTCAAAAACACTCTAAAACAATTATGCTCTTAACTATAGCGAGAGGCTATCTTGCTTGATAGGAACTGTATAGCAGTGGATATAGACTACAACGCAGTGATCCTCACACACCACAGACTATACTACCTCGTGAAAGCTCTACAAGAGAAGAGGTCTATAAGTCTGCTTAGCTATGCTAGAGGTAGTGACGACGCGAGCAACTCCTCTGGCAGTAGCGCTTGGCACAAGATCTATCATGGGGTGTATTAATCGAGTTGGTGGTGATTGAGCAGGGTGTCTAGTGATGTTACGTTAATGTGCTTCTTTGCCTTGCTCATCAGCTTCCTATCCTCTGTCACTAGTGTTAATCCATGTCTCTGGGCTAGGACTATGTATGAAGTGTCGTAAGCTGTTAAGTCGAGCTCTATAGACATCTTTAGAATTTCCTTCTCTAGGTTTGAAATACTCAAGATCTTCATGTACTTAACAACGTCTGTAACTACGTCAACTAGCTGGAGAAGCTTCTCTATAGAGACAAGTTTGAGTAGGCATGCTCTTTCCGCAGAGCGTTCATAATCTCGTAGACTGTAAGCCGCTGAGTGAAGTTGTCTACGAGTACCTCGGGTTTGCCGAGCTTGAGGGTTTTAATAAAGGAGGAGGCGTCAAAGAGATATCTCAATAAAATTCACCTACTCTCTCTATCCTCTCTAATACTCTTCACGACTCTATCAATATCCACCTGATCCAGGAAGTCCCTGACGCTCTCAAGTCTCTTCCTAATAAGCTCTAGCTCTCTCCTCCTAACCTCCTCCTCAATAGCCTTCCTGACAACCTCCGGTATGTTCACACCTAGAGCCCTAGCCTTCTCGACAAGATCCCTCCTAACTTTAACAGACACGGTTACATAACTCCCCATAACACACCACTATAGAGATAGGCTGTTCATAAAGGTAGTAAACTCTACGCTCCATCATGGTCTACCATTAAGGTCTACCATATAAGTAGTGAACGTGGTGAAGCCTTCTAACTATATAAGCTCTTCTTTTATTGAACATAAGGCTTTGTGTTGAGACATTGTGGCTTAACTAAGCTTCTTGAGGGGGATAGGTATGGGCAGCGATTTGAAGAGAGGACTCTATGGTATTATTGCTCCGTATATAACCTCTATCCCCAGCCCCTTAGCCCTTTCGTAAGCATCTCCATCTATGTGTACGGCTACGAGCACTAGCTTATCTGGTCTCCTTCCACGAATCTTCTCGTATATCTCTGCGCGTTTGTAGAACCACTCAACATCCTCTATATCAGCATGCGACTTCACTTCTACTAGGTACACCTTGTCGTTGTGTATGTATATGTCGAACTCTATCCTGGACCCCTTGACGTAGTACTTACCATCTGTATCTACATAGGTGAATCTCTCTATCTTCTCGGGTATTATACTCCTCTCCTCGAGGACGTGCCTATAGAGCTCAATAACCATCTTCTCCAAGTCCCTGCCCCATCTCCTACCAATAGACCCTAGAACGGCGCTCTGCTCACCAACCTTTCTCGCTAGCTCTTCGATCCTCTTACCCTGCTCTTGAACGGCTCTTGTTAACTCCTCTAGCCTCTTACTATGCTCGGCTAAGACTTTGCTGTGCTCGACTAGGACTCTGCTGTGCTCTTCAACTCTCTTGCTAAGCTCCTCAATTCTTTTGCTGTGCTCGGCTATGATGTCAAAGCCTCTCTTGACGTAATTAGCGAGCATCTTAATAGCCTCTGCAACGTCCCTGAGCTCCTCGGCCCTGGCCCTCTTGACAGCTCTCTCAACGACCTCCTCGAGCTTGCCCCAGTCAATAGACCCATCAGCACTACTCATTACCTAAGCACCTCCCCAGGAGTATAGTAGGCGTTAAAAAGAGTATTTAGCTCTCCCCAAAATGCGCGCCTCTGCTCATAGATCTTGATACCGCTACAAACCTTATCCCTCTCAGCCTGCGTTTACCTTGAGCAAACTCTGTGTAATCAATAGGGTTGTGGAAGACAGCATCAGCGTATATGTAGCCCAAAAACGATCGCCCCCTACACTACAGTCGGTGTAGTAACGGCTTCCTATTAAATCTGGCTGGAAAGGAAGTAGCAGAGCCCGCTACAGGTATTGATTACTTTAGCGATGTGTTTAAGCACATTGTTGGTAGCTACCTGTAGCTACGCTGTGGTGTGAAAAGTGGCGTGGAGGCGCCTAGCTTTGCTTGGAGTACAGAGTTGCACCTAGATACGTCAAGGCTCTAGTGGACTCTAAACACTATTGTCAATATCATCGTTACCCACGTGGATATTTGTATCCCTATTAACCAGTAGAACCTCGTGTTGAGATCTCTCCTAAACTCTAAAATCTCCCCCCTAACGCCTGGACCTCGACGTCTACCATAGGCGCCTTGATCTCCTCCGCGGCTTTCTCAGCTCCCGCTTCGCCTTTAACTGCTTTAGCCGCGTCTCTAGCGCTCATTGCCAGCAGCTCGCAGATCTTCCTGTAGGGTAGTCTGAACTCGTAGTACAGTACTCTAGCGAGCTCCACTTATACTCGGAGGGTATGGTGAGGGGGTCTACGCCTACAGCCCTGGCGAACTCCCCGCGGCTAAGTTGCTTAATCTCCTCTCTACTCAAACCCCTCGAGAACCCTCTAACCCGGGAGACCAGTTCGCCCCTATTGATTCCCCGTGCTACCATCTAGCACTATGTGTTGGTGTGCTACCATCTCAGCTACGTAGCTTTAAGCCCGTGCTTCTAGTAGCTCCTCCTGGTCAACCTAGTCGAGACCCTTGAACCTAGATCCCTCCTAGCCATGTACCTGGGTATGTTGAGTAGTGTGCTACGGAAGAGCGCGTCGCGGAGGATCTCGTGGGTGTACGCCTTGAGCAGTACGTGTGGCTTTAGCCTATACGGCGCCTCGACAAGCCTCCTTCCCACAAGGCTACACGCCTCTAGTAGAGCCTCTAGTGCCTCCTCAACACCGTGCTCTACCGCTATATTCCAAGCCCTCTTGCTCATCCAGCTCCAGGCTACTAGACAGTCCATCAGTAGAACCACGTGCTCCTTGTAAACAGCGTGTGCAGCAGCAACAGCTACCTCAGCCTCTATACTCAGAGCCTTCACGACTAGACCCCCAACATCGACCTCCTCAACACAGCACTCCAGGATCCTCTCACAATCCATGTAGACAGCCCACGCGAAGGAGGGATACGTGTAGAGGTCAACTATAAACCCATCCCTAGCGAGGGTGACCGTGTAAGGCTCTCAGACAACAACTCTAAACCCCTATAAACTAGGGCTTTAGAAGCATCGGGGTATTCTCAACCTCAACTAGTATACCCAAGTCTACAGGGGTACGTTAAAAGAACTTCTTAAACTTTCATGTGCATAGTCCCAAGCACTGTCTTTTAAATTCGCGAATTAATGCCACGAGAGTGGTGAGGAAGATGCTTGTGAATTACTCTGTAGCCTTGCCGGGTCTTGTAGAAACCAGTAGTAAAGAACTTCAGGAGATCCTAGGACTTCACTACAACAAAGAGAAACGCCCAAAAACCTTAGCAAACCAGCATAAAAGCTTCACCGTCACAATACCAGCTACGATCACAAAACAAGCTACAGCACCAAGCGTATATAGGAATAGTGATAAGGACATCTATACACACAGCAACACCACAACTGGCGTACACTGCGTTACCTGTGCTAATGGATCTGAATCCCTGGAGGCAATAAGAGAATAAGCAAGTATAGAGAATTGTTGGATAAAGGAAGGTCTAGTTCCCCACCCGAGAAGAGGACATCAACTTAATTCCTGCTTCTCCGTCTCTAAGTGATTAATCATGGTTGATAGTTGGGTCTTTCACCAGGCTGAGGGACTCGCTTAGTAGTCTTGTTCTCTGCATTGTTTCAATGAGAGTGTTTATTCTACTCCACGTAGTGTGGAATCTATAGTCTAGTACGGATGCCGTTTTGAGCGCTAAAGGCCTGAGCGTCTTATGGTATGCTCTGAGGAAAGGCCAAAGCTTCTCCCTAGATGCGAGGAGACGGCCTACCAGATACGTTAACTCATGAGTGATCGTCGTGAAACCCGGCGGCAATAGATATTTACCCGCATTAATATTCTTCTTTAAAGTCCTCCTAGATAACTTGAGTAAGGTAGTATCTTAGATAGCGTAGACCGGGTCGACCTCTACAGCTGATATATATCCAGCCTCCACGGCTCCCCTAAACACGTTTAACCCTTTCTCACTCCTCACAACAACGAGTGTAGCTCCCCTAAGCCTCTTGATAAACTCGCGCGGGAGGGTCCAGAGGTCAGCTAGAGATAAATCAGCTGAGGTATTGGTCTGATCGGCGCATAAATAACACCCCACATTATAAAAGTACTGCTCAAACCCCGAGTCCCAGAAGACTGGAGATGGCGCGCGTATAGTATTCTTCTTTGTCTCTATAATGGTGTCTCTATAATGGTGTAGCCAGGCCAGCCACATCCCCTAGACCTAACACGTTCCACGTCCTCTACGTTGATGTTGAAGTACTTTAGTGCGTACCTAGTAGCCCACATACTAGGCACGTTATTACAGTAGAGCCCAACAATGAATACATCCCCGCTACGACCCCGGGATTCAAGAACCCTCCTAATAGCCCTAGCGTAACACGGCGTAGCAGTAATCGCAATACTCTTGAACTTAGTCAACGCGTAATCAAGTATTTTTGATAGACCATAAACAGGTGCGTATAGAGAACCTGA
>JBMSAO010000043.1:0-3026 GCA_049414425.1 Desulfurococcaceae archaeon
CACCCTAAACTAGCCGAGTTCAAGAAGAGAGTGCAGAGAGCATACGTAGAGAGCGTTGTAAAGCCCAAGCTCTGCACTGAGAGCTACACTTAGACACAGCGTAGTAGCCGCGCAGTAGTTGAGTGGATAGTCTAGTAGTCAACTACGAGTCGCCGAGTGGGCACCACTTAGTAGTTCTAGGCGCGGTGCTTACTACTCGCCGAGGAGTCTCAGCTAGTGATCTACTGCGCCGCCGCGACCACTAGAGAAGTACTTGTGAAAAAGTGTCTATAGTAAGTAGTTATCTATGAGACTCGTTTTAGACTCGTGACAGCCTCGCCCCTGCTCTCCAGGTAATTGGCTATTTCTTCAGCGTAGTGGAAGAGTATTGGTGCTCCACCCGTGTGTATAAATACTACTTGAGAGCCCTTCTCAATAACCCCGCTCTCTACTAGCTTGACTAGTCCGTGTAGTGCTCTCCCGGTGTATACTGGATCTAGTAGAAGCCCCTCGAGCCTCGCTGCGAGTAGAATAGCCTCTACGACCTCTCTGCTCACAGCGCCGTAGCCGCCTAGTCCGGGGTCCTCGTAGACTGAGACGTCTTCGGGCTCGAGCCTGTACTCTACTTGAAGCATTCTCGCAGTAGCATTAAATAGCCTAGACACTCTCTCTGCGAGCACCTCGGCGCTCACACCATCAGATACACCTATAACTTCAACGCCCTCCACGCCGAGTAGCTTAAATCCCAGTAGCAGTCCTGCCTGTGTAGCCCCCGTGCCCGACGCGTGGACTACGTACTTCGGCTTATACCCGTACTCGTAGCACTGCTCCACGATCTCTAGCGCGGCCAGCACGTAGCCGAGAACACCGAGCTCGCACGCAGCGCCGGGGGGTACAGCGCAGGGTCTACGCCCCTTAGACCTCAGCTCCTCCACGAGCTTGTCGACAGCTCTCTCAGCCTCCTCTACGCTGTCAACGTAGAGCAGTCTAGCCCCGAGCACTAGGTCTAGTAGGATATTGCCCTGTGCAAGCGGCTTGCCCGGGGGCGTGACGACGGCGTAGAAGTCTAGGCCAGCTCTCCTGGCGGCGGCCGCTGTTAGCCTCACGTGATTTGAGTGAGTAGCGCCTCGAGTCACTACGACGTCGCAACCTCTACTCAGAGTGTCAGCCAGCACGAATTCTAGTTTTCTCGCCTTATTCCCGCCGAGAGCAAGCCCCATGACGTCGTCGCGCTTAACGTAGAGTTCAATTCCGAGCTCTCTGCTCAAATTAACAGCTCTCTCTACTGGCGTGGGCAGGTCTACTAGTCTAAACCTAGGGTACTCGAGAACCCTCCAAATCAAGCCCCGATACACCGGTCTTAAATTAAGGAGAGGTGTTAAAAAGAGCTTGATTTTTCAAGGAAGACTAGCTACTCCGCGACCCCTCATACTGGAGTAGGCGGCGCACTCGGCGGGGTTTGCGCTAATGCCTCGCGCCTCTTAATGCTGTGTCCTAGAGCGACGTATAGGAGGATAAAACCTATAATTTGGAGAACTGAAATTACTATGCCAATTATGAACGTGATTGCCGCGGCGAGGTACAGTCCATCTCCCTCATAGTCGTGCAGTTTAAATCCAAGTATTATTAAGCCAATGTAACCAATGAGTACTAGTATGGCTCCAATTATGAGTATGGGGATTCCTATGAGGATCGGTGCTGTCAGTACTCCAATAATTACCAGTAGAACACCCCAGAAAAACCCTAAGTGTACTAGTCTACTCGCTGTTCTAAACTCTACATTTAACTCGCCAAGTCTCCTTACACCTGGTACGAAGTTACCCCACAACCCCAGGAAATAGAGCGCTACAGGTACTAGAAGAGCTATTACTAAGATGATTAAGACAATAACGTTTCCTACTAGCTCTTCACCTCCAGGCATTCCTTCCGGCAATTCCGGGATTATTACGGGCCCTCTAAACTGGATGACAGCTATGCTGAATACAACTAGTAGTAGAATAGAACCTATGATTAGTAGCAGTAGTAGGGCTAAGAGCATATAGAGTACTCCGCGCCTCATTTTCTTATAGGCCTCAATGTAGCTGGCCTCGTCACCTGTGGGTTGATACACCTGGTCCACCACGGTGGAGTACTGCTAATTTATCTTATGTGTACTCGTAGTTAATAAGTTTAACCCGTGGTCAGCATTCAATGGAGTCTTCACTGCTCCGCGAGTACAGCCCTCTTCATCCCACTTCTAGCTACTGTACAAATAGCTAAAAACTCTTCTACCCGTGTACCCTAGTCTCGGGGTTGCTGAGAGCAATCCGTGCTGAGTGAGAGTTCTAGGTGTTGCTGTGTGGTTGCATTTAAGTGTAGGCTTGACGGCTCTTGCTGTAAAAAGTACTGGATTCCAGTTACGCACTTAGATCTCTGGAGACTGTACTATTACGGCGGAGTAGTAGACTTAGAGAACTACGTGAGGCTGGCTGAGAGCAGCGATCCCGGCAGCGACCCCAAGCCGGTGCTCTTTAACGGCGAGTATAAGCGCCTCGCTCTAGCTGAGCGGGGAGACGGCTGCGTCTTCCTCGAGAATGGCGAGTGCCGAGTACACCCCTACAAGCCACTAGTCTGCCGCTTCTACCCATTTGTGTACTACGTGAAGGAGGACGGGGATATAGGTGTAGATGTCAACGAGAAGGCTGTTGGCGAGTGCCCTGGGCTAGTTCTAGACGACAAGCTCATAGACCCCTTTATTGTAGAGTACTTGAAGAGAGTTGCGAGGACCCGCGTACTCGAGTTGAAGTTGTGGAGTAGAGTTGCAGAGGAGTGGAGTAGACTACACGGTAGTAGCTCAAGTCTCAGTAAACTCGTAGACTTCGCTCTAACACGGGCACGCGAAGACTACAGGGAGCTCGCGTCTAGAGGCCTCTGGGTTAAGTAGACTAGACTCCACGGCTCTCTCACACCCAGCTCGTCTCTAAAACACCACAAGCCGTCACGCGGATCTATAATCACTACTCTAAGCGCGCTTAGAGCCGAGTCGTTTATCAACACGACTCTACTCC
>JBMSAO010000044.1:0-5968 GCA_049414425.1 Desulfurococcaceae archaeon
CACGGGGGCCCAAGCCCCGCATCCTAGCCAGGCTAGACGACGGCCCCAGCCAGAATTATAGTAGAGGCGCCTCTCCCTTAAAACACTTAACTCCCAGCCACTACACTCTGAAAATTTCACGCGCTCTCGACTTGTAGAGCTTTATAGTCCTGGTCTCGAGGGGGTCCACTCCCCTGAGCTCGCCTAGTAGCGTGCTCGCCAAGCCGGCTACTAGGCTACCGTACATTAGCTTTTCGAGAGCACTCTCCCCTACTAGCGCGAGTCTCCGGGTTTTAGCAACCACGTCTCTGTAAATGCTCTCCATGAAGTCTACTAGCTTGACGCCCGCCTCGTCAGTGGGGTCTACTAGCTCGAGGACGCAGAGGTCCCTGGCCACGAGGGCCTCGTAGCCCACTACGTCGTTGTGCATGCACTCGGGAGCCACTTCGACTCTCACGTGCAACTTGCTGTTCTCGCTGAGCTCGTTCTTAAACCTCACAGCTAAGACGTCGAAGGGGGAGTGCGTCGCCGCGACGACTACTCTACCTGGTTTAGTGCACTCGGAGTAGAGCCACTCGGCGAGGCTCTTAGAGACCTCGAGGGCGGAGCTCCTAGTAGCCTCGAGGAAAGAAGCGCTCTTCTCGGCCTCTCCCCGCGGAACTACAGTGTAGCCGCTCGCGTCGAGCAGGCCGAGCGCGGCGTAGAGCATTAGCGGCAGAGAGGCCCTGGGGACGAGCCCTCCGCGAACTTTTACGTGTAGTACTCCCCGCCTCTTCGCCTCCTCCTCTAGTAGGCCGCCACTAGAGATCACAGCGGCCCTCAACCCCCGCTCAACCGCGCTCTTAAAAGCCACTAGAGTCTCGAGCGTGTTGCCACTGTAACTGACTACTAATACCAGGCTACCGGGGCCGGCGAAGCGGGGCAGTAAGTGGGACTTGACGACGTGTACTGGGAGAGGCCCCCGCTCAGCCGCCAGTACTTGCAGGTAGTCTCCCACAACACCGCTACCGCCCATGCCGGCGACTACGACTTCTCTAAAAGAGCCCTCGACGCGGTAGGCACCCCACTCACTGAGCGCGCTCCGAATCATCTCCGGCCAAGACAGGTAAAAGTCCAGCATCACGCGGGCTCACGCTCAGGGGGCTAAGGGGTAATAATACGGGGTGCGGGATTTTTATTTAGAGCTCTGAGTAGTGGGCAGTGCAATGACTAGCGACTCGTTCTGGGAGGCGCTCGGGGAGAGGGCGCTCGTAGTGACTACTAGCGTGAACACTCTCATTAAACTCGCCAGCGCCGTAACCTCGAGGCTCACTGCCACCGGGGCGGGAGTCTGCGTCGTGGCCGGTAAGCCGGAGCTGCTCAGGTACTTCCCGCTGGAGCTGCTCAGTGCTGTAAGGCTAGTAGGCGTGGTCGAGGCCTGCGCGGAGTGCACTCACGTGGTCGCAGTAGAGCCCGAGAACCCGGGGCTCCTCGGCGCGTGTAGTTCAAAATACGTCTACGTCTTCACGTGCAAGTCGAGGACCCGCGCGCCCAGGGGGTTTAGGAGAGTCTACGTGAAGAGGACTGCGAGCGGGGACTACCTGCTCGCCGCGCCCAGCGTCGGGGTCTACGCGAGGATCTCGATTAGTAGTGGCGAGATCGCTGTTAGAGAGGGCCCGGGGGGCCTGTACGGGAGGGCCCTTGAGGCCCTGAAGAGCACTATGTCGCTCTACGGAGAGCTCAGCGTCAAGGACGCTGTGAGAGTACTCGTACACGAGCTGGGGGTGAGGAGAGCGCACGCTAGGAGGCTAATTGAGTGGCTAGCGAGAAGCGGGTATATCAGAGTAGTCAGGGGGAGAGTTGCTCTGGGCTACACTTAGCGCCTCGCAAGCTCCTCGTCGAAGAAGACCTTTATAATGCTGAGCTTCTTCATTACTAGAGACACGTACTCGTCTACTACGCTGTGTGGGACGCCGAGGCGCTCAGCGCGCGAGACGACAATGCTCTCTACTACTGAGTACTTCTGGTACTTCTCATTGAGCTCTTTCCACGGTATTCCCGTGAAGGCTCTAATAACGTCGTTGTCGACTGGGAGAACGCCTTTAATCATCATGAAGGAGAGTATGGGGTAGCCGATATAGCCCCTGTACAGTGTTCCGTTATCGTTACTATAAGCCCTGTAGACACCCCCACTGCTTTCAACTAGCACGACTCTGTACTCCCTCTCACCAGTACTAGACTTAACGAGGGCCTCGACGTCTGAGACTACTCGCACTCTCCCGTCTCCAATAGCCCCCGCCGCCTCTAGCACTTTGATTCGAGGAGGCCTGGCGAGGAGCTTCACGCGCACCGCCTCACTCCCGAGATGAGACCACGAGAGGGTCTTCCGAGACTACTACTCCAACACCACTAACTCTCGCGCCTATGCCGAGCTCTAGTATCCTCTTAAGCGAGGTCTCAGAGAGCTTGAGGTAGAACTCTAGACTCACCCCGTCAACCTCGCCCTGCACAACTAGGAGCTCGCCAAACCCCTCTAAGCTCTCAACCCCCACGACTACGCCGGAGTACGAGACAGTTCTCGGCAAAACACCCCCTAAGACATATACACCGAGGACACTAATATGCCTTTTTATTACCAAGTGCTTCCTGCTAGTAGATAGACACCTGCTCTTGGAGTGGTATTTTTACTTTTTAACCTGCAGTGACTTTAATGGAGTGTGTGGGTGAATAGCTGTGAGTAGTGCGGGTGGATCCGAAGAGGTAAAGGAGCTGAGTACTGGGCTGGTTATTGCGGGCGTGTACGCGGATAAAGTCCGGAGAACTCTCTTCGCGCAGTTAAAGGACCTCGTCAAGCAGGACAGGGAGTTCATTAAGGAAGCGGCGAGGGCTTCCGCGGAGCTGAATGCAGTCCTCTACACTATACTCGTAGAGGAGCTCAAAGTAGAGAAGGGAGACGCCGTGAGAGTTAGAATTAGCTACAGAGTCGAGCCGGAGAGGAGAATTACGTGGCTCTACGATACTCTGAGAGTAGAGGCCTTTAAGAGAGTGCCAGACGAGAGCGTAGAGAAAGTGGTCAACACTATTATCTCCACGAGACTACAGCAGATACTAGAGAGGTTTAGAGCGGCTCCTAGAGAAGCAGAGAGAGCTGTGAAGGAGTTCGAGATCACAGAGGAGGAGGCGGAGAAGAGGCCAGTAGCGCCTGTAACGGCACCCCCACAGGCACCTGCAACACCCCCAGCGGCGCCGCAAATACCTCCCGCTCAACTCCTCAGCGAGGTGGCATCTGTGGACATCATTGGCGAGACTGTGGAGAGGGGCTTCGTGGCGAAGCTGAGTAGAACAGACGGCTCAACTCTCGGAATAGTCTCTCTAACGCCCACGAGCGAGGGTGACGTAGTGATTGACGCTATAGTAGTGCGCGCTCAGAGGGCCTTTAGGTACTTAACGAGGACTAGGAGGGCTATAAGCGTCCTCTACGAGGAGCCAAGGCAGGTGCTAGAAGAGCTCCAGAAGACAGCGCCAACAGAGATCACTACTAGCGAGGCTCAGAGGCTAATAGAGGAGAAGATGAGAGGCCTAGTGTAGACCCAAGCCCCGAGGAGCACGCAGTATTGGGAGCCCCGCCCGCAGAGCGCGGAGACCTCTCACCAATAGCCCCCTGCCCTATAAACGGTTCTCGCCGACATAGACGTGCAGGGTCTACTTGCCCAAGCTGGATTTGGGAGAGGCGCCCGAGGGGATACTAGAGCTCAGTAATGAGGAGATTCTCAGGGAGTTTGAGGCGACACTTCAAGCGGCCGGCGCCTCGAGAGAGACTATTAGAGCCTACTTGGCGGCTATAAGAGACTTCCTCTCCTTTACTGGCAACAGGCCCCTCCGCGAAGTGACTCTCAGAGACGTAGTCAACTGGAGGAATACGAGGCTTAAGACTGGCTTCCCCGGCTCCAAGACTACTAGTAGCTCTAAGTGGCAGGTCACGGCGCACTACTACACTATACTCCTCAGGAGGTTTTTCCAGTGGCTCGGACTCAGAGTGAGAGTACCAGGGGCTAAGAGGTTAGCGCCCCGCATAGAGGCCCTCAGCGAAGAGGAGCTGAGAAGGCTACTAGAAGTAGCTAGGAAGCCGCATGACAGGCTAATACTCCTACTACTCGCCTCAACGGGTCTCCGGAGCAGAGAGTTGCTAGAACTAAGAGTCGAGGACGTGGACTTCGCTAATAGAGTTATAAGAGTGAGGTCGGCTAAGTACGGGAAGGAGAGGCTGGTAACGGCGCCTCAGGAGCTCTTCGAGGAGCTAGCGGCGTGGATAAAAATCAACAAGTTGAAACCCGGCGACAGGGTCTTCAGGATCTCCTACACGGGGCTCTACAAGAAGCTAAAGAGGCTCTCGGTGAGGGCCGGTGTAGACCCAGACAAGGTGAGGCCACACGTGCTCAGGCACACATTCGCTACTCTCGCTATTAGAAGAGGGCTCAGCCTGACAGCATTACAGAGACTACTAGGTCACAGCGATATAAGGACGACACAAGTCTACTTGCACTTAACAATAGACGACATTAAGAGAGAGTACGACGAGAAGCTCGGAGTGAGGCTCGAGGAGGCGAGTAGGGCCTGCGGCAAGTGTGGAAAGCGAGCACCGCTGGGCGCCTCGTACTGCCCCTACTGTGGTGCCGTCCTCAGAGAGGCGGGCGTTGCGGAGAGGGGTGAGGTAGCCACTTAGCTAACTAGCTAGTACTCCGCGTCGACTAGCCTCCCCACCACGATCCTGGGTATGAGTGCGTGCTCTGGGTTTCTGGATCTGTAAGCACTTACTAACTGCTCTCCGTCTGGGACTGGGTACTCGTCTCTGTAGTCTTTAACTAGCTCGACGAGCTCGCTACACTGAGCTGTGACTACAATGTAAACCGGGTTTACTGGTATACTCCACTTCTCGCCAGAGTACTTTATATTCAAGAGCTCTCTTAGATACGAGGCGTCGTCGCTGTATGAGCCGCTGAGGACGGCCCTGTAGTACTGAGTTATGTAGTGCGCTACGACAAAAGCCCTCAACTCACCGCATCGCGCGACTCTGAGCACTGCTAGCTCGCTGTGATCCTCTAGCACGACGTGAGGGCCGGGCTCTACTGAAAACCCGTGCTCGCTGAGCTTCCTGATAAACTGATCTAAGTTCTTTACTCCGCGAACTTCTATGACGTCCACAGTTAACACCTCTCACACGCATTTACAGTACGGATTGTTATATACTCTCTGAGGGACTGTTGCAGGTTTGAAGTGCTTTGTAGATAGCTGTAAGTGTTTCTAAACATGCTTCTCGAGCCCAGTAAGGCTTATAAGTTTCAGAGGCTTGCAGGTTTATTTGGTGTCTCCGGGTTTCCGAGACCCGCAGGGTGGTGAACTGCTAGGCGACTAGCAGTGAGCTACTGCGGTGAGGGGGCCCGGGGGGTAGCGTAATGAACCACCCGCCAAGTATTCACAGCTATACAGAGATAACTACAAGTCTTGGCGGGTGGTGAACGCTGTCTGCGAGGTCTTAGGCGTGTACGCGGAGAGCATATTACCAGGTAGTGTGGAGGAGCGCGAGTACACGCGGCGACTTCTCGGGGAGCTGAGAGAGCATGTGGACTGGATTAGGACTCTGAAGTTTCCCGTATACGCGTGGAGTAGTAGTTGTGTCGTGGAGGTTGATGGAGTCGCGTATAAGTGCGTGGCGCTACCCTACAGCCCACCAGCAGTAGTCGAGACTAAGCCGAGTACTGTTAGGCGAGTAGAGAGTGAAACAGAGCTCTACAGGCTCAGTGGCGAGGAAGTGCTACTAGTGAGATACCCGGAGAGCCCCGTAGAGCTCAGGTGGCTCTACTACACTCTGAGCGGGCTGCGTGTGAGACTAGTGGCCCTCTACACTCGTGGCGAGTTCCTCAAGGCCGACGCGGTGCTGGAAACTCCTGGCTTCACGAGCAACCCCTCCGCGCCGCCTAGAACACCAGTGATCTGCCTGGCGAGAGACGTA
>JBMSAO010000045.1:0-10889 GCA_049414425.1 Desulfurococcaceae archaeon
CCCGTAGTAAGTGTCAATTAGCATTTCCGCGTATCCAAGCGCTGGTATGCCGGAGGTGTGTGTTAGTAAGTGGTGTATTTTGATCTCTGGGCCTCTCACAGCGTCAGTGTACTTTGATACACTGTCATCTAGGCTGATTAGTCCTCTCTCAACGAGCTGCAATATCGCGGTGGCCGTGAAGGCCTTCGTGACTGAGCCCACGCAGTAACTAGTGCGCGGAGTGCTGGGAGCAGAGGACTCCACGTCGCGGAATCCAAAGCCCCCAGCGTAAACGACTTCACCGTCGCGCACAATAGCCACTGAGAGCCCCGGCATCTTGTACCTAGTCATCTTAGCGAGAATAAAAGACTCGAGTCTACGAGTAAACTCCAGCACGGAACATCACCAAATTTGATACTAACTACACGTGGTGCATAATAAATTCTAAGGTAGTGTAAATACAAATTTTGGGTATTAGTTGAATTTACGCTCGCATATCACTACTCTGGTGTAATTTGTGAGAGTGCGCGAGAGGATTAAGAGACAAGTAGAGCTGGTAGAGGAGTTCACGAGGGAACTCGAATTCGAGAAGAGCTACAGGGGCGTTGAGAGACTTGTGCAATTAACTATTCAGGCGCTCTTAGACCTCGGCTCTATGATTATAGCGGTTCTCAATGCACCAGGACCCAAGTCCTACTCTGAAATAGCTCGTATACTCAGAGATCTCGGTGTTCTAGGCGAAGAAGACGCAAATTTACTGAGAGCGCTGGCTGATTTGAGAAATATACTTGTTCACGGCTACGCGGTTATTGACAGAGAGAAAATTATGGAGTTTCCACATAGATTGCGAAGCAATGCTACTCGAATAGCTCATAGACTACTAAGTAGTGTTGAGAGCCCTGTGGACCCAGCTCCACTAGTTGACGAGATCGCGGGTGCGGTGGAAAAAATTAAGAGTGTTCTCGCAGGTAGAGTTACACTGGCTTACCTATTTAGCAGTAGATCCAAAGGGTATACTCTGAGAGGCGACTACGACATAGCAGTCTACGTGAAGAGCGGCTACGACCCCTACGAGCTGGGTTTACTAGTAGTTGAAGTAGCTCGCGTACTCGGCGTCAGCGAGGAGAGCATTGAAGTTGTCTGCATAAATAACTCTCCACCAGAACTAGTCTACGAGGCTCACAGTGGAATCCCAGTAATAGTAGAAGACCCAGATCTCGCTTTGACGTTAAAATACAGAGCACTTCTAGAACTACTAGACCTCGAAGAAACTCGTAGATTAGCTTATGAGAACTGATCCGAGTTTCAAGTACTCCTCTCGAAGATCAATAAGAAACGCAGAACGCTATCTCCGCTAAGTAGCATTAAAAGACTACATTCTCCGGAAGTAGGTGTATTTGCTACTCGATCTCCAAATAGACCTAATCCCATAGGAATCACCGTAGTTGAGCTTCTATTTATTGAAAAGCCTATAATTAGAGTCAGAGGACTAGACGCGTGGACGGGAACACCGGTTTTAGACATTAAACCCTACGATTACTACGATGTCGTTAAGAATCCTAGAGTTCCGTGGTGGTTTAAAGAGAGATGGAGTGAGTGGAAGCAGAAGTGGAGATATGAAATAATAGCCCCTTGGCTCGGGCCATAATGCTGTAGAACTGCCCGCAAATCAAGCAACTACACGTAGACTTAGAACTAATCCGCGCGTAAGACTCGGTTGCCTTAAAACTTCTCTCCTCGTGTATAGAACCACAGATCTAAGTATCTAAGTACTAGCTTAGATACGCCAGATATGCCCCCATTAATCAACTTCAACACATATCTAATAAACCATCAGCCCCCTTCTCGAAATCTTACTTCTTTAAAAATAGAGATCAACACAACTCGCTACTCTATTAAAAGCAGTATTGCAGTTTAATGGTTTAATTAAGCGTACTCGGCGCTGATTTCCGAGTAATTGTTTTGAGCATTAATACGAGCACTACTATTACCAGTGCTAGTATAGTAATTGAGAGGCCGAGGAGAATAACTACTAGAGTGTAGAGGTCGCGAGTGTAATTGCTACTCGTGCTTAAATTCGCTTCGCTCAAACCTGTTTGCGGCTTAACTCTATATGGGAGATCAGAGTAGAGCGCTATTGCTACTAGACACGCTGTTTCAACATTTAAGTCGCCAACACCTCTTAATTCTCCCGTTGCTTCATCGCGCACATATAGAGTCGTCAGCGGCTTAATTCCAAGTAGCACGCTGGTGTACTTCTCAATTAGATTAGTGTGACTAACAGCCTTGAACACTATTACTGCAAGCGCGACTTTATACGTCTCGTACGCTCCACTAAACGCTTTATCCCGAAAGCCGGCGCCGTCAAATAGAGAATTAACCTCAACCAAGTCTACTACCGCGCTGCCCATACTCCCATGTACGAGGTGGTATAGCGCACTGCAAGCCAAGAGATTAGCGTACTCGTCGTAATCGTAGAATACGCTCTCTACTCTCTTAACGTGATATATTTCAATGCCGTTCACAGTGGTGACGTAAACGGATTCGACTACTGTGAGCGGGAGAGTGAAATCTCTGCCCAGTAGTAGCTGATAGTAGTCGTAGAAATCTGTCTTGTACTCTTCGAGAAAGGCTTTAACTCTATCAGCTATTAGAGTATTGTTACACAGGCTTCTCAGCACGTATTCTGCTAGCAGATTAGTACTAGTGTAGCACCTACTACTTTCAGCTACAGGGCTTTCACGAATACAGCCATAACTAGGAGTCAGCTCCACGTAGAGGCTAGCTAGGAAACTACAAATGTTCTCCAGCGAGGGGTTTTCTAAGTGAACTCTATTCGCACTACTCCGCGCCTCTAAACTCTCAGCTAATAACGTGTGCAAGGAACTTGTAGTCACTAATTGAGTAAGTAAGAGAACCAGTAATCCCCGGTTACGAAGCACCAACTATCACCGTTTCTCGGTAGATGGCGCTTCATAGCCTTTCATATCTATTGATTCCGGCTCTCCACCATATGCCTCTCACTGGTAATTTTTAAGGATCTAGAATAATAAAGTTTTAGGGTAAATTAGCGTGGGGAGCTAAAGTGTATGGTTTGGAGGTATTCTCTCAATCTCAGCCCTCAAGTAAAAATACCTACACATGATGATTTAGGTAAAATGTCTGCGGAATTGAAGAGAAAACACATTGTAATAGATGAGTATCTTATTAATGCAACAATAGAGCTTTTAAGAGATAGATGGAGTATTAATGATATAATTAATCATTACTTCAATGCATTGAGTGATGATTTGAAGTTCGAAATTAAGAAGTTTCTTGCAACACTTAAATGGATAGGTCTTCAAGAGGATACTAGCTATCCACCTCCAAGGTACCTAGGCTCTAAAATGACTCTAGCTGTTTATGCTCTTCTTGAGATCGGGTTTAAACTTTCTGATCTGAGGCGTGTTATAAGGTTTTGAGTATGAGGGAGGTTTCTGTAGAGGAGTACCTAGATTTTGTTTCTAAACATAAAGCTATTGTTATTGAAGACCAGACCATCTTTCTTGAGCCCATCGAGGTTAAGAGGCTTGAGCCTTTACCTGAAGAGCTTACAGACGTCTCTACAACTGTTTGGAGCTTCCCTGAGAGGGGGGCTTGGGCTACTCACAGAGGTGATTATAGGGGTAACTGGGCCCCCCAAATACCCCGCGCTTTGATATTAAAGTACACTAACACGGGAGATACTGTTCTAGATCCTATGGTGGGCTCTGGAACAACATGTATAGAGGCTTTGTTGCTAAATAGGAACTGCATCGCTGTAGACATAAACTACAGCGCTGTCATCTTGACTCATCACAGGCTCTACTATCTTACAAAGGCTTTAAGTGAGAAAAAGCCTAAGAGCCTAATTGACTATGCTAAAAATAATAGTGGTGTAAGCAACACTTCCAACAGTAATGCATGGTACAGAGTTTACCATGGAGATGCTAGGAAACTCGATAAGATACCTAATAACTCCATAGACTTGGTAGCTACTCACCCACCATACTTTAACATCATTGAGTATAGCGAGCAGAGAGTTGAAGGAGACCTGTCTAGGACTACAAGCCTAGAGGAATACCTAACACTCTTTAGGCAAGTAGCAAAAGAGATTTACAGGGTGTTAAAGCCTGGTGGAGTACTAGGCATACTAATTGGGGATACAAGGGTCAAGAAGCACTACGTACCAATAACACACTATGCACTGATGATCCTTCTTGACGTAGGCTTCGTCCTAAAGGAGGAGGTGATAAAAATTCAGCACAAGATGAAAACAACTAGAGAGGTCTGGAGCAAGCTAAAGGATAGAGACTTCCTACTAATACACCACGAGAAGCTATTCATACTCGAGAAACCAAAGCACAAAGACCCAGACCTAAAGTACAGTGCAAAACCCTGGTTCATAGAGCTCAAGGTGTGAACAGCTCATCAACCTACCTCAGCGACAAACTTATTAAAATCCGAGATGCTGATAAGTCAAAATCTATTTCTAGAGTTTATAACCTTTCACACCGCACCGGCATATCTAATAGCCCTGAGAGGTCTTAGACATCAATGAACATGAATGTTATAGGTGATCATGAAAACCAAAACATCCCGTGTGTTCCGGTACAGGTAAAATTATGTTAGTATAAGTTTTTGCTAACTAGCAGAGGTGGTTTTGATATAGGTGTGAGCAGATGTAGGCTTAATCCTCGAGTTTGAATACTGTAGCAAAGTAGCTTGAATTAGTCCTATAGGGTTCTTCATCTACTAGGATTTTTGACTACTAAATAGTAAACACCGTAGTTCCTCACTGCTTATTTGCACAACGTATTGACTACATACTAGTTGTGGATTCAACACTTTCATTCCTCAACATAGCGGGGGTTTTAACTATGAAATCTCCGAGATTAAGTATCCTTCTGGGTTTACGCGCTACGATAACACCACTGTACTTTGATGTCGTTGGCAAGTAGTCTACGTCTTCGAAGAATATCCACGTGAAGGCGGCTGAGGACGCTATATCCCAGTAGTAGAGGTCTATTTCTACACGCTCACCTGTCAGGATATTCACGTAGAGGTGCTTAACGCTACCGCTCCTGCCATCTCTGCCCGCGAAAATATCAAGTACAATTTTGTCCTCTCTGACAATTTGTGGTTTGACTTCTCTAAAGCCCCTACTCATAAATAGACTGTACACCTTGTCGACCTCGTCATAGGCAAACAGCCCGTTATCGTCGAGAACACGGGATATATTAACTAGAACTCTCAGCCACATCCACGGATTAAAGTGCGGCGTCGTGTTACCCCACATTAAGGCGACATCGTGCTTCTCCTGTAGATCCAGGGGCTGAGTAACATCAGCGGTAACTACAAGTGGCTCAAATCCCAGCTCTCTCACGGCAAACTTCCTACCCTTCTCGAGAGCGCTAAGTCTAAGGTCAACAAGTGTTAAAGCTACTTCAACCCCTCTATCTCTGAGCACTCTGGATAACGCAATACCACCAATACCCGTCCCGCTACAGACATCAATAATTTTAACTCTCTTCCTGCTCTCAACGAGTTCTCGAAACCAAGGGTGAGACGTCACTCGCTCCATTAACTCGACTACTTCACGATATCTCTTCAAGCCCTCAGCGGTCTCAAAATTCTCAATCCACGGGTGTAAAGTGTAAAAAACCTCTAGTCTCCGAGACTCACTCATTCTACACGACCCTCTTGTTGCAAATACATATATTGGCGTGATGAATTTATTGGCTTAATATAGCCAAGAATTATGGTTAATAGGAGATGAAGTCTAAATGAAATAACTATGTAGAAGTGAATAAGTAGTCTTTTAAGATGATCTCTTTGAGCGCTTACGAGGAGCATCTTGAAATTGCTAAGTACTACCTTGAAGAAGCTTACAGGCTACTTGAGCGCGGAGACCCCTACGACGCTGCAGAGAAAGTCTGGGCGGCCGTTAAGCACTCTACAATGGCACTGACAATGAGAGTTTTCAAGGCGGCAGCGCCGCCTAGAGGGGTATTGTGGAGGCTTTTTGTTAAGGAAGCTCTCGTGAAATTAAGCCTCAGTGAGGAGGAAGCTTCAAAGTGGGCTGCGTACTACGTAGATGTGAGGGATAGGCTTCACGGAGGTTGCTTTTACGGGCTAGTTTACGAGGAGGAGGAGCACAGGCCACTAATAGAGAGGGCTAGAGAGTACATAGGGATTGTTGAGAAGCTATTGAGAGGTAGAAGTTAAGGCCACGGTGACTATAATCGTGTTTAAGCCTGTTGTGTTATCGCAGCGTAGCTTACTTAGACGTGTTACGCAGAGAGCTTCTTTTAGACTCTAAGATATATCCGAGTAATAGTCTCGTAGATTCAGCGCCTCTACTACGCTAGTTGACTCCTCAATATAGTGTACTGTAGAGTAGCTACGTCTATTACTTTGAATTTTTAACCTCTCTACTTAGCAGATCTACTGGGTAGATAGTGGTGTATTATATTGAGTGAAATAGACCCTGTCTGCGGCATGAGAGTTGATCCCATTAGAGCTAAGTATAAGTCCGTGTACAGGGGTCGAGTATACTATTTTTGCAGTAGGCACTGTATGGAGGAGTTCGAGAAAAACCCTGAATACTATCTTAAAACTGGGCCGAGAGGAATGCACCCGTGAGGTCACGGCTACTAGTTAAGTAAATTTACTCGAGAACTATACCCATTAGTAGCACAGATATATAACAGTGTTATAGAGACGCACCAGGGGGTGAATTTGCTGAGGAGGGAGAAGCTGAGAATCGTAGGCGTAGACTGCCCTACCTGCGTGTACGCGATTAAGAGAAATCTCTTAAAGCTCCGCGGAGTAGTAAACTTCGACGTTGACGTATCATCTGGCGACGCTATTGTCGAGTACCGCGATGAAGAGACGACTTTGAGAGACGTGTACATGGCTATAAGAGACGCTGGCTACGACGTGGAGAAGAGAGTCATTAATATCCGCCTCGACTTCGCCCCCGAGGAGGCACCTCGACTAGAGGAGAGGCTAGTTAGAATTAGAGGAGTTCTCGACGTTAACATTAACCCTGTGACTAAAACAGCTAAGATCACCTATAACACTCAGAGTACTAGAGAGAGCGAGGTTTTAAGCGAGTTAACACGCATGGGTATATCGTATAGTGAGCCGAGAGAAGCGGAGACTAAGAGAAGAGATTACACACTGTACAGGAGGCTAGTTGCCTTTTCTCTCGGCTTACTAGCTATTGCTATAGGTATGAGTAATGTAGTCCACGGCCTAGAGATACACGTAGTTCTCTTTACTATCTCGGCTATTGTTATTACTCTGTCTCTAGACATCATTAAGAGGGGATTCAAAGCACTAGTCTCTCTCAGGCCAGCTACGGAGTCTCTAATATCCTTCTCGTCTATAACGACATTTATAACGGGCACTGCTCTACTAGCACACGAGCTTCAACACGCATTTCACACAGCATCTCTTTTTGAGGCCTCAGCTGGAGTTCTCGGATTTGTAGGTCTAGGCCTATATCTCGAGGAGAGATTGAGGCACAGAGCCCTGAGATATCTAAATCAACTAGAGAGCTCTCTTCGCGGAGTCGTGAGAGTTGTGAGAAATAGCAGTGTCGTAGAGGTCGATATTAGCGAGGTCTCAGTGGGCGATGTAGTAGAGGTTAAAGCCGGAGACAGCATTCCCGTTGACGGAGTTGTCGTGGAGGGTTGGGGTTACGTTGACGAGTCCACGTTTACAGGCGAGCCTACGCCTGTTATCAAGAAGAGTGAGAACAGAGATCCCGTGCTAGCCGGCTCAAAGCTCGTTTCCGGGTACTTGAGAGTCAGGGCTACTAGAGTTAGAGAGGACACTGTACTCTCGCATATACTCGAGTCGTCTAAGGCGGCTGTTTTCTACAAGCCTAGTTTTCAGAGGTTTGCTGACCGAGTCGTGGGCGTCTTGACGTGGATTGTCGTGGCAATTGCACTGGTAACTTTTACAGCGTGGTGGCTTGCTACGAGAGACCCCGTTTTCTCAGTTGTCTTCACAGCGTCTGTCCTCGCAGTTGCGTGTCCCTGTCCGCTGGGAATAGCTATACCACTAGCAGTATCCATAGGCATTATAGTCGCGTCTAAGAGGGGTGTTCTAGTTAGGAGAGGCGACGTATTCGAGAGAATAGTCAAGTCTAGTGCAGTGATCTTTGATAAGACAGGCACGCTAACAAGGGGTAAACCCAGAGTAGTTAATTTCACTGTTTACGGCGACGCCAACCACAGGGAGGTTCTCGCCTACACGTGTAGTGTTGAATCTCGTAGCGAGCACGTCTTAGCACAGGCAATACTAGAGTACTGCCGTGAACGAGGCGTAAACACTACTAGTCCAGAATACTACGAGCATATTCCAGGACTCGGCGTTACTGGTAGAGTAAATGGCGTTGAAGTCGTAATTGGCAGTGTGAAGCTACTCGAAGACATGGGTATTAGTGTTGAGAGCAGAGTACTAGAGGCTGTTGAGGAGATAGGCGGGAGCGGGAGCACACCCATACTCGTGGCTGTTAGTGGCAGAGTAGCTGGTGTATTTGAAATTAAAGACGAGCTCCGCGGTAATGCAGTTGAAGTCGTAGAGTACTTTAGGAGTCGGGGATGTAGAGTTGGATTAGCTAGCGGCGACGTGGAGTCTAATGTCGAGTACGTGAGGCGGAAGCTAAAACTAGACTTCGCTCGCGCCTCGCTAAAACCCATAGATAAGGCCAGAGTTGTTAGGGAAGCGCAGTCTAATGGTCTACGCGTCATCTACGTTGGGGACGGTGTAAACGACGCCGCTGCGCTCAGCACAGCTCACGTAGGTGTAGCTATGGGCAGAGCACCGGACTTAGCCAGAGAAGCCGGTGACGTTGTCTTACTATCTAATGATCTCGAGGGGCTTAAAGCCATCTACTGTGTTAGCGAGAGGGTCGTGAGAGTAGCTAAGGAGAACCTCTTCTGGGCGTTTATATACAACAGCGTCTTAATACCAGTAGCGGCCGGTGCACTCTACCCCTTCACCGGGCTAGTACTGAGACCGGAGATGGCCGCCTTAGCTATGGTTTTAAGCGACATATCAGTAGTACTGAACTCTTCCCGCTTACTAATTAGCAGAGCGTGTTAGTGAGTGGAAGATATATAAGCGGGTAAATATATAACAGTGTTATTGGTGAGAAGCGTGAGCACGCGAATACCACTCCCGTACGACCCCAGAGTACTGGAGATATTTAGAAACCCCAGAAACCTGGGTCGACTAGAAGACGCTAGTGTAGTTGAGAGTGCTGGTAGCCCCGCGTGTGGAGACCTCATTAGGCTCTATTTGAAAATTAAGAGAGTTAACGGAGAAGACATTATCGAGAAAGCCACTTTTGAGAGCTACGGCTGCGCGGCGAATATAGCCGCTGCGAGTATTATCACAGAGATGATTACCGGTAAGAGCCTTAAGGAGGCGTGGGCTATTTCGTGGAAGAATATCTCAGACGAGCTGGGAGGCCTCCCCCCAATTAAGTATCACTGCAGTATTCTCGCCGTTGGCGCGTTGAAGAGAGCTATAAGAGCCTACTACAAGAAGATGAACTCTCACCCAGAGTGGCTTCCGAGAGACCTGACTGTAGAGGAGAGACAAGTACTCGAAGAGGAGGAGATGATTGAGAGGTATTACAGCTTTACGAGAGCTGTTACTCTGAGAAAACCCGGTGAGAAGAGTGAAGAGTAGTAGAGAAGTAGACTTGAGGAGTGTTTCAGTTAGCTGTACATCTCACCCCGTTATTAAACTCCGGAGTACAGTAGACTCTCTAGTCGAGGAGGGTGTCGAAGAAGTCAAAATATACTTCAGAGCGGAGGACATACCAGAAGAGATCATGAGGCTCATTCTCTCCAGAAAGGGCTACACTGTGAAGGAGTCTAGGAGGCTAGATGACGGCTCACTAGTGTTCATTGCGAGGAGGGAAGCGTGAGAGACATGTCGCTGTCTAAGAAGATAAGAGAGTTGCTGAGAACGCACGGTAAGCCTAGTAGAGAAGTCTACTTTGACCTCGAAAACAGCGGGTTTGTTCCCAGTGAAGTTGTAGAGTACATGTCTGTGTTTTTCAACAAGTATGGCTATGGTCACCCCGCTATAACTCACAGAGTGGGCTGGGAGTCTCTAGAAGTAGTCTACGAAGCCAAGGAGGCTGTGGCCAGCACTATTAATGCACGCAACCCGGAGAGCATTGTGTTCACGCACAGTGGCACCGAGGCGAATAATCTCGCTATTCTCGGGTATCTACTTAAAAACAGAGGTAGTAGCGGCAAGAAAGTTGTTGTATCGGCAGTTGAGCACTTGAGTGTAATTTTCCCAGCGCAGTTCGCCTCAGAGCTACTAGGATTTAAAGTCCAGCTAGTACCCGTAGACGAGCACGGCTTCGTAGACCCCGAGGTCTTGAAGTACTACGTAGACAGGGACACTGTTCTCGTCAGTATTCAAATGGTTAACCACGAAATAGGGACTATACAGAGAATCAAGGAGCTAGTAGACGTGGTGAAGTCTGCTAACCCGAGAGCAGTGTTTCACACAGACGCCGCTGACGCCTACGCGTGGGTTCCAATTGACGTAGAGAAGCTCAACGTGGACATGCTGACTATAAGTAGTCACAAAATTCACGGCCCACGGGGAGTGGGCGCGCTGTACGTTAGAGAGGGAGTTGACTTAGAGCCGCCAGTAAGAGGGCAGTTAAGCGTCGAGAAGCTGTGGCCTGGTGTTGAGAACGTGCCTCTAATAGCTGGCTTTAAGAAGGCAGTCGAGATCATGTTTGGGAACTTCGAGAACAGAGTAGACTACGTGAAGAGCCTCAGAGACAAGTTAATGAGGGGTATTCTAAATAGCGTCTCAGGCGTGATTATCAATGGCCCCCTGGG
>JBMSAO010000046.1:0-51985 GCA_049414425.1 Desulfurococcaceae archaeon
TAACAACTGGTAAGCGCCCTAGCTTAGCAGTTAGTAGTGCGAGCTCGTATGGTACTTTATTCTCCTTCGCATAGACCCATATGGCCTCGTAGTCTCTGTTTAGGTAGTAGCCACGTAGCGTCGCTATGTCCCTATTGACCAGCTTTATGTGCCTAACAGCCTCAGCGACATTGCCAGTGCCAGGTTCTCCCTTAGTCCTGATCATGGAGGCCCCCTCGTATATTCTTCGAAGGGCCTCTAGGAGGTCCCTAGCGCCATTAACGAACGGAGTCTTAAACTTCCACTTGTTAATATGAGCCTTCTCATCTACGGGTGTCAGCACCTCGCTCTCGTCGATCAGGTCGACGCCGATATGCTCTAAGAGCACGGCTTCCTCCTCGTGTCCAATTCTACACTTAGCAGACACAGGTATCGTGATGGCCTCCATAACGCCCTGAATGACCTTCAAATCCGCAGTTCTCGCTACACCACCAGCCATCCTAACGTCGTAGGGTAGCTTGTCGAGAACCATTACCCCAACAGCGCCAGCTTCCTCCGCTACTCTAGCCTGCTCTGGGTTTGTGACGTCCATGATCACTCCTCCCTTGAACATGGAGATAAAGCCATACTTGGTAAGCGGAGTCGACTCCACAACCCCATAACCAGCTTCTCTAGCTCTATCTCTCAGCTCTAGTAGCGAGTAGATCAGGTCTCTCAACTTCTCGAGAAACAAGTAGCTATCCACGAGCTTCAAGTACACCACCACGTTGAACTACTTCGGCAAGGGGATTAAGCCTTATTGAACGTTCAATAAGAATCTCCCTGAATGCGAGTACAAGTGGCTCTTCAGATCAGAGGAGCTGCTTAGAGAGGCAAATAGGGTACTTGACGTAGCACTAACTAGAAGTGTGCTTGATTAAAAGCCTAGTTAACGACAAATACAAATATCATTAAAAACTCTACATCACGCGTTGCGGACAGTGCAGTTGCGAGAACACCAATACTAAATAGGTACAAAGTGCCTCTAAGAGTGACCTGTTTCGCGGGAAGCGGGGTTTTATTAACTAGTCTGACTTTAACCTGTAAGCAGGGGTGATTATTTTGAACGAGAATATTGTTCGCTATAAACTGACAGAGAACGTTGAGGTTCTGAGGCTACTAGACTCCGAGACGAAATACTTTGAGGCTCTGTGGGAAATACCTGAAGGAATTGTTTACAACGCGTACATAGTTAGAAGTGCTAGTGGCGTAGTTCTAGTTGACACATGGAAAGTCGGGTATGGTGGCAAGTTAGTGGAGATTCTCGAAGAGACCGGTGTTTTAGACAAGTTAACCCACATTATAGCTCACCACTTAGAGCCTGATCACAGCGGCGTCCTACTAGATCTCGTCAACGTTAAACCCGACGTCACTATAATAGGACACCCACTGGCGGAGAAACTAATAAAGTCCCAGTACGGTGTCACCGTGAAGTTTAAGCCCGTTAGAGACGGAGAAGAAGTAGAAGTAAGCGGTTTACGTTTTAGCTTCTACTATACGCCGTGGCTTCACTGGCCCGAGACTATTGTCAGCTACCTACACAGCGACAGAGTACTATTCACGTGCGATGTCTTCGGATCCTATGGGCTATTCAGAGAGAAGCTACTAAGCTCTCTCAGTATCGAGGAGAGAGATCGCTACTTTAAATTAGCACGTAAGTACTTCGCGAACGTAATAGGGCACTACAGGGAGTTTGTACTGAGATCTCTCAATCGACTAGTTGAGCTCATAGAGAAGTCAGAGTACATTGCGCCTGCACACGGACTTGTATTCGAGAAGAGCGACGCGCTAATTATGGCGAAGCTCTACGAGAAGTGGGCTAGGAGCACTGGTTCTAAAGTACTAGTTGTGTACGACTCGATGTACGGGTTTATAGAGAGATTTATATTGGAGCTTACAAGTAGGCTTAAGAGTCGCGGCTACGAGGTATCTACTCACGCCTTTACGTGGAGTAAGAGGTCTCTAATAAGTGAAGTCGTGGGTGAAGGCGTAGAGGCAAACGCACTGGTTATTGGGGTTTCACTATACGAGAATAAGCCGTTCCCAATAATAGAGTACTTAGTGAGACTACTTGTTCACAAGATGGGCTGCAAGAAGACCATTATTATTAGTGCGTATGGATGGGGTGGCCGTGGCGCCGAGTTAAAGAGTCTTCTCGAGAGCTACGGGTGCCGCGAAGTGCACTACTACGAGGCTTCCCCAAGCGGGCTTCAAGGTCTTATTGAAGACGTGGAAAAAGCCCTACTGGGGTAGGGAGGAACGCGCGTTAACTACACTTCAACTAGGACTAGTGAAAATTAGGAGAAGAATTAAAAGGGTATTCTTATGTTTTTCTAAAATCTGGTTGTTCGCTTAGTCGCGTAGTGAGGGCTGAGAGGTTATGAGTTTTTAGCTATAGTGAAGAGCAGCTAGAGAAACTAAAAGTCGATAAGCAGAGACTACGTGAAATTATAAAAGAGCTCTCTAAGTGGAGGGCTCCCGCCACTATACTCTTAAGCCTCTACATTCCGCCTGGCAGGCCAATAAGCGATGTCTTGGCACTATTAAGGCAAGAAATCGCCGTCGCAGAGAACATAAAGTTGAAGAGGACGAGAAACGCAGTAGAGTGGGCTTTAAACGTAGCTTACGATAGACTTAGTAAAATCCCCAAAGTCCCCGAGAACGGGCTCGTACTCTTTGCTGGCCTAAATCCGGATACTGGGGATAATATTGTAGTCATGCTTATACCACCTGAAAAAGTACCTCTCTTCTTCTATAGAACTGACAAGTACTTCCACACTGAGTTCCTCGAAGAGATGGTCTCGGAGACTAATATCATCGGACTGCTAATAATCGAGAGAGACTACGCAACTATTGGATTACTAAAGGGCAATAGGCTCGAAGTAGTAGAGGAAATAGAGGGCTATGTGCCGGGTAAACACCACAAAGGTGGTCAGAGTCAAAGAAGATTTGACAGGATAATTGAGCAACTAGCTGAGGAGTTCTATAAGAAGGTCGGAGAGCACGCGAACAAAGTGTTCTTGCCCCTACTTGAGCAGGGTAAGCTTAAGGCTATAATTATTGGGGGACCCGCGTATGCTAAGTACGACTTCGTACAAGGAGACTACTTAGACTACAGGTTAAAGCAGATAGCGGCTCCAGAGCTAATTGATGTGTCCTATCAAGGAGAAGCCGGTCTGAGAGAACTTGTACTCAAAGCGGGAGACTTACTGCAAAATCAGGAGTACGCTGAGTCTCTTAAATACCTCGAGGAGTTCAAGTACCACATCGCTAAAGACGACGGTCTCGCTGTTTATGGTGAGGACGAGGTTAAATTAGCACTCGAAAGTGGTCTCCTTAAAGTACTGCTTATAGGAGAGAACAGAGAGGACCTAGTTGAGTGGCTCGATAGAGCGTCGCAGTACAGTGTAAAAGTAGTAGTTATTAGTAAATCTGTTCCCGAAGCCGAGTGGTTTTACAAGACGTTTAACGGCTTAGCAGGCCTCCTTAAGACTAGAATGAGCTATTTCTAGTCCAAGCAGCGCCAAGTATACTAAACCACTCAACTAGTATTACTTTTACTTGAGTCTCCTCGTTAAAAGTTCTCTCTGAATAGTGGTGATGTTATGAAAATAAGTGGTGTGGAATCTGTAGTTGGAGCTTACTTGGCTCTAATTATAGTAGTTGGAACTACAGCTGGACTTTACGTTTGGAGTAAACAATCAACACTATACCTAAAAGAGGGCATCGACGTTGCGAGTGCGAGATTTCAATATGTGCTCAACCCGCCTATTCTCTCGCTGAACTATAGTGGAAATAATTCCCTCCTCTTAACGATATATCCGAGAGTGCCATTTCGAGTCAAAGAAGTTATTATTAAAAACCTCTATGGGGAACTCGTGTATCACAAGTACCTCGACGTCTTTGTGGAGACCCCATATAAAATAGAGATTCCACCTATAAGCGAACCATCTCACATTCTAGTAGTATCAAGTGATAACGTCATTTACTACTACGATCCGCGTGGAGACCCGAACTTACTAACAGCTCCAGACTACATTAAGAATAAGAGCTACGTTGACTACGAGTTAGTGGAGTACTTATCGAGCAATAACAACTCCACCAGCTCGCTTCTCGTTGTATTATACAATTACGGCTACAAGCTTCACGCTGGAAAAGTCGTCGATTTAACACTATATAGGAACAACGAGGACTTCAGAAAGTACTTGTTCCTAGTAGGCCCTGTTGACTGTATTAGAGTAAGGGAGGTTACTAGTGGAGCCACATACTACTACCTCCCCTGTAATGTCGAGCTCTCTACTCGACGCCACTTTGTAACATATGGACTATATGCTAGGCTCTCGACTAGCCCGTACTACTCACCTAGCAACCCCTACTACTTCGTGCAAAACGGAGATCTACTCACTATTGGCACCGGGTTAATTGAGTCGGGCTACAACTACTTCCAAGTGTACAGACTCCTCAAGTTTACGGGGTCCCAGCCGCGAGAATTTGACGTTACTATTAAAATAAGAGCCTATGATAGATATGGGAGAGCTATACGAGTAGACCTCATGCCTGTAGTCTACATCTACGATAGTGACACGTCACCATTTCAGCCAGTAGCCTTAGCAATTGGTTACCAAGTAGGTCCAGATTATAAGTTATGGCTTAGTAGAACACTGCTCGAGACTAATTACATAGTACACAGTAGTGCTGGCTCCTGGATGAGAACATATAGAGTAGTAATAGACCCGAGCACGGTTGGCGCGACATCGCTACTAGCTATCGTGGGAGTGGAAGTAGTGCTTCCATCTACAGGAGGCTATGTTGAAGTGGAGATATCTATAAGTGCTTGAGAGCGCTCTAGACCTCAAAAAGCAATAAGTAAACGCCTGTGATAGTAGCTACTATTCCACCTACCACTCTAATTAACTCAGAGTACTTCTCTATACGACCCCAGCTCGCCGCGTACTTAGTTATTTTGACTAGTCCTACTAGGCTGAACGTTATTATTACTAGTGGAGACACGAAGACTAGTATATACAGGAGCGTCGAGAAGACCCACAAGTAGAGGGGCGCGTTTACTAACAGTATATTGTAGACTACGTAGAGCCCCGCGCTACACGGCAATATTGTAAAAGACATAACTAACCCTAACGCTATGAGGTACGCGTGTCTTAGCGGAATTGATAAACTTCCCACTCTGCTAAGCTCTAATTTCCTCGCAATTCTACACAGCGCGCCGTTCTCTTCTCGACACAGTTGATCAGTCCTCAAACCACTCCTCTTCATTAATTTAAACGATCCATATAGAGTAACTATGAGCCCGTACAGTATAATGTATGGAGCCGCCGCTGATCTGCTCACGTCGATATGTAGTGCGAGACTTCGGAGCACGTATCCTAGTATAAAGTAACCCAGTCCAACAGCCGAAATAAATAGAAGACCTGATTTCACTACTTCGCGTAGATTAGTGAGACCAATAGATATGAGTACGCTTACATATATTGCGAAGAAGCAGGGGTCTACTGAGTCTATTAGCGCGTAGATTATGATGAGTAGAAGCAGGTGTTGCACATTCACAATGTAGCCCTCTAATCACTATTTACTCTCCGGACTCTCTTATAGTAGCAAGGTGAGAATTACTGCTACTAGTGCTGGGACTAAACTGTATTTGAATAGTTGCACTAGTGCCTGGTCTATTCTATAACGCCCCATAACGCTTCTTACTAGTGTAACTATTACTACTAGCACTAAGTACTTCAGTACCAATAGTAGTATACCGCCAATAGAGAGGTGTCTAAATGGGAGTGGGCCGCCGAAGAACACGTATACCCCTAGGAGAATTGATACTGCTAAGTCTACATCGTGTAGTAGTCTCATAAGAGCTAGTAGTGGCCCCGAGAATTCTGTCTCGAAGCCGGCAATGATTTCCTGTTCCGCTTCTGGTATGTTAAAAGGCTGGTACATGGCTTTAGCTTGGAGACTGACAATAAATGCTATGAAACAGAGGATCATAATTATAGCTGTGGGAATGCTCCCCCACGCAGTAGGTACGTTGACATATCCACTTAAACTCATAAAGAGTGCTTCACCGCTCCTGGTTGCCAAGTAAACCGGTATGACTATACTCGCGAAGAAAGCCGGCTCAGCTAATGTAGCCATACTTAGTAATCTCGAAACACCCATAGTGGTATAGGGACCGGGCATGGCCATAGACGCCATTGTAACTGCTATTAATGGCATGACGCTAGCCATGTAGAAGAATATTAAGACGTCGAACTCGCAGTTAACTTTAAGTGGACTTATTGGTAAAAATATCAGTGCAGCAATGGGGAACGCTATTCCTAGTATCAGGAATATTTCTGCTGCTCTGACCATGCTAAATCTCGTTTTAACGACTTCCTTGACGCGCAAGAGTTTCCAGAAGTCGTAAAATGGCTGGAGAACTCCAAAAGGCCCTACGTAGCTTGGCCCCATTCTACTCTGAAATCTCGCTGCGAGTTTTCGCACTATATACTGTGTAAAGAGAGCCAGCGAGATAGTAAATAATAGCCCGGGGAATATTAGAGTAGACGTCAATAGCAGTAGTAACTCCCACACCACAACTAATCACCTATAACCAAGAACACTGTAAAAACTACTATGGAGATTAAGAGTAGTAGACTAAACCAAGACGAGATAAACTTGTACCAGTCATGTAGACTACCAGTGTGAACTCTAGTAGTAAGTGTGCTGAAAACTACTCTTGCAAATCTCTTCATAAATCCCCAGTACAGCGCCGCCACACCAACTGATAGCTGAGAAACTACGCTCTCCGGCTCACCAGAGAGATATACATCTGAGATACGCGTAGTCCGCGATTTTAGCGAGTAGTAGAGCGCTGTCACTACAACTAGTAGTAGAGCTACAACTCCCGCCGAGATGGTCACCGCTTCGTAGGGGCTTACCTGCCAAGTAACCATGGAGTCAACTCACCCGGAATTCTCTCTAACACCTCACTCACATAAATATCCGCACCTTCAATTAGACTTAAAGTCGCGCTCTCAAATACAGGCATAATATACCAGAATATCACGCCCAGAATTATTAGAGAAAGTGCTATAGCGAATACTAGTACCTCCACCCAGAACTCGCCGCGTTGCTTCGCGTGCTTCTTAGCTGGAATACCAAGGGCTATTGACGTCAAGACCTTCATGTAGCCTGGTAGTGAAATAGCTGACACAACAATTACTAGCACTGGCACTAGTAGTGACCCTGCCGAGAAGTATCCGAGCGCTATTAGTAGCTTAGAGTATAAGCCAATAAAGGGGACTAATCCTATGAGGCTTAGAGTACTAATGATTACCGCTGCCAGCGCTAATGGGTATGTTCTCCCAACTCCGCGCATTTCATCTAGATCTCTTGATCCAGACGATTCAATAAATAGGCCACTCGACATGAAGAGAACTGTTTTTGCCAGTGTGTGAGAGACTATGTGTACAACTGCACCCGTTACTGCTACTTTAACTGCATCGCTACTAGTCAAGTAGCCCGCGAAGAGCCCCATGTAGATTATTCCAGTGTGACTAATACTACTATAAGCTAGTAGTCTCTTGATATCGCGCTGATACATCATCATGAGGGCGCACACAACACCGCTTATTACGCCTAGAAGTACTAGTACAACTAGAACTACTTCTCGATACCACATTAGTGTGGTGTTTTGCCTAAATATCGTGTAGAGAAATCTAGCGGCTGCGTATACGCCAACACTCTCAACTAGACCAGAGAGGGCGACAGAAACCGGGTGTGGTGCTTCTGGGTTTGCGTCTACTAGCCAGAAGTGACTTGGAAATACTGCTGATTTAAAAGTAAACATCCAGAGAGCCAGTGAGACTGCTAGTAGTGAGAGGTACCTTAAACCTGGATCCCTAAGCGCCTGCGTACTCGATGCCAGCTCTGCGAGATAAGCCATATTAACTGTGCCGTAGCCTGAGTACAGTAGGATCAGTGCTAGGAAATACATAGTAGTAGCCGCAGCCCCTATTAACGCGTACTTAGCGGCGGCTTCTACAGCTTCTGCTCTATTTCTATGATATGCTACTAGCCCGTAAGTTGATATGCTGAGCACTTCGAGCATTACGAATAGGTTAAAAGCGTCACCAGTGTATAGACACCCCAAAATGCCCGCTTCGAGACCTAGTAGTAGTGTAAAGTACCACGACGAGTCATCTAAGTACTTGCTATACCACCACGAGTACAGAATTATCGCGAGCATTAGCCAGGCTACCAGAACTCCTAATAGACCGTTAAACGCGTCGACTTCGTAGACTATTCCAAAGTGAGGCGGCCACCCACCATAAGTATATACTAGTGGTCTCTTCTCAGTAATCTCGTAGTAGAACACTATAGTGGACGCTATAGCGGCGTAGAGACCTCCAATTAAAGAAATCGCGAAAGGCACTCCTCTAGTACTCTTAGTTAGTTTAGACAGTAATGGCGTCATGAATGCTAGTACTACTAAAAACGGTGTCAGAGTCCCTAATACATTGAGAGCTAGCGTCTCTAAGCTCACTCCACTCACCTAGTCAAAGATCTTGCGTGCAAATTTCTCGAATGACTCAAATATCTCCTTTTTAGCCTCTGCAAGGTCAAGGGTTTTAGCATTAATCCAGTGAATATAAAAGACTTTTCTCGACGTGTCAATATCGACTACTACTGTTCCAGGAGTATTAGTTATGCTGTTAGCCACCGCCGTAATAGCGTAGTCTGACTCAACACTATATGGAGCTTCAATAATTGCTGGATTAACCGGCACTTTGGGGTGTAGTATTCTCTTAATGACGTCTAAGTGCGCTTTTGTCTCGTAGTACAGGAAGTACAGTGTAGCGTATGTAAGTAGGTAAAGCCATCTCTTAAAGCTCAGTACTCTTAGTGGATTCTGAATAACAAGGTTTGCAAAGAGCGCGCCAGTAACTATGGACACTACTATTCCAGTTACAATGTCATAGCCACTAATACTACCAGTGTACACTATGTACACTATGAATGTTAAGAGGAACACAATAAGACCTCTTAGAGCACTATTCACAGCGATTACCCCTTAAGCCCCCTAATCTCTCTCATGTCGAGTGTCTTATAGTGTGAGTAGAGTATCCAGCCTAGAAACACGAGAAAGAGTATGACAGCTAGTCCTATAACTATAGCTGTCAGTACGAGAGCCTGGGGTAGTGGGTCTACAGCTAAGCTCTTAAACTCCTCTATAGTGTTCTCTATAGCGTTCTGGTTAAGGTCTGTTAGTACTGGTACGCGTGGTGGTGTCTGCCCAACCCACCTTCTGTACCCAATAAATATTGCAAACGTGTTGACTGTATCGCTAAAAATCGTCAAGGCAATGACTTTCTTAACATAGTGCGGTTTAAAGAATAGCGCGTAGAGCGCTATAGTAGTATTCACTAGTAGTGAGGCTAGAACAATTGACAGGAAGTACGTATTCAACATCTCCACGCTACTCACCTCTTCTCCGCCTCTAGTGTTCTAGCCATCATTATAGCTAAGAATGCGATTGTAAATCCAGCCGCGACTGCGAACATTTCAAAGAGGTTGAAAAACCAGAGTGTTCCACTAATAAGCGCCCCTCCGATGCTAACCGGCATAGATATCTGGGCCGCTGGCTTTGCCATATTCTGAAACACGTATGCAGATGTACCTAGCGCGAGACCAGCTAGAAATAGAGCAATAGCTGTTACTCCAATGCCGATTAGACCTAAACTCCTCGTAGTAATAAGCTTAGACGTAGTAACGCCTTTTAGCACGAGGAATCCAGCAGAGAAGACAACTATTACTATCATTGGCAACACCGCAATAACGGACCCACCTTGAAAACCTCCACCTGGAGTTAAGTGACCGTGTAGTCCAATAGAAGCCCCCACCGCTATTATCATTGGAGCAGTAATCCTCGTTACAGTTCTCACTATTATCGACAAGCCGTGTCCAGACTTCTCCACGTGCTCCACAAAGAGGCCGCGCACGAGTGCTAGACTCCCTATTAGTGCTAAATAGAATACTGATGTCTCGAAGAGTGTATCTAGACCTCTAAAGTCCCAGACTATAGCAGTAACGGCTTCTGGTGACATTGCTGTGTAGTTTACTAGTGGATTATACGCTGTGTAGAGATAAAACTCTGCAAGTCTCCTCACACTAGTAGATGGTATAATATGTTCAAATCCCACCGTGATTAAGAGAGCTACTGCTAGTACTACTACGATTAGTATAACTAACTCTATAAGCTTCACTCTCTCTCCCACCTCTCAGTCTTGCTAATCAGGACTAGAAGAACTCCAGGTATAAGACCAACAGCGACGGGTATGTAGACTAGGCCTATATCTGGTGCTAGGAGTAAAAAGTACAGTATCGCGTAGAGCCCGCTTTGAAGAGCACTATAAATCACTGCTCTAACTAGATCCCGCTCTCTTATAGCCATGTAGACAGCTATTGCTGAGAGGAGACTCATAATCGCCATTAACAAGTAAACTCCAGTTTCACCAGGCACCATGGGTTTATCACCCACATAGCTCCGGGTCTAGTTTATCCGCTATACAAGGCTTAACACGGGCAACTCGAGCTCTGTGAACTCCGCGTGCTAGAGCGTGAGAGCCTGCAGGTGCTAACATTAAAATCACAATAGCCGCGACGATACTGGAACCCGAAATATACCACCTGTAGGCTCCTAGCTCTTCAATGGCGATGGCTACGAGAGCTATACCTACTAGCGGGTATATAGAGCCCCATATAGTGCCCACTGTAGCCGCGTGTAATCTCAAGTAGAAGTTCTTAAACCTGTGGAATCCTATCGCCGAGACTAGCGTTGCGAATCCACCCAGACACAGTAGAAACGCGCCTAGTGCATATAGTACTACTCGGAGCTCAAGCACCAAGATCGCCACGCTCGAGATACTTAGCTATGTAGATATCTAGAGCGTAGACCCAGAGGGCGAGGGGTATTATTAGTACTGCTAGTAGTGGCTGTCTCAAATACACAGTTACTAAGGCCATGAGGACGAGTGACATATAAGTTATCACGTCAATAGCCAGTACTTGATCGCCGATTGTAGGCCCTCTGAAAGCTACTATTGATACTAGTATTATTGCTACTACGTATACTAATATTAGCGTGAATATCAATTCCATTATCACTGCATACTCGCCTTTTTCAGTGTGCTCAGTGAGTATTCTTCAGAGTTGGCTCGTGTAGGGCCAGCGATATCGTATTTATTAGTGACAGTATAAGCATTTACAGGGCATATCTTAACGCACCTGTAGCAGAAAACGCACTTAGAGTAGTCTATTAGTGGATATATCTTCCTGGGGTTTTTAGCAGGGACCCCGTAGCCCTGAGGTATCGGGGTCATTTTAATCGCGTCGGCTGGGCACTCCAAGGCGCACAGAGTGCAACCAGTACACTTTGTTAAATCAGCGTACTGTACACCGCGCGAGTCTTCTTCAACCGGCGTCTTTTCACGCGGATACTGAATAGTAGCTGGTTTTCTAACTAAGTTTCTCAGGGCTAGTTCTAGTAGTTTAGGTCTCTTCATTTCCTACTACCCGCTAATTCTTTTAGTGTTAATTTGTACTTGGTATTCTTCTCCAAGTCTATAATAGTGACTCTCTCCATACACGAAACACAGGGGTCAAGCGAAGTTAGAGCTACTGGAACGTCGGCTAGACTTAGTCCAATGTACATAAATGCCGAGTTAATAACATTATTGAAGCTAGGTGTTCTAATCTTAACTCTATATGGATTTGTGCTCTTCCCGTCACTTAATACGTAGTACGTTAGTTCACCACGCTGAGCTTCAACTCTGGCATAGGATTCTCCTTGTGGAATTACACGTGGAAGTCTCCTTTCATCTGGAACGGGGTTGCCATCAGCTGGAAGTTTCTCCAGTGCGTAAAGACACATGTTTATAGCTTCAAGCGTTTCATCCCAGCGAACCATCATTCTAGCCCACGAGTCTCCTTCTCTCCTCGTAATGACATTAAATGGTATTTCGTCATAGGCGTCATACTTGTCACTAACTCTACTGTCTATTTTAATACCAGAGCCCCTAGCTACAGGGCCAACTAAACTACGGCTAGTAGCTTCTGCCGGCTTTATTACTCCGACGTCTACGAGCCTCTTAATTATAGTCTCATCTTCCATAAAGACCTTCTTGTAGTACTCAACTCTGGGCTTTAGCTTCAACAAGAGATCTCTAATTCTATCTCGCTTAATTTCATCAATATCCCTCCTCACGCCACCTACTATCATGTAGTCTGCCATTACTCTATTACCGGTCAGTATCTCCTTAGCCTTCATAACTCTCTCTCTGTCGAGCATTATCTGCATAAATAGCGTGTCAAATCCAACTATTTCAGCCATAACAGCGTTTATTAACATGTGACTGTGAATTCTCTCGAACTCCATTGCTAATACGCGAAGATATCTCGCCCTGTTATTCGGCTTAATGTCTAGTAGGTATTCAAGTGCCCTCACGTAGCAATTAGAGTGCACAGCGTTACATATACCACACACACGGCTCACTACAAATATGTCTCTGTAGTACGTGTTCTTCTCGCAGAGCTTCTCAATACCTCTGTGATTGTACCCAGTATTTACCTCTGCTTTGACTACTTCCTCGCCGTCTGAGTATACCTTGAGAAGTACTGGCTCGTGTAGAGCCGGGTGCTGGGGTCCTATAGGTATTTCCGCCGTGACTACTGGGATCTCCACTACCTTCGTGACCCCCATAACTACGCACCACTATCCTTTCTCAAGGGGTAAATGTCCTTCTCAGCGATGTCGGTTGCCACGAAGAAACCACGTCTTAAAAACGGATTTCCTTTGAAGACTACTCCTAATAGGTCGTGTGTTTCGCACTCCCCCGATAACACACCGGGTATAATATCCACTAGTGTGCTTATTACCGGGTTACTCCTCTCGAGAAAAGTCCTAACTACAATAGTCTCCTCCTCGGGTAAGAGGACTACGTAGTAATCTAGTCTAACCTTGTTTTCACTGGGAAAGTCTGTTCCGACAATTGTAGATATGTAGAAAGACTCGTAACCGTACTGTTTAATAAACTCCTCAAATAGCTTCCTGACGGTCTCGGGTTCAACGACGAATACTCTTCTCGCTGGTTTTACGAGCTCTGTTCTAATAGCGTACCGCGAGAGGAACTCGATTTTATCACTCACACTTACTCCCCACACCACCTTCACTTATCAACTTCAACAGCTTCACAATACCATCTAGAATAGCTTCAGGTCTCGGAGGACAACCCGGGATATAGGTGTCTACCGGTACGACTCTGTCTGCCCCACTGAGAACATTATAAGACTTCGAGAAGACCCCCCCATTACAGGCACAAGCACCAACCGCAATAACAAATTTAGGGCAGGGCATTTGGTTGTAGAGCCTCTTGAGTCTATCTCCAGCTTTCTTAGTCACAGCCCCCGTTACGACTAAGATGTCTCCATGTCTAATACTAGGTGCGAGTTTTACTCCGAACCTCTCAGGATCGTAGAGAGGTGTTATAGCCGCTAGGAATTCTATATCACACCCATTACAAGCACCGGTATTGAAGTGGAGAAGCCAAGGACTGTACCTAATGACCCTGTACTCCCTAGTGGTCTCAAGAGTCTTACTACGCCGCGAGTGTGAAAGCACGTTAGACCACCTTGCTTAATAATAAAGTACTGTATAGCGCTTTTAAATTTTCTGCTCTCTTTTCAGGAGGTCTGCCGCTACGATTTGACCGAGTGCTAGTCCGCCGTCTCCAGGTGGTACTCTCCTGGGTAATTTCGGTTTAAAGCCCTCTTGTGAAAGCCTCTCACACAAGCCCCTGTATATCAGCTCGTTGACAGCCGCGCCTCCAGATAGCACTACTTCATCTACTCTAAGCCCTCTAACAGAGCTCGCAATAAGCTCTCCTAAAGCTAGTCCAAGACTGTAGAGGAAGCTCCTCGCCATTGTGTAGGGGTCTAGTTTTAACTTGTTTTCTAAAACCCAGTCAACTAGTCCACTGTAGTCTAGTCTCAAAATCCCAGCTTCACTCACAATTCTGTAGGCATCTATGCTAACAGCACTCTCTCCTCTGACTCCAAGAGTCTCGAGCCTTACTGCAGGCTCTCCCTCATATGTCCTCTCTGCCGCCGGGTCAATAATCGCCATAATCATGTCTAGGAGTCTGCCAGTACTAGATGCAGGTGTGAACCCCCTTCGCACGACCAGGCTGTGCGCTGCATGGGCTTCAGGTATTCTGCTAGGAGGCGTCTTTATAGCCTTTAAGGTCTTCTCAATCTCGCTCCACTCGAAATCCCGCATAGTGAGATATGATGAGAGAATTCTAAGTGGTATGTAGGTATCTCTATCGCTAGTTATGGGTAGCTGTCTTATTGAACCAATTCTACTGTAACCATACTTCTCAGTGTCGACTACTAGTACCTCTCCGCCCCAAATAGTATTGTCGTCCCCCCAGCCTACGCCGTCTATCGCCAGACCCACTACTCTTCCACTAATTTCCAAGTCTATTGTAGCTGATAGTACGTGTGCGTAGTGGTGTTGCACTTCTACGTAGTCTAAGTTGTTTCTTTTAGCATAGAAAACTCCTAGTGTTTTAGAGTAGAGTCTTGGGTGTTTATCTACTACTACTATGGGCTTTGTGCTCTCCCCTATGTGGTAGTTCTTAACGAGAAACTCTAAGTACCTCAATAAGTCTTCCTGCGCGGCGAGACTGTCAAGGTCGCCTATATACTGCGTCAGTACAACTCTATTATCGAATCCCACGCCGCCCGAGTTGCCTATATCTGCGCCGAATGCTATATACTCGCCATTCAAGTCGAACATTAGTGTTATCCACGTGGGCGCATACCCCCTACTCCTTCTAATAATTACATAATCGCCTCCAGTCCTCCTCACTACGCTGTCATCTACTCTATTAACAATCTCTCTATCGTGTACTAGGAAGAAATCTACTATTTTCGACAGCTTTCTCCTAGCACAGTCCTCGTCTTTACACATAGGTTCTCCAGAGACATTCCCACTCGTCATAATTAAAAACTTGTCTCTGGTATTGAGTAGAAGAATATAGTGAAGTGGAGTGTAAGCTATAAATACTCCCTCATAGGCTAGCCCGGGAGACACGTATCTCGACACAGGGCTATCTGGGCGTTTCGGTAAAAGCAGTATCGGCGCCTGGGGTGAGCGCAATAAGAGCTCGTCTTCATAGCTCATATAAACAAGCCTCTTGAGAACATTCGTGTCAAGTCCCATTACAGCGAACGGCTTAGTGGGACGCTTCTTTCTCCTCCTAAGCTCGAGCACGACGTCGTCGTTAGTAGCTAGTGCCGCTATGTGGTAACCTCCAATACCCTTGACACCAACAATATAGCCTTCATCAACAAGCTTAGCCGCCTCTAGAATCGGGTCTTTACACTCTACTCTCTCGAAATCCTTATTGAAAAGCCCAAGTACGGGGCCGTCGCGTGGACAGCTAATTCCCTGTGCGTGATATCTGCGAGTGTTGAGTGGGTCTCTATACTCCTCTTCACACTCACTACATAACTTGTATTTGCGCATTGCTGTGTTCTCTCTATCATATGGTATCCTGTACATCATTGAAAATCTCGGACCACACCAAGCACAGGAGTTAAATGGGTACATGTAGCGCCTGTTATGAGGGTCTAACACCTCGTGAAGGCAGTAATCACAAGTAGCCAGGTCGGGAGGTATATTAGATCGCGCGTATTTACTCTCACCACTACTCTCAATGCGGAAGTCTTCGTAACCTCTCGAGTCCTCCTCCTCTATGAATACGTGCTCTATTATAGCCGGCGGGGGCTTATCATAGATTAAACTAACTAGGAACTCGTCTAGAGAACCCTCGGGACCCTCAATCCATAACTCTACTTCGCCACCACCTATATTTCTGACATACCCCCTTAGTCCGAGCTCTCTAGCAAGTCTATCAATAAATGGTCTAAAACCCACTCCCTGAACTAGCCCAGTCACAACTACTCTAAACGCTCTAATACTGGTCACCAGTACTCCTGCGGGGTTTCTTAATAATAACATTGTTATAGGGCTTTAAAACATATCGCAACTGTTAAGATTGCAGTGTAATTAAGCCACCGCTGTTTGAGCAATTACTCTAGAGTTGTCCTCTTAATTCTAACACCATCCCCTATAATCCAGAACTCCCCATCTGATCTTTTCTCGAGCTTGAAAATAGGCGCCTCGCTCTTAACTCTCTCTAAGATCTCCTCAGCGGCTCTAAACGCGTCTTTTCTATTCTCAGCTGAAACAGCTATTACTATTGTTACTTCACCGGGCCTAAGCGCGCCGACTCTGTGCCATATAGTAACGTGCGATAAGTTGTATTTTCTCGCCTCTTCAGACGCGATTCTCTCCATCACCTTTATAGCAGTGCTCTTTATAGCTGAATACTCGAGCCCGCTGACTCTCTTATCACCCTCTACAATTCCTTTGACGACGCCCACGAATAGCACGATGGCACCACAGCGCTCATCAACTCTCAACACAGCGTTTAGCAGGTCATTAAAGTTCAGTGGCTCGCTCGCTTCCAAGATCTTCACGTCAATACTCATTTTTCACCCACCCGAGAAGGGAGGTACTAGGTGAAGCTCGACAAATTCACCTCTCACAACACTTTTTTCGCCCACCACTTCATCATTGATGATTAGAATTGGCTTTACTCCAGTACTGCTAATATTAAACAAAGACTCAAGCTTTTCGAGAATGTCTTTAACTAATATCTCGTTTCCACTAAATTCTAAAACGACCTCTCCCTTGAGCTTGTCCCTAAACACAGAGTAGGGCTTAATTACTACTCGCACGTTACTCCCCCTTAATCTTCTCGAGGACTTTTACGTCGGTTATTAGGGTGTGTGGGTATTGCCCTTTCTCGTCTTTCTCGTACTTTTTAACCATGTCCCAGATATTCAGCAGGGCTACTACTACACCTGTGAGTGCCTCCATTTCTACGCCCGTTTTAGCTGTAGTTTTAACTTTAACGTAGACTCTAATACCCTCTTCCTCAACCGAGTACCAGGCATTGACACTAGTGATCGGTATATTGTGGGTTAGTGGCAATAAGTGTGGTACGCTCTTTACGGCATTTATCGCGGCGACTGTGCTAACAGTAAAGACGTCTCCTTTTTCAATGCTCCCCTCTCTTATCCTCTTAATGGTCTCAGGTCTAAGTCTAATAAAGCCTGTTGCAGTGGCTTCTCTATACACTCCACTCTTCTCTGTGATGTCGACCATTTTAGCCATAGACACACAACCCCTAGAGTTTAAAATAGGGCTCTCTTAGCTTAATGGCCTTCTCAAACCCCTCGAGAACAGCTTTCTCGTTTCTAGTAGCAATAGCCTCATATAAGTCTATACACGGCTTATTCACATACAGACATGTCTTTATACAGCCCTCAGGAGTTAACCGTAGTCGCTTACAAGCGCTACACATTAGCGGGTTACCATATCCAGTAACAACTTCTACTCTTACGCCACTTGGAAGAGTATAGGTGACTCTATTTTGAAAACTCCTCGTAGTCTTACTAACAGCTATTCTCTCCAATAGTCTTATAACCGGGTCTAGAGCGACGTGTTCGCGCTTATAGACTTCTACCGGGCATTCTAGAGGAATTAACTCTATTATATTCACATCAAAACCATGCTTTTCAGCAAATCGCAATACTTCTGGGACTTCACTAACATTAGACTTCATGACTAGGAAGTTCAACTTCACTTTTATACCATAGTTTACTGAGAGCTCTAGGCCTCTTAAAACTTCGCGTAGCCCACTAATCCCCCCTGTAATATACCTGTACGTGTCTTCTCTCAGAGAGTGCAGACTCACGTTTACCCTGTCAATACCGCTCTCTGCAAGTAATTCAGCCCTCCTACTTAGTAGAAAGCCGTTAGTGACAAGTGACACTTCCTCTGTGTAAGGTTTAATCTCATATACAATTTCGTGAATATCATCCCGTAATAGGGGCTCTCCGCCGGTCAATTTGTAGTACTTAATACCTATTTTACTAGCAACTTTAGCTAAGAAGCCATAATCACCTGGCTTTAACTTCTCCTCGCTAGTAGTCGTGACCGGCTCTAACCCCTCTCTATGACAGAAGATGCACTGATAATTACACCTATTAGTGACAATTAATCTCAAGCTATCTACAACTCTTCCAAATCTATCTCTCAATTGAGCGTGAGCACTAGTACTCAATAGATCCAGCCCCTGCCGCTATAGCCACTCCTGATTTAGTAGCTATAGCTCATTTATTACTTTACTACACTGCTTTAACTATGTAAGAAATACCCTTGTGACTACTAGAATAATAGAAGGTGCCTGCGTGTTTACGCTATGAAACCCCGTTTTGAGTGTTTAAGATGCGTTTTAACTGTGAGGTTGAAAGAAATAGAGAGTACTAGTGCTCCATTTCAGGTAAAACTAGAAGTAGCTAAGAGACTAGTAGAATTACTCGCCAACACGTTTTCACCCAGTGTAGAGTTAACACGTCTCGCAACAAGTACATTTAAATTAGTAACTTCGAGCCTACCCGAAGTCGCTGAATACTATAAGAGAGTTAAATCAGAGTCCACTATAATGGCTTTGAAAGATATAACTAGGCACGAGGAGTATATACCTAAGTTTAAAGACAGCTACGAGAGGTTCAAGTATCTAGTTAAGTTATCTGGACTAGCTAATTTAATAGATTACGGTGTGGGCGAACACACAGTTACCGTTAAGAGCATAGACCCCGTTCTAGTTGAGAGCTCCGAGCTCTATATCGATCATACTCGCAAATTCTACGAAAAGATAGAGAGAGGTGGTTTACAGATTATATGGCTATTTGACAACGCCGGCGAAGCTGTCTACGACTCACTACTAGTTAGGGAGATCAAATCGATGGATAACTCTGTGATAGGGCTTGTTAAAGAAGAACCCGGTTTTCAGAATGATTTAACTGTTCGAGACGCCACATCCAGCGGGTTAACTAAAATTCTAGACGGAGTACTAACCTATGGTGGATCTACTATTCATGTTGAGAATTTGAGTAGCGAGGTCCTGGCGAGTCTGAAGAAGGCTGATTTAATTGTCGCTAAAGGTATGAGTCATTACGAGTACCTCTCCGAGAACCCCTTAGGAGTAGACGTGGTGTTTATATTTATACCCAAGTGCGCTCCTGTTGCTAGTACCCTGGACACTAATTCCATGGGTAAGATTATCTGCCTTTATAGGAGTGGTGAGCTGTGAGTGCTAGTTGTAAGAGTTGAGAGAGGGAGAGTAGTAGCCGAGAAGGCCAGTCTCAGCGAGATATGCCAGGCTGTGTACACTCTCACGCAATTAATACCTCAAGGATTCGTGTCTAGCTACTCGAGTATAGGAAGAGCCCTCGGCGTGCACCCACGCGTAGTCGCGCACTGCTTGTCTGAGAACAAAGAGATCATTATCATCCCGTGCCACAGAGTTGTGTACAATAATATGCGTATTGGCGGGTACCGTGAATTAGGCGCAGGTTTCAAGAAGAAACTCCTTGTACTAGAGGGCGTGGAGATCTCTGATAACACTGTTTCGAGAAAGCATTTTGTTGACCTATCAGAGCTAATCCACTCGAGCCCGCACGAGAAGAAGAGCACTACGCGCTTTATACCTATATCTACAAATTCTTAGCTACACGAGGTGATGTGTTTTGAGAGCAGGTGCCTTGTGCTTCGAAATAATTGTTGTTAGTGATAGAGTTGCCGAGAAAGAACACGAGGATGTTAGCGGGGAAGCCGCGAAGGCCTTTCTAGAAGAGCGTGGTTACTGTATTAGCAGAAAAGTCGTTGTCCGGAATTCTCAAAGAGAGATCTTGAGAGCCATTAGAGAATCTACTAGTAGTGTACTACTACTCTTGGGCGGAACAGGTCCTAGTCCTAGAGACATTACAGTTGACGTAGTTGAGAGTATGGCGTGGAGGTGTCTACCGGGATTTAGTGAGCTCTTCAGAGCTATATCAATGCAGAGCATAGGATATAGAGCCCTTCTCTCTAGGGCTAATCTCTGTATACTGTATGACGGGAAAGTCGCCGCTGTGCTACCAGGATCTCCTCAAGGCGTTGTAACGGGACTCAATATACTAGTGAACATTATAGACCACCTCGTTGAGGAGGTAGGCAGGTTTGAAGGTGTCCATAGAAATGCCTAAGTGTGTAGTCGGCTTTGACGTGTGGGGGACTCTTCTCGACCTCGAAGAGACTTTAAAAATGCTGGCTGAAGCTGTTTCAAAGAGAGCTAATATGAGTCTCGAGCAGGCCTCTAAATTCATATTTAGAGTTCACAGCGAAATGAAGGCTTTTAGACGCAGAAGCCCCTCACTAAAACCCCGTGAACTACTAGAATACTCTAGAAAAGCTCTTCTACAAGCTCTCAACATTTCAGAGGAATTACTTGAAGACGCTTTTAATGAGGCCTTTAGCGCGCTAAGAAGTCATCACGTCGTGTTCCACGACGTCATCTCAGCTCTCGAAGCGCTAAAATCGCGTGGCGTGAGAATGGGGATTATAGGTAACGTCCTGTTCTGGCCCAGCACCTACACAACTAAGTTACTCGAGAGCGTCGGTGTACTACAGTGTATAGAACATGCTGTTTTCTCTGATAATGTTGGCGTTTCTAAACCAGACCGCGAGATCTTTTTACTATTTAGTAGAGCCATGAATGTGGAACCAGAAGACATTATATACGTCGGTGACAGTGTAGTAGAAGACATAGGTGGCGCTCTCGCCTCGGGGGCTGTAGGGGTGCTCATTAACAGGGGCAGTAGGAAGTACGTTATTTTACCGGAGCTTCGCGTCGCTATAATTCACAATATGACGCAACTTACAGGTGTTTACGAAGCATTCTGCCAGGATAGAGCATAACTATCCTCGAGGTGTCTTTATTACGGAACTACTAGTCAGAGATGGTATTCTATACGAGGGTGTTTTAAGCGCTATTTACAATAATAGACCGTATGTTAGCGCCGTTGGCTTCATTAAGAGAGGCGACTATATTGAGATAAAAGTGTATAAAAACAGCACGCTGTACAGAGTTGTCCGAGAACTCAGTAGATTTGTACTAAATATCACACTAGATCCTCTTGTAATAGTGTACTCAGCGTTCAAAAAGCACCTAGACACTAGTTATGTTGAAAAAGATCTTGAGCGTAACGGCGATCTAGTCTTCTCTAAGAGCGCCCTAGCACACATAGTAGTAGAAAAAACACATGAAGACGAGTACGAAGAGTTCTCTTTATTCAAATTCAAAGTCGTATCTATTAGCGTGAATCGAGATGTCGTGTTTGAACCATTTACAAGGTGTTATAGTAATTTAATTGAGCTCGCCATATATGTGTCGAAATTGCTCTCTATTAAGGAGCCTGCTAGTGAACTACTTGAGGAGTTGAATTCGCGAATTGATAGCTCTTTAACTGTAATTACGAAAACTTGTAATGAAGAGTATAGGGAAGTGGCCTATAAATTAACGAGGCTGATCATGCGTGTCGAACGTGAAAATAACCATTAAAACTCCTGCTAGACTACACTTTGGAGTAGTCAATCCCTTTAATCCCGAGTACAGGCTTTACGCCTCAGCTGGAGTAGCTATAGATAAGCCCTCTAACGTAGTGACTATTTACTCAGACGAGGACTTCTCGATTACGGGGTGCAGATCGGAAGAGGTACTAAGCCGCTTAAAGGGATTGATCGAGGAGTACGGCATTAAACGCGGGCGCGTTGTAATCGAAAAGTGTATTCCACAACACGTAGGTTTGGGATCAACAACGCAGTTGCTACTTGCAGTTGCCCACGGGCTCTTCTTGGCTAATAAAATCACCATAGATATACCCCTAATCGCGAGAAAACTGGGTCTGGGAAGAATCTCAGGGGTAGGCACGTACGTCTACATGTATGGGGGGTTCATCCTAGACGCTGGTAAAAAAGACCCTCACGACTTCCCCAAGCTGCTATTGAGGCTAGAAGTACCCGAGGAGTGGCACTTCATAGTTTTAATTCCACCTGGACAGGGTCTCGGGGAGCGCGAAGAGGAGCGCGTCTTTCTCTCCAACTACAGGGCTAGAGAAGACCTGGTGTGGCGCGCTTCATTTATACTTTACCACGAGCTAGTACCCTCCATACTTGAAAGAGACTCTGAAAAATTTGCAAGCGCGCTTCTACAGCTTCAAGAAACTGTCGGCCAGATTTTCAGTGGTTTTCAAGGAGGGGTTTTCGCCGAGTATTCACAACGAGCTATTAGTGTTCTCAGAGAGCTAGGTGTTGTGGGGGTAGGTCAGAGCTCGTGGGGCCCTGCCGTCTACGGTGTTCTTGAATCTCGCGAAGAAGCCGAGGAGGTGGCTGAGAAAGCTATTAGGATGCTGGGCGAGGAAGTCAGAGCAATGGTTGTTAAGCCTCTCAATAAAGGTGCTCTAGTAAAGCTCTCACCCTGAGTGTTTAGAGTCAGCAAGGCCCGTCAATTCATCCCCTCGAGGTCATCCCTTCCAAGCTTCATCCTCCAGTAGTAGATTATTTCAAACACATCTCTAAAATTTTGCTCAGAGAGATCTCTACAATTACTACTGGGTTCTTAAAACCTAGTTTAAGTGCTATTTGAGGGTGTATTTCTCCAGCGAATCCTATATTCTCACCGCAACTGTATATTACTGCTGTTCTCTCAGGCAGGAGTCCGGGAACTGTGCCCTTAGTGAATGAGCTGTCTAGTTTAAGCTCTTTTAACAGAGTCTTGGCATGTACAAGGCCGTCTGTTAAAGTTGCTTTATCGTGGTATATTAGCATTGCAAGTTTTCTCTCAACTCTAGCTCTGATCTCAGAGCTCTCATCGGGTATAACTACGTCGCCTATTTCAAATAACTTTAACTTGCTGTATTTATTTGCGTTTTCAGCGAGTGTGAGGAGCAAGCCTGGTGTAAGCCACACTCTCACTCCTTCAAATCTCTCAGACCTTGGATTCTCCACTAGGAACATCTCCCCGCTCGCGCCGAGTAGCTCTAATTGCTCGTACCTGCTACTCATCATGTAGTTAGCTACCTCGTAGAAACCCATACCCACCATTACATCCCTAACTATTCTCGACAAGTACTCTAGTGGGTGTAGCCTCCCCTGAGAACTCTGCGGCACTAACTCCTGAGCTTCAGAGCCTAGTTTCTCATACCCATAAGCTATTGCTATGTCTTCAGCCACGTCCACCCAGGACTTAACGTCAACTCTATAGACGGGTGCTTGTACAATAAACTCGCCAGTATCCGAGTTCACGTGTAAAGCCTTGTAGTAATAGTACACCTCGAGAAGCCTCCTAGCCTCTTCTAGAAGTAATTTCACTCCGAGCAGGTCATTGACATCAGCTATATTAACAGCTACAGTAGACCCCTCTGTACGGGGAGCTCTAACAAACTGGCCTAACGGGTAGTAGACGCCTACTTGTTCTATTAGGCGTGTCTTGGACCTCTCCACGAGACTCGTAGCCATAATTGTCACTGCGTTAACTACTTCCTCGAGACTCGTGCCAGTAGCGTCTATTAAGATGTTCCTGGTGTTCTCGGCGACTTTAAAGTCCTCGCTGTTAATTATAGGCACTAAGCTTAGAATTCTGCCTGTAGAGTCCTGTAGTACCGGGTGCTTACTCATATCCCTAATTATGTAGCCGTAGACTAGGCCCTTTTCAGTTTTCGAAGAAGCCTCTCTCAAACTCATTACATCTCTCTCTCCTAGAGGTCTAAACACTGTCTTATCGGGATCTACTAGCTTGTAGTATATTGGAGGAGTGATTAAGTCGAGGTCGTAGAGCCCTATGCTCACCTTTCTACGCGAACGCCCATAAGTCTGAGCTAGTTTCTCTTGAAACTCCATAATTTGAGCTATAGCATTAGAAGTCAGCTCGACATCTCTTACTACAGCTAGGGCTACATATGGTCTCTCAGAAATACTATCAGCGTATCCAGTAATACTCGATTTCACAATTACATACTCCTTCCACGGCAGACCTAGCCAAGGCCTCATCGCCCTAGAAAGCCCCTCAACACCGTAGAGATCTGGTCTGTCACTTGTAGCTTCGTACTCTATTTCATCGCCTTCTACGCGCTCGACTTCACATTTGAGTTTAGTTAAAATTCTATAGATATCATCAGTGCTCAGCTGAACGTTTAATAGTCTCTCTAGTTCTCGTCTACTAACTCTTATTACTGGCAAGATTTATCACTTCACTATTTCTTCTCTAACTCTACTCCACACGTCAACTATAAGTTTTTTATCCTCGCTACTCCACTCAATTAGGTTTTCTAGTTGAAACATTGTGAGAGGGTCCTTTATGCCGTTAATGTATGCGAGAGGCCCGTAGAGCGTGAAGAAGCTATAAGAGCCTTTTAGTTCTCTAAGCTTCATGTACACTTCTCTTCCAAATACTCTATACAAGTACTTCATTGAGAGCGGTGACGTGAGAGTATTCATGTTCTCGGGCTTAATACTGCTCTCTAGAATTCTGTTTAATTTACTGGCGTCGAGCTGGTGCTTTAGTGCCTCAAGCGCGTACCAGGACTTCAAGTACTCTTTAAAAGTCTTTAGGACGCTTTCTTCAGAGTACCTCTTGTTCAGTAGTAGGCCCGCGAGAGAGGCTATAATGGATGTGTTTACAAGGCTTGTTGGCGATAGTGAGTCCACGTCATCCATGTCTGTGTGGTAGTACTTGCTTGGCCACTCGTTTAACATTACACTATCAAACCCCCATGCAATAGTAACGTCGTGGTCGCTACCAGCACTATAAGGCGAGATAGAGTATCTATACCTCGGTAATTTAAATCCCCCGAAAGACTGCGCTTCGTCGAGCACTAATTTACTTGCTAGAAACGTGTACGCTGAGGCCTTCTGCTCCACGTAGAGCGGTGCCATCACTATATTTAGTGTTGAATCTGTTACCCACTGCTTAGATCCAACCATGTCGAGGTTAATTACACTTATAAACCGGCTTGACAAGTGCTCTTTTAGAAATACTGTTCCTGTGTACTCCGGAACCCAGGCGTGTATGTGGCTTATTTCACGTAGTTGTGAGAGCATGTATGCTGTTAAAATGTTTGCAACACTACCACTAGCATTGTCATGCCCACCTGGCTTTGGGTGACAAATGTGGCTGATGTAGAGAACTCCCGGCTCACTACCCCTGTAGGCTAGTAGTGCGTAGTGTGGCCTCTCAAGATATTTAGAACTACAGCTCCAACAGATCTCTATTTTAACGCCCTTCTGCAAATCAGAAACTATTTTGAGAGCTAGCGATGCTGGTATGTTAAAAACAGCCGGTTTTTTCTTTATCTCGCTACTCCTGAGAAATAGCCCTGTATATGGGACTGCTTCTGGATGTCTCTTTGTATCATACAGGACAACTACATCCGCATCTAGTTCTCTAAAAGCTATGTAAGCCGGCGCCTCTAGAAGTACGCTCCTGCCACTACACTCGCTGAGATCGCTACAATAAACTAGTTCACTACAGCCCTCACCTGGTGGGGAGTGAGCCGCTATTAGAGTGGGGTGATCAAGAGAGTCAAACCTGGCAATAACACTGCTCTCACGTTTAATTTCTAGAAAGCCTCTTTCCACATCCCACGAAACAGGCGTCTCTATAAATCCCCTCTCACTATCAGGGGGTATTTCAATGATTCTTGTCTCTAACCCGTAGCCTTCTACTATTTCCTTAACGGCTTTTACCGCGTCAATCAGACCGCGTGAGCCTTGAATACGGTGATGTTTAGTCAGCTCCTTGAGGTATTCTTTAGCAAGCCCCGGGTGTCCCAACCTCTTTAGCTTTTCTAGTAACTCTCTCACAAACATACACCCGAGTTAGAAGTGTAGTGGCGAAAACTATATATGTGGTAACGTGGTTAAAACATGGCTTAGAAACACGCCTCTCTAGGTGATAACTTGGTTATAGTAAGTATTGCGCCGGAAATAGCCCTTGAAGGATCTCGAAACTACGCTGGTGGACTAGGAGTTCTTATTGCTGATAAGTTCTACGCTGCTGGGGATATGGGCATAGACTACGTGGTTTTCTCTCTATTCTATAGACACGGCTACGTTAACGTGAAATTCGAGAGTAATGCGCCTCAATTTGAAGACGAGGATCACGAGGAGTCTTTTTATAGTAAATTATCGCCGGAGAAAGAGCTAATTATTCAATTAAGAGGAGCACACATTTATGTGAGGCCCTGGATTTACAAGTACAAGACAGCTAGAGCCGTTCTATTCGAAGCCACCTGCCCTGAGTGGGCTCGTAAGCTTACCGAGCACGTCTACTTAGAAGAAAGCGAAGAGGAGAAATTCCTTAAATACGCGCTTCTATCAAAAGCCACTGCTAAGTACTTAGCCGAGAGAGTGGGGCTTAGCAGAGTAACCCTTGTGGATCTAGAAGAGTCCTACTCTTCACTAGTTCTCTATGCACTTAGTATACAAGATAGGGCTAGAATAATTATACACACGCCTGGCCCGTGGGGTCATCCAGTATTTAGAGGAGACCTCGCATCCAGTGAATTTCAAGCTAATTTTAGTGGTCTAGTGAACATGACTGAGAAGACTCTAGAAGTAGTAAAAGAGGCTATTGTCGTCTCTGAAAAGCAGTTGTCAATAATATCTAGCATATTTCCCAGGTTTAGAAATAAGCTCAAACACATAACAAACGGCATATACTTAGAGCGCTGGATGCACCCACAACTACTCGACGCTTGGCGCAGAAAGGACTTCAGAAGAGAAGTATTAATTAGTGTTAAGAGAGAGGTCAAAAAGGCGCTCTTAAACACGCTGAGAAGATACAACACCCACTTACAAGCTAGCGAAGAAGACGTGATCATTGCTTGGGCTAGAAGGCTTACACGATATAAAAGACCATACTTCATCTCAAGATTCGTTGAGGAATTAGCTGGAGATTTAAACTGCGTAGTAGTTCTCGCCGGCAAGCCTCACCCAAGAGATCCAGATGGCGTGTACTACCTGAAGACGTTTAAAGAGCTATCAGACAAATTAAACCGCGTAGTGTTCATACCAGACTACTCTATTGAGACAGCTAAATTACTGGTTCAAGGGTCTGACTTGTGGCTATTCACATCATTTAGTGGCTGGGAGGCGTGCGGAACAAGCTATATGAAGGCTCTAGTTAACGGCACACCTGTACTGTCAAGTAGAGATGGAGGCGCCCTCGAAGTAATAGAGGACAACGTTACTGGCTGGTTCTTTGGCAGAGATCTCCGCGAGTTTGTAGACATTTATAACGATCCGAGAGCAAAAATCATTGACGAGGAGGAGTATAGCGAGTTTAGAGCTAAATTACTGAGAATTATTGACATGTACTACAATGACTACAATGAGTACTTAAATGTAGCTTTAAACGCGTGGATGAAGACCCCTGAGAAAGTAGACGTTAAGAGGGCGCTGAGAAAATACTACTTTGAATATTCAGGCTCAAAGTAACTAAAAATCTCGGGTTGTGCGACTGAGCCGTGATAGCTTCGCTATCTCACAATGAATATTGATATTGGGCTATTGACTACCACTGAGAGCGCCGTACTACCAATATGTATATCTGGAAGTAACGTCTTGCCTCTAGCTCCCAGTACTATTAAGTCGTATCCTTCACTAATAATCTCCTTTACTAGTGCTGAAGAGGGGCTTTCACCAGCTGGATCGTATTCAATGTACTTGTATACTAAGTTCAGTGGCGCGTTTTTAAGTCTCTCTTTGGCCTTAGTGATCGGGTCCTGATCTCCGCGGAGTTCCGTGCCAAGAGGCTTTACGTGTACAACTACAATTTTTGAACCATAATGTTGGGCTAAATCAACAGCTACTTCTAGGGCCCTATAGCTGGACTCGCTTCCATCTATTGGAACGAGTATTTTCCTAAAGTAAAAACTCACTGTATATGATGGTGCTTCAGCCCGCACAGAGCTCAACCCTTAGTAGTCTTAGCGAGGTTAGAATTATAGGAAAACGAGTTTAAAAGAGGAACTTGTGCTGGCTTTTACACAAATATGGGCTAGAGGGGGAGCGCGCCGATATTGAGAGTCCTGTTTACTCTGTCGGTGACTTTGTAGACATCTGTCTCCATGTTCATAATGCTGTAAGCCACGTCAATGTTTTCAGGTGTGACTATGGCTTCTTGGTGTACTGCCTGTACTAGTATTAACCTATTACCGCGATACTCAAACATATTTGTGAAAACTACATTCTCGTAAATGTCATTTCTAGGTCTTCCAGCATCACGTGCAATCTCAATTAACTTCCCTGTCGTGTCCGCTAAGTTCGAGGAAATACCTACTATTCTCCCGCGACTCCGCTCTTTTAACTCCTCGAAGTCTACTCGGATACCTTCTCTCAGCTTTGTCTCGAGTACGTGCATATGCATAAGTGTTGAGGGCGCCGCGACCGCTACGCTCTCTATGTCGAGATCTCCAATAACGGTTTTCACGTCTACTGCGTGGTGACTAGGCAATTTACTTGAATCTATTTTCACTGAGTTTACGGGTCCTCTGATGTCTTCGCCAGGATCACTGGCTCTGCGAATTATAGTCGCGAAAACACTCTTAATGCTCTCAACACCTAGAGTACACAGAACTCTCAGTATTCCAGTAGTGTTGCAACTAACTACTCGCACGTATTTTTTACCTATCGCCTTCGTGTAGTTACAGAGCGTGCTATAGCTTATCTCGGCTACCGTTGGATCTTCTCCGCCTTGAAACACTGCTGGTTTTTTGAGTTTAATATAGAGCTCTTTATTCTTAATTCCCTGTCCGCCGGGTGACGCGTCATATATTAGCTCGGCCTCCTCTAGTAAGTAGTCAATATAGCCCTCCGGCTCTACACCAAGTGATCTAAACGCCTCTAACTTCTCTCTTGGAACAAATAGTTTTATGCCCTGTCTCGCTGCTATTAAAGCCCTGTAGTCGGGTGTGTACTTAGCTACGCCGACGAGGCTGAAATCGCTATTTTTAAGTATAGCAGACGCTATCCTCTTACCAATAGTTCCGTAGCCGTTTACAGCTACTTTTACAGGCATTTCTTACCAGCCGAAAAACATCTTTGCTGAGAGCGCCATTGCTCTAATAGCGGGCAACTCTTCACCACTAAGGAAGAGTAGCGTTGCGTTTCCACCTAGAGAGATGTGAACTTTATCTAAGTTCTCCCACTCGCTAGTCACCATCGAGGCTAAGTGGCCTCCTGCTATTAAGATAAAGCCCTTAGACTGCACAGTCGCTTCGAGAACCCTTACTGTTCCACGCCTAGATTCTTCCCCCTCTATAACACCGAGTGGACCTCTCAAAACAGCTATTCTAGCTTCCTTTACGAGATCTTCGTAGATCCTAATTGTCTGCTCGCCTATATCCACAATTACTCCTTTTACATTACCAATATACGCGTTCTCGAAGCCCTCTTTAGTTTTGACTAGAAAGTCTATAGGCGTCTCTACGGGGGTTCCCCGCATTAATAGATGTCTTGCTCTAGGAGCATATGGTAGCACGCCGTTCTCCTCTAGTACTCTTACATTCTCCTTGCCAATATCGACTCCCTTAGCGAGTAAGAATAGTTGTGCGAGAAGTCCCCCGGTCAGTATTCTATCCGCTACTTTATTTTTCACCAGAGTTTCAATAACTCTTAAGAGCTCTATGACTTTCTTCCCTCCGAGAACATATACTCTAGGAGGTTCGCTCTCGGAGAGGACTCTATTAAGCGCTGATGCTTCCTTCTCGAAGACGGGCCCTATGGCGCTTGGCAATAGTAGTGGCAGCCCCACTATACTAGGCTGACTTCTATGCGCAGTTGCAAATGCGTCGTTGACATAATACTCTACTACTGAGGCAATTCTCTTAGCAAATATTGTTAAAGCCTGCCTCTCCGGGGGCGCCTCTATTACCTCCTCGGAAATAAGCCTCAAGTTGTCAAGTAAGAGGACCTCGCCTGGTTTTAGAGACTTAATTCTTTCAATAGCGGCTGGCCCTATAACGTCACTTATATACTCTACATTGAGACCAGAGTACTTAGATAGTAGCTCTGCGTGCTTCTCAAGAGTAGTGAAATCGGGAGAGCCAGGTCTACCTTGGTGAGAACCTAGTACTAGAGCTGGGCTATACTCGTCCATGATTTTTCGAATAAAGTAAGCGTGCACTCTTATTCTCTTGTCATCTAAAATCCTGTCTTCTTCGGGGTCAATGGGCACGTTTATGTCTATTCGCATGAATACCTTCTTCTCCTTAACATTGAGGTCCCTTATAGTTGGTAGTCTCAGTGGACTCCACGTATCCATGAAACATCCCTGAAACACCTATAGAGATCTGCAGTTATTAACTTGGAGTTTAAAGGGGTGATACACCTTACAATCAGTGAGTATTCAAGCCCCGCGAGTAAAATTAACATAACTATTGAAAATATATGAGTGCTATGCTTTTACTTGTATGTTTAAATATCTTACTTCTCTAAATACCTCGCGCTTGAACTAGTTGCCTTGATTGCATCCACACAGGAGATTTTAAGGAAGTGAATCAAAAATATTACGTTAACTACGAGACTCCGTTATTTCACTTATCCACAAATAGGATATTCGTCATGTACTTTTACTCTGAAGAATCTTCCTGTTTCTGGGTCTTGGAATAATCCTATTTTAACGCCTTTTCTACCAGCTGGAGCTAGTTGCCAGACTTTTACTGGTACTAATTCTAGCTCTTTACCAGAAGGCGTTTTTACTCTAACCCTCTCCGTACAGGGCATATTTCTCACCAATAGTAAATACATACGTGTAGGATTTATATACCTTTCAACGCTGACTTGTAGAGCTGTGTGCACGTATGTTTTAATAACTTTATTTTAAATTAATACTATATTTATTAATTGTACAGTTCAAGATGAAAGAGGCCTATTCTCACCTCTAACTTGCCCAGAAAGGGCTCGGTATTACAGCTATAACACTATCTCCGCCCTTTAAAAGACATTCCTCGCGGCAATTTAGTAGTGACAGCAAGGTGGGAGAGTGTCTGCCTCAGCTATTAAAGGGGGCTTTGCAAGCTTCTTCTCAATTCTGAGAAGTAGAGACCCGGCGAAGCGCGAAATTTTGGAATCCATAGTATTAATAGAAAAGATGTTGAGGTCTCTTGAATCCACAAGGAAGAGCCTCGAAACTCTAGCAGAGGAGTATAAAAAGAAGGCGAAGACTCCAGGGCAGGATAGTGAAATAGCCAAGATCATTGAAGAAGAAGCTAAAAACGTTCACGCGTATTTATCTCTAATTACTAAGACTGTTCACGACTTGACTAGAGTAAAGTACAGATTAGAGACCTTAACGCACATAGAAGAGCCACTGAAAGTAATTCCGGAAATACTCAGGGAGTTAAAGAACATTGAGCCGGAGCTTGAGAGGATAAATCCACAGCTCTTAACACACATTAAGATGTTAGAGCAGAGAGTAACTAGTATACTAGTTGCAACTTCACCAGCACTCCAGAACAATACTAGTGTTTATTACCAATTAAGAGCCGGCGAAGCAGAAAATAGTATAGCTCAGCAAGCACCAGTGCAACACAAGCACATTAGCAGCGAGCAGACTTCAACTAGTAGTAAAAGAGAGGTCGCTTCCGAGAAGCAGGCAGCGCCGCTCACTACTACACCTCCAGGTAGTATATTAAAAGAGCACGTATCAGAGCTACGTAAAGAGGTACGCGAATCCAATACTCTACCACTCCACATTATTGAGCAGTGGGTTTTAAATGAGCTGAAAATTACCGCTGGCGTGCTCGACCTCGGTGTTTTCGCGAAGAAATACGGTGTGCCCAGGGAGAAGATACTAGAAGCCCTCTACTCACTAGAGAAAAAGGGTCTCATAAGGATCAGGCGTAAGTAGACCAGTTAAGCACTACTGCTGGGGGCGCGTAGTGAGCATGCACTATCTCGCTGATAAGGGTATGGAGTACGCTCAAAAAGCTATTACTGCTGATCGAGGCGGCGATTACGACAACGCCATTAAGTACTACAAAATAGCCATAGACTTGCTCAGTAAGTACTTAAAACTATATCCAGATACACCTCTCTCCGACCTGTATAAAGAGCTCATAGTGAAGTACAGAGAGAGAGTAAAAGTTCTAGAGAGTAGAGTTGAGAGTAATAGTAAAGCCCAAGAGCACCAGCAACTACAAGAGCACGACACCCCCTTTGAAGTGCTCTATCCAGGTCAACGACCTTCTAAGACTCTCGCGGATCTAGTAGATCTCGAGGAGGTTAAGAGAGCTCTCCGGAGAGCTGTAATCTACCCGGTTACAAACCCAGGACTATACCCCCTTGGGTGGCCTAGAGCAATTTTACTATTTGGGCCACCTGGATGCGGTAAAACCGAGCTAGCTATAGCGCTCTCTAATGAAATAAACGCTGTCCTTATACACGTAACACCAGCTACTATTATGAGTAAGTGGCTAGGCGACACGGAGAGAAATGTGAAAAAGCTCTTTGATACAGCTAGAAAAATCTCACTTACATCTACACCGGTAATTATATTCATAGATGAAGTTGATGGACTCTTTCAGCAGTATAGCGTAGAAGTTGGAGGCGAGAAGAGGGCTCGAAACCAGTTCTTAATAGAAATGGATGGTTTAACCGGCAAAGAGTATGGAAAGAACCACGTCTTTGTAGTAGGCGCTACTAATAAGCCGTGGGCTCTTGATATAGGGTTTATTAGGAGATTTGAGAGGAGAATTTTTGTTCCAGCTCCTAATAGAGAAGTTAGGAAGAAACTATTTGAGAGTTACATTTCAAAGCTCGCGAAGACGTATAGAGTTGGGAGTGTTAATTATGACTTGCTCGCGGAGCTGACAGAGAACTACAGCTCAGCCGATATAGTAGCTATAGTTAAAGAGGTTCAGAGCAATATTGTAGAGGAAGTCGCGGAGAAGAAGATAAATCCACAAGAAAGAGTAATTACTACCGAGGACTTCGTGGAGGTTATTAAGGGACACAATCCCAGCATAGATCCCTCACTAATAGAGGCCTATAAAGAATGGAATAAACAATACGGAACACTTGACACTAATTAAGACTATTGCTTCAACGTTTTTATGCATTTTATACATATAAGGCTCCTTGGTAGAGAAATTTACTATCCGGAGAGTACTTCATAGTAACATAAATACCGTGATGAGAGTCATGCCTAGAGACCACAGATGATCTAGACCCTGGGGTAGCTGAGTGTTCACTCTACAGACACATAGTCGCAGTAGCTCAGAGTAATAAATATATGTGTGTTCTCGCAGTTTAATACTTTAGCTCGAGCTCATGTAGTGAAATAGGCGGTGCTTTGAGAATGTTACTTAGAGGTGTAAGAGTACTGGATCTTAGTCACACTCTCGCAGGGCCCTTTGCAACTATGATTCTAGCTGATCTAGGTGCCGAGGTGATTAAAGTAGAGTCGCCTCAAGGCGACGAGACCAGAACTTGGGCTCCCTTCGTGAATGGGGAGAGCGCGTATTATATATCTATTAATAGAGGCAAGAGGAGTATAGCTATTAATTTAAAAGACGAGCGGGGACGTAAAATAGTATATGAACTCTCCAAGAGATCTCAAATATTAATAGAGAATTTCAGACCAGGAGTTGCCGAGAAACTCGGTGTTAATTACGAGGAGATCTTAAAAGTAAACCCCGAGATAATATACATTAGTATTAAGGGATTTCGACGTGGAAGCATCTACGAGAACAAGACCGCATATGATATTATAATACAGGCTATGTCTGGACTCATGGCTACAACGGGCGAGGAGGAGAGGTCTCCTGTGAGAGTTAGTTTTGCCTTATTTGACGTAATGACTGGCATGGTGGCTGTCATATATGCCTTAGCCGCGCTGATCTCTAATACTAAACCCGTTAAAATAGAGATTCCGATGTTTGATGTAGCCGTATTCTCTATGTGTTACGTACCAATGATCTACCTCCTCACTGGAAGGAGAGTTAAGAGAATGGGTAGCGGTCACCCTTCAATAGTACCCTACCAAGCTCTTCAAGATAAAGACGGTAAGTGGTTCATTGTCGCGGCCGCTAATGATAGACTGTGGGAGTCTATGTGCAGAGTACTCGGAAGACCCGATTTAGCCGAGGATCCAAGGTTTAAAACCAACGCTGACCGAGTCGCAAATAGAGAAGTACTAGTAAAGATTCTCCAGGAAATCTTCCAAGGCAATACTAGAGAGTACTGGATCAAATTGCTCGAAGAGGGCGGCGTCCCCGTCGCCCCTGTCTACGAGATTGACGAGGTTTTTAACGACCCCTACACTAAGACGGGGGACGTGATTACTAGAATCACTCATCCAAAGCTGGGAGAAATACCACATTTGGGCTCGCCTGTATATGTAAACGGAGTGAAGTACGTGAATACAAGACACCCACCACTACTCGGAGAACACACCGTAGAAATCCTCAGAGAACTTGGTTATAGACAGCAAGAAATCTGCGAGTTGAGACGAGAAGGAGTTATATACTATCCAGCTGAGCTCAATAGGAACATGTGTTAAACCTAGTCTAATCAATAGGTGAGATATTGCCCGTCAAGATAGCTATAGGGCAGAAGGGGGTTACAAGCGACCACCCTCTTGCAACTAAAGCTGGAATTGAAATCCTCGAAAACGGGGGCAACGCCTTCGACGCCGCTATAGCTGTTAGTGCTGTTCTATCAATTGTACAGCCACATATGGGTGGTCCTGGTGGCGACGCGTATTTACTAGGCTTTGTAGGAGAGGAAGTAGTAGTACTCGCGTCAGCCGGTAGATCTCCTAGCGGGTTTTCAGTAGAAGAGTTTATAGGGAAAAGCCCACTGCGAGGCCCTCTAACAGTGACTACTCCTGGACTAGCACACTTGTGGGGTCACATATATGAGGAGTACGCTACCCTTCCACTAGAAGTTCTATTAAAGCCGGCAATAAGTCTCGCGTATAATGGATTTCACGCTGGGTGGCTTCTAGGACGTGTATGTGAAATATATGAGAAAGAGCTTGAACTCTACAAGTGGTCGCAGTACTATAAAGGCGTGAGGACGGGTGATCGTGTAGTAAATAGAGAGGCCGCTTCTGCCCTGAGACTTATAGCTACGCGGGGCTACGAGGAGTTCTATTACGGTGACTTGGCCGAGAGGATTGTAAGTGAGCTACAAGATCAGGGAGTGAACGTGGGCCTTGATGACTTCATGGAGCACGAGAGTTTAAGAGTATCTCCTCTTAAATTAGAACTCAGCGATAAAGTCCTCTATGAAATACCCCCTAACACTCAGGGTCTTTCAACACTTCAAATAATTAGTGCGCTCTACGAACTCGACATCTACAAAGAAGACTTCAATTCGCCAAGTAGAATTACAAAGTGGTCTGAACCTGTAGCAAAAGTCTACCTTTTCAGAGACCTCTTTCTCGGAGACCCAAACTATATGAACATAGATCCGCAGGCATATGTTAAGTACTCATCCGTTGAGACAGCTTTGAAAAGCACTTACGTAGATGTAGGAGGGCTTCAAAAATCTCAATCAGATACAACATTCTTCATAGTCTCCGATGGCGAGTCGATAATTGGCTTTATTCAAAGTCTTTTCTACCCATTCGGGTCTGGACTAATGGCTGGAGGGTTCCCTGTTCAGAATAGAGCTATTGGTTTTGCTAGGAGAAGAGACGTCCCTAATAGCCCAGCCCCTCAGAAGCTTCCACTACAAACTCTCTCCATACTAGCAGTGGACGCAGATGACCGCAAGTACATAATTGGCTGTGTTGGAGGTGATTACAGGCCGCAACTTCACTTAAGAGCATATGAAAACCTATTTGTATACAATCAGCCACCAGCTAGAGCTGTAGAGCTTCCAAGGTTTATTTACACGAAATTCTATGGTGACCAAGAAGTCGTTGTCGAAGAGCCCCTCAAGCCCCCGCAAAACCCCTGCAACGCCAGGATTAGAGCTGTAGACTATTTCTCCGCACCAGGACATATTCACATAGGAGTTTTATATGAGAATAGAGTAGAGCTCGTAAATGACCCTAGAAGTGAAGGTATAACTATAGCTATTTAAGAACAAGGGGGTCTATAGACGCCTTGAACTTAGAACTAATAGCTGTTTTTATCTACCCTCTTGTAATCGCCATTATTGCACTGATAATTAGTGTTCTGAAGTACATGAAGACTAAGAAGAGGGGCTTGAGGAGAGGTAAACCTAGTTAACTATAAAACGCACTTGTAGAATATGCTCCCACTCCACGGTATTTTAATAGCTAGGTTTCTGCTAACTAGGTTGTTTAAAGCCTCTATTCCGAGGTCGCCGTAGAGGCCGAGTATTTCAGTGTACTTCAGAGGCATTCTTAGCAGGTAATTATATAGAGACGTTATCGTATTTCTCCATAAAACCTTCTTTGGAGGGGCTTTCAACTCTTCAATAATAACTCTAAATCCCGCGCTCAGCAATTCCTCTTTTACTTTCTCGAGATAACTCGGAGGGGCCGGCTTTACTGCCCACCTATTTGATGGTCTTTCCACGTTCTTGACTACAACTTCTTCTGATTTAGTGCTTTTCAAGTGCGCGACAACTTCTGCTAAGTGTTGAGGATCTGGATAGAGTGTATTGCCTATTCTAAAGACGTGTACTTCTACTACGATTTTGTCTTTTAGTATTGTGTTTGCATTTCTTAAAACCTCTAAAGACAGGTTTAAATTGTGTCTCGAACTCCACCCTAGAGCAGTTTTGTCTTCACCATACCACAAATACGGCACAAATACCTTGTCAATATACTCCTCTACGTTTCTGCTATGCTTTACAAGTTTACCCACGCTCACCATACTCGTGTGCAAGAAAGTATTAGTATTAGAAGTATGTGAGCGGATATAATTACCTAAAGTCGCGAGAGCCTCGTCAATATTACTTAGTACCATGGGATCTCCAGAGCCCCAAATGTAAATAGTGTTTAAGTTTAGAGAGTTCTTTTTAAAAGCATTAATAGCCTCATCGAGCTCGCTTATAACGCGATCTATATTTGCACCCTGAGCGATCTCGCTCTCGCTAACTCTAGTAGAACCCAGGGGGCACGTGATGCAGTCAAGTGGGCACTTCTTAGGCGGTTTAAGAAGATCTACGAAGACAGCGTTGCCAGTAATGTTGCTGTAGTAAGGACCATATATATGTAGTAGCTCGATCACAGCCATTTGGAATCACTCTGACTTTATAGAGGCGACGAAGAATCCCTGACCTTGAACTCTATGTGGGTGTACTCTGTGTACACTGCGCGAAACAGTGTATCCAGCATATCCACTATCTAGATATGGATAGTTTACTTTTACGATTTCCACGTCGTGTTCTCTAGATAGTTTCTCAACTACCTCTTCACCTTCTAGTGGGTGTATACTGCATGTCGCGTAAAGTACCAGCTTGCTTCGTTTAACCAGCGCTGAGAGGAGAGAATACTGAATTCTGTGTGCACGTTCGAGTAGTTTTCTATTCAGGTGCACCTTAATGGCTGGATCGTCGTATATAGCTCCGCTATTACTACACGGCGCGTCAAGTAGTGCAGAGTGGAATTTAGAGCTGTAGGTAATTTTGCGCGAGTCTCCTTGTATCGCTATTATTAGCGGACTTATTTGACCTAGTGCTAATTCAAGTAGCTTTGGCAGTACTTTTATCCTCTTACCACTCAAGTCAACTGCAATGGCACGTCTCGCTCTACTACCTGCTAAGACTTGTATTAGTTTCAAGCCCGGAGCAGAACACGCGTCGAGGAATTCACCTGTAGCTATATTCTGAGCGATCTGTCCAATTATGTACGAGCCTATGTCTTGGGGTATTACTACGCCCTTAAGAAAACAGAGGTTGCCTCCTATCTTTTTAAAAGGGTCTCTTTGTAGGAGGAGGTCGCGGAATATCTCGTGGGGCTTAGTTTCGATGCCCGTATTCTTAAGGCACAAAACAGCGTCTTCTACGCTATACTTCAACGTATTAACTCGTAGCCATCGCTTTTTATAATTAAGAGCGCTAAGTATAGACTCCAATTCAGCTAAGTCTACTCTTCTAGAGAGATCTTTAACAAACCACTGTGGATAACCATAGAGTAAACCTATTTTAGTATACTTCGAAAACGCCTTTGCCGCATCCTCCACGTCTTCTTCAATAAGCCTCCACGTAAAGCTCTTCTTGTACAAATACTCGACAATACCCTGAATATTAGGTTTAAAGCCGTGGTAACCCGCAGTGAATTTTAGAGTGTGATAGTACATGATAATGTTGTAGAGGAGTTTGTAGTACTGCTCAGCTTCTTGCTCGCTTAGTCCATATCTTCGAACAACAACCCTATATGCACTATTGAATCCACATTTCCTAGTGAGGATTAGCCTGAGAACTAGGCTTGTTAAAAACCTAGCTTTTTCCGGCTTAATTACCAATTAGTTACCCCCGGATAGTTAACGAGGTGTTTTAACTACCTTGACGTCTCTTCCACTAGTTCTTCTCCACATGTACTCGAGTCCTGTATATTTTATACTCGAGAGCGCGTCAACGTCTCTCGTAAACAGTAATCTTATATCGTCTATGCCGAGTACGATCATTGCGAGCCTGTCGACACCAATACCCCAGGCAGCCGCTTTATAGCCTGGGCAACCCAACATCTCCATTACCTCTGACCTGAACATTCCGCCGGGGAATACCTCTATCCAGCCTAGTTTCGGGTGCTTTACATAACCCTCCACGCTAGGCTCTGTAAATGGGAAGTAGCCGGGCTTGAACCACATCTCTCTTAGACCTAAAGCCGCTGCAAATTCTTTGAAGAAGTACAAGAGGTGTTTAAAGTTAACGTTTTTACCAACAATTACACCATCTAGCTGGTAAAACTCCATACTGTGTTTAGCGTCTAGGTTTTCCGGCCTGAAGTTCCTGTCAATTGTAAATACTCTGTATTCTCCCCCGCCGCGCTCACGCAGGGCTCTAGCCGAGACAGCTGTAGTCTGACTTCTCAAAACTAGCCTCATTGAGCGGGCCGGGTCCCATTTATATCCCCAGCCCGCTTCGTGAACTCTCTTAACGATATCTAAGAGAGCTGGGTCTACATGTGCTCTCAAGTTGGTTTTTAAGAAAAACGTGTCGTGAATTTCGCGTGCTGGGTGGTCCTGCGCCTGGAATAGTACATCGAAATTCCAGAACTCGGCCTCTACATGTGGACCCCTAACTTCTTCAAAACCTATACTCACCATTATTTCTCTAAGCTCGTCAATGAACTGCATAAATGGGTGTTTCCTTGAGAGAGGAATGCTCGGCAGCTCAATACTGAAGTCGAACTCCTTTACAATATACTTATCCAGGCCTAAGGCGACTTCCGGCTTAATAACTGTAAGGACGGTCTTCTCTTTTACGAGCCCGCTACGCCACGCCGAAAGCAGCTTGTCTGAAGCCTTAATTTTCAAAATAACTATTTCACGAGTCTCAATAATCTGCCTTCTTCTTGCCAGTGCTACTACATCTTCACTCGGTAATATCTTCTTATTAATCAGGTCCAGTACAAGTGAGATCAGCTCTCTAGCTTTCTCTATAGTCTCTTCGCAAGCAGACCTGTTTCCTACAATTACTCTCTTGTCTTCTACGACTACGCATTTCGACTTTACAAGATACTGAAGACCTATATAAGCGTCGTTACTAATTACACCGTGCTCTTCTACGCATTTTAAGAATTCATTTATGCCTCGACCAGCGCACTTATCAATAACACTATACACTTGCTCCTCGGGGAGGCCTTGCTTGACGTATCTACTTCCATCTCCTGTAAGGACGTATTCAATTGCTTTTTGACGCTCGATTTTTATCAAGCCTCTGTGTTCAAGCTCAGCTAAATCTCTCATTAAATCTTCTCGCCTAGTACTAAGAGCCTCTGATAATTCCTCAGCGTCTATTTCTCCCTTCTTAGCCAGTAGTGCTATAATTCTATATTGTCTCGGCGTGACGTAGATCGCCTCCAAGGCCTTTCACACCTTAACTAGGGGTTACTGCTCTGACTTGTACACTTGATGTCCTATTTCCTCTCCTCACTTATAGCTTAAAATGACTAGCCTCATAAAGTTACTCGCAGAGCTACTTAAAACTCTTCCGATCGCGTCATCTTTAACTGCTTCGCTATTTTCAACCATCACAATTCTATCAGCTAGCTACCATGCTACTGCTAGATCATGAGTGACCATAATAATAGTGAGCTGGGGCTTGCCACGGATCTCGTTGATCAAGTTAACTGCCTGTGCCTGTATGGAGACGTCTAGAGCCTGTGCAGACTCATTTGGTGGAGCGGTATCTCCAGATCAGATATCTCGCGTTCAACCCTGCGCCTTCCCTTACCTCTCCAGAGCACACCTCGAGAACTTCTTCCCGTAAGCCAGCAAGCCTTCCTGTACTTGCTATTTTATTTTCAACACTCTTCTTACTAATTCTACACTAGTAAATTCGAGTGGTCCCTTCAAGATCATTTTTACCTTATTAAAACAAACTATTTAAAATATCGGCCAGGATCAAACCATATGCTACAAAGTATTTTTAAGGTGTTGATAGTAAAATTTAGTAGGGGGGAACTGTGGAGTATACTGGGTTGTTTATAGACGTGGGCTCAAGAAAGTACTGGAAAGAGAGTTTTCCGTTAAGCGAAGTATGCGGTCCCATAGAATTAGGAGTAAAAATACATTTGGAGAGATTTGAGTCTTGGCGTAAACCTGTATATCACCCAGAAAACGCGCTAGTTATTGGAAGAGGTATTTTTGCAGGCTCTAAGTTATATGGAGCTCACAGGCTAATAGCGGTGTTTAGAAGTCCTTTAACAACAGGTTTACATGTCTCAGCCCTTGGAGGAGCCGCATACCAGTTTAATATAAGTGCAGATTCGCTAATAATTACCGGACTGAGCAGAGAGCCAGTTATACTGCTAGTTAAGAGCGACCGCGAGGGCAATTTAGAAGTAGAATTCTACGAAGTAGAGTTAAAAGAGTTAATTAAAATATGGCGTGGATACAAAGGGCTTAAAGGCGTTTACGCTCTTCAAGAGTACTTATTAGATACTTTTAGAGAGTTCTACGAAAAGTACAGTGCGAGAAGTATTCTAGTAGGTCCAGCCTCCCTCTACACTAACGTAGGAGCTCTTGTCTCCATAACTATTACTAAGGGCAAAATGGATTATGGTAGCGAGGACTTCGCGGCTAGAGCTGGTGGAGGTAGTGTATTATTAAGAGCACATAACGTTGCCGCTATTGCGTACGGTGGCGAATATAACTTGTCTTCGAGACTTCCAAGAGAGCTAACAGAGCTAGATGCCCTAAACAAAATATTCACAGAGGTGCTTGGTAAGCCCTATATCCAAGCCGTTATTGACGCCGGCGTGAAATACAGATATGACCCGAAAATTAACAGCGGTGGAACTCTCGGCGGGAACTACCCACACTTGGGGGTCACAACTCCCATGATCAACTGGAAAATAGTATACGAGAGCGCTGAAACTAGAAAGAAACTACACGGAATTATAATGAAGTACGTATGGGAGATCTTTAATAAAGAGGCGATTGAGACTAGGAGCTGGAAGACGTGTGGAGAGCCGTGTCCGCTGGCTTGTAAAAAAGTGCGCAAAGGCAAGTACAAGAGCGACTACGAGCCTTATAATGCTTTAGGCCCGTTTATAGGAATATTCCACATTCACGAAGCTGAGAAAGTAGTCGAACTGTCTGACGCTTACGGAATTGACGCTATTGAACTAGGCTATATTATTGGCTTTATCTTTGAAGCCGTCTCGAGAGGTCTCTTAAGACCAGAAGATGTAGGTATCTCGGGAGTACCGGAATTCGAACCCTCAACTATAGGAGAGAAGTCTGCGAGTATAAACTCAGAGCTGGCTACAGAGCTAGTAGAACACCTCGCCTTTGGCACTAATTCAATAGTTAGGTTAATTGGCGAGAGGGGGCTGAGAGATGCTGCTAAGATCTTAGATATACTGTACAGCGATAGATGTGACGTGCTTAAACAAAAATTCAGTGATCTCCTCGTATACTCACCTTACGGAGAGAGAGGTCATATAGGACCAAACTACTACTGGACTCCTGGACTTGTAGCCCCACTCTACATACTCGGTAAGTACTGGACTGTTTATTCTGGCGTCTTCGCTGAGCCCGAAGACTTTGCGTCTAAGTGTCTTGAAAGAGCTATATATGAACTACTAGTAGAGAATGCTGGGTTCTGTAGATTCCACCGCGGGTGGATCGAGAAAATCCTACCTAAACTCATGAAAGAGCTATATGGCATTGAGAACCCCTTGGAGAGGGCTAAGAATATCTATAGACTCATGGCAAAATACCAGAAATCAGCTGGTGCTTACCCAGCACCGTGGGATTCTAAGAGACTTATTGACTTCATGGCTAAGGCCGCCGAGGAATACGGTAATACCACTTGGGCGAAGTTATTCAAAGAGAACCCGGAGAAAGCTGCAAGCGAGTGGTGGAGTAGATTCTACTACACAGTAGAGAGATTACTTGGCTAGAGAAATAGAGAGTACTACGAGTGATCTAGTTCGCCTCTGTAACTCCGTTGTTCACACTTTTTACTCTTTGCTATTCACGTATACAAGTGAACTGGAACTCTCTCTCCTTCTTCAAAGCCCTCTACGTTTTCAGGAACAATAATATAGCCATTAGTCCTTAGTAAACTAGAAATAACTCCACTGCCTCTTAGCATATAGGGCTCAGCATAGTACTCTCCATTTCTCACCTGCAGCGCAACTCTAATTATAGAAGTGTAGCCAGAAGTGTTCGGTACTCGCCGAGACAAATAGGCGTAGACCACCGGGCGCTCAAATCCCTTAATACCAATCCACTTAGCTATAGCGGGGCGTAGAATTAACTCGTAGCCTGCCCACGCCGCCACGGGGAAACCAGACAGGTGTATTACTGGTCTTCCATATATTATTGACGCGCTCGTCATCCTGCCTGGCCGCATTTTAACTCCTCTAAAAACAGTTAGTGAAGCTTTTTTCAGTAATTCAGCTATCTTGTCCGCCTCACTAACACCTGTCCCTCCGAGAGTTATAATTATGTCTGTTCCTCTCGCCACCTCGCTCTTAATCGCCGATATTATTGACTCTGCATTATCGGGTACTATACCGGTGTAGCTAACGTGGAAGATTCCATCTTTAAAGAGTTGAGCATACACTATATACGTCGAGGAGTTGTACTCTTTACCAGGTCCTAGTGGGGAACCAGGCTCTATAAGCTCGTCTCCAATAGCTATAATAGACACTCTGATCTTTCTGTATACTCTTAGAGTACTCACACCCAGCGACGCGAGGGCCGCTATGTGTGCTGGCTGAACTACTGCACCAGGCTCGGTTATAATACTGCCTTCACTTATGTCTTCGCCCCTGTATATAACATTCAACCCTGGAGCGGCTGGTCTATAGACTAGTATTGTTTCTCCTCGCAACTCGACGTCTTCATCCATAACTACTGCATCAGCTCCACACGGTAGGGGGGCTCCTGTGTGAACTCTTATGGCAGAACCGTGTTCAACACATAACTTATCAGGGTCGTCGCCGGGCCTCAAAGCACCTCTAACTATCAACTCTACTGGCGTGTAGTAGGAAGCCCCTACTGTATCAAGTGAGCGTACCGCGTACCCATCTACCGCGCTCAGGCTGTTTCTAGGTCTACTCACCGGGGCTTTTATGTACTCGGAAACCACGCGGCCGAGCGAGTTCATTACGTGAATAGTCTCGATGCCCAGAACAATACTCTCCCTTAAAACCTTAAAGAGCCTGTCTCTAGCCTCCTCGACGCTTATAAACATTTTAGCTACTTCCATCGCGAACACCACTTCTGTGAACTGTTCTAGTTAAAGTAAAGAAGACTAGCACTAAGAGTGCCAGCCCGTAAAACAAGTGATCAGGGCTCACGCTCTGACCGAGGATCACGTACGCCAGTAAACCGGCCCCGAAAGGCTCTCCCAGCGCTATCATTGTAGCGAGAGACGCTGGGTAGCGCGCTAGAATGTAGTTTATTAGAGTGTGACCAAAGATCATTGGTATTACAGCTAGTAGAAAGAAGAAGAGGTACGCTCTAGCCGGGTAGTTGAACAGCTCTGCTCCCGTTACAAGTCCATATATCAGCACAAAAATAGCCGAGAGCAGATATGTTCGCGACGCGTACGACACTGTATCCTCCCTCGCAACGCTCCTCGCGTACCTCCCCACCTCGAAGTAAATAGTTACCGCTAAACCCCCAAATAGTGCTAACATGGCACCTTCATTTAACACCAAGTTTTCAATGTTTAAGTACAGTGCGAGTAGAACTATGCTGAGAATTAAACTAGCTACTTGTAGTCTTGGAGGTTTATAGTGTAAAATCGCGATCTCGCCTATTAGTCCGTACAGTGGGTATAGCGTAACTAGTAGCGTACTTATGTACACTGGAATTAAGAATAGACTTCTCATCCAGAGAATAAAGTGTAGAGCTAAGCTCAACCCCGCTATAACGTGATACCACTTTACTCTCCTCAAATTAAAATCTACGAGTCTGTTTCTATAAGCCTGTAAAGTATAGAGCATGATAGAAGATATTAGAAGCCTCCAGAACGCGCAAGCCTCTGCTGAGGCATTTGAGAGAATTACTAATATACTGGCAGAACTAATTGAAATCCACACTACAAACACTAGTACTAGTAGTCTTAACTCAGATCTCAAGTAGCCACCACCAGGTCCGCATCAACTGTAAATACCTGTGAATAGCTGTAAATACGTGGTTTAATCGCTCTCTATAACCACTAACACCTTAACCTTCCTCCCGTGAAACTTCTTTAGCTTTAGTTGGTAGTCTTTGGGTGGGTATATCACGTACCTATCACCAGATATCTTAACTACACTAGCTTCAAACATGTAGACAGAGCTCATGTACCCACCAAAGCTTTAGAAGTCAACAATGTTTATAAGCTTTGTTAACAGAACCTAATTATAGTGATAGATTATGAGCCTCTCTATGAGGGTTAGAGCAACCGCTAGGGTTGAGGCGGTTGCCCCCGAGAGAGGTGAGATCCTCTTAATCCAGTTCCTAAAAGCATATAGAGATGTAGTTCAGTACGTAGTAGACAGTATTTGGAGCTTAGAGAGACCGCCATCAACAAAACAACTGCATAAGATATTCTACAACGAGTTGAAGAGACAAGGCTTTAGAGCGCACCACGTATCTGAAATCTACAAGCGCGCTAAGGAGGTTGTTAAGTCAACTAAGAAGAATAGCGGCTCTAGACCAGTGCTCAAGAAGCTGACCGCTAGAATACACCCACTAGACTACAAAGTAGACTTCAACGCGAAAACATTGAGAGTAGCTGTATTAAATAATCAGTGGGTTGAGCTAAAGCTTAAATGGTATAAGTACCTAGACAAGTACCTCGACGGCTCTTGGAGAGTTGGAGAGATACTTGTTGGCTATAGGAGTGGAAAAATACTTGTCTACATAACGTTTCACAAAGACGTTGAGCCCATTGATTTTAGGGCTGTTATGGGCATAGACGTAAACTTCAACAACATAACATACACAGTTCTAGACTTGAGTGGTAGCTCGGTCTCAATAGGTGTCATGCCTTTCAAAAGCCTTGGAAGAGCTCTTCACCTAAAGAAGCTTACTGAAGAGCTTCAGAGAAGGTATCCTAGGAGTTGGAGGTTCTTGAAGTGGGCTAGGAGGGTTAGGGGTAGAGGGCTTAGGAGGGCAAAGAACATCTTAAACGATTCCTCGCACTACATAGCTAAGAGAGTTATTAGCATTGCTAAAGAGTACGGCGCTTTAATTGTTCTCGAGGATTTGGAGAAGCTTAAAGAGAAGGCGAACGGTGATAGGCTCTCGTGGGAGATGCAGATGTGGTGCTATAGAAGAATACAGTCATACATAGAGTACAAAGCACTATTAGAAGGCATTAAAGCGATCTATGTAGACCCTAGGAGAACCTCGAAAACATCGCCAAATGGAAAACCATTGAGATTCATAAACTACAGATTTGCTATGCTAGGTAATACCGTAACCTCTAGGGATGTTATAGCATCTTGGAACATAGCTCTAAGAGGCTTAGAGAAGTTGAAGCAGATGAGGGGCTCTCGGGTTGCGTGGAGCCCTGATAGCCCCGCAAGTGAGGGAGTGAGAACCCGACCCAATGCGGGGAACCCCGAGGCAAAAACAACGTATTCACAACTAATTACAGCTATTCACAGATGATTGCCTCGGGGAAACCCTTTCTCGCCACGGGGCGTCCGTTTTTAGTTTTTATTAGCTTTAAGCGAGAGAAATACTTATAAGTTGTGGTATTTCAGAGAGGCGAATAGCGTGGTTAGAGACTATATTGTAGAGGGCGCTGTAGCTCTGCTACTAATAAGTGCGCTGAGCTACTCGCTCTTGATTTCAATGGGTATTTTCAGTTACTTCAAGTACAGGCCTCGCCGAGACGGTGTGAGAGCTAGAAATGTAGAGATTGTTATTGTGTCGAAAGCTGATGAGAGAGTCAAGAATTCTCTCTACGAAGTGCTGAGATACCACGTAGAGAGGTATGGAAGAGTAGTACTAGTTGTGGATGAAGAGGCTCCACTACTACCGAGACTGAGAGGGTTCAAAGGTGTAAAACTAGTCGTAGTGCCCTCTAACTATAGGAGAGACTTAGTCGGTAAGGGGAGAGCTCTACAGTACTTCGTAGAGTGCTGTGCAGACCCGTCTAAGTGGTACGTGTTTATAGACGACGACAACTTAATACTAGACGACTCGTTCCTCTACGAGATACCCGTGTACGAGAAACTCGGCTACGTCGCTGCTAACGGGGTTCTCGTGCCGCGTCCCGGTAAGAGCACTACTGCCTACATTATGGACTGGATTAGATTTGTAGACGACTTCTTCTTCTTCAGGTTCTTCACAGGTCTCCTCGGGAGGCCCCTCTTAGGGCTACACGGAGACCTCTTAATAGTTAAAGGCATGGTGCTCAGAGAAATAGGGTTCTCTAAGAGAACACTCACCGAGGACTTCGAATTCGCTAAAGAGCTTGTTAAAAGAGGCTACAAGACGTGGCAGTCTAGTACTAAAGTCTCAATTAAAAGCCCTAACAGCGTGAGGGACCTAATTAGCCAGCGTGGCAGGTGGTTTAAAGGCGTCGTGACTGGGATGAGGGGGTCACCTCTCCTAATGAAAGTAGTAATAGTTATTAGAGGCCTGACATTCGTTATTGGAGTCCTAGTTCTACTCCTGCTACTCCCGGCGATCTCTTATATAGGCTACTTCTGGTTCATAGTGCCCGCGAGCATTTACTACGCCGGAACCTACATCTACGGCGTTTACAACTCGCGTAAACCACACATGATACTCCTAGTCCCCTTCTTCGGCTTCATAGAGGCCGCGTCGAGAATATACGGGCTTGTAAACGTGAACAGCTACGTCGTGATAGACAAGAACTAGCGCGGGGTGTCCAGTATTGTGGAGCAGTGTTTTTAAATTCAGGTATGAGGGAGTAGAGGTCTTTTTCGGCCCCGGCTCTCTCAGAGAGCACTTCGCCAATAGGGTTAAGGGGTATCAGAGAGTACTAGTAGTCACTTCTCGCAGTGCCGCCCGCGTATCCGGAGCGCTCGGCGATGTCGAGAAGACTCTGAGAGAACTGGGGGTCTACTACACTGTGTACAGTAGTGTCAAGCCTAATCCGGATACTAGTGTAGCTAATGAAGTAGCCGAGCTCGCTCGAGCTGAGAGAGCTGAGGCCGTTGTAGGCGTTGGTGGAGGTAGTGTAATTGACGTGGCTAAAACAGCTTCTATTATAGCGAAGAGCGGTCTGAGAGCTGAGGACTTGATGTTTAAGAGAGTCCAGGTCGCGGAGACTCTGCCACTCATTATTGTCAATTTAACTCACGGCACGGGCTCGGAAGTAAATAGATTTGCCGTGTTAACACTGAGCGGTACAATTGAGAAAAAGGGGTTTGTGGCTAAGTACCCCACAGTGAGCTTCGAGGACCCCGTGTACACTACTACGCTCAGCTACAAGCAGTCACTTTACACTACACTAGACGCCTTCTACCACGCCTACGAGGCCGCTACATCTAAGAGAGCAAACCTACTAGTAGTGTCCCTCGCAGAGGTAGCTATTGCAAACATCGCTGAGTACTTGAGGAGAGCTCTTGAGAAGCCTGGTGACTTAGAGGCCAGAACAAGACTGCTCTACGCCTCAATGATTGCCGGTGTGAGTATAGACGTCGCTGGGGGCGCCCACTTAAATCACGCTATAGAACACGGATTTAGCGGTTTAAAGCCAGAACTACCTCACGGTGCCGGCTTAGCACTATTTGGCCCAGTGGTCGTGTACTACACACACAAAGCCGTCCCCGAAGTCTCTGCTAGACTCCTCAAGTACATAGACCCCTCTATTAAGCCTGTGAGTGAAGACGCTGAGAGAGCTATGAAAGCCGTAGAGGAGTTTCAGAGAAGCCACGGATTTAACGAGAGGCTCTCAGACTACGGCGTCGAGAGATCAGACGTTGAGAGAGTCGTGGACTTCGTGGTGAGGTCTATTAGTGAGAGATACCACGTAATGATGCCCTTCCCTGTTAGTAGAGAGTTAGTTATTGAAATTGTGGAGAGAGCTCTCTGAGGAGCCAGGAACTCCTCGACTCAAAAGTTTAAAAGGGGAAGACTACACTATAGTGAGTGTCCCGGTGGGCTCTTAGAATTGAGTAGAGTGGTGTGGGTAGCACTACTAGTTAATACACTTTCAGCTATTTTAAAAGTCGCGAGTACAATGTGGACAAATTCTACTAGCGTGTTTGTAGACGTACTTAACGACACTGGAGACTCTGTGGGCTTGGGCTTAATACTACTCGGCCTGAAGCTCAGTAAGAGGTCTAAGAGCGTTATGTACCCATATGGTGCTCGCAGAGCGCTTTATGTGCTCGGCTTAATCGCGATTTCTATTTTCAGCGGAGTGATCTTCGCGACGGCTGTGTATAGAGTTCTAACATCCCTACTCGGAGACTACTACGTGTACTCTACACGCGAAGCTCAAGTACTATTTTCAGCCGCGTTTACTCTTAACCTACTATACCTAGTCACGACGTTTATAGCTGAGAAGAGAGATTCGAATAACCCAGCTATAGAGGGAACTCTAGTTGACGCTGTAAGCGACTTTCTCGGCAGTGCACTAGCTCTAGTAGTAGTCTTTACGAGTAGTACTCTACTAGATGTTATTGGGGGCCTCGCGATCTCGCTTATTATTCTCATATCGGCACTCGCAATAGGCTACAAGTACTACCAAATACTAGTTGGGAGGTCGCCTCCTAAGAGCGCTATGAAAAAAGCCCTAGTAGCTGTGCTCGGTATTCCAGAAGTGAAAGACGTGAACGTGTTCAACGCCATGATGCTAACCGAGGACGAGTATATACTTGTACTAGAAGTAGAAGTGGACAGGGTTCTGGATATAGATGACTTGGAGAGCCTCTCAGCGAGAATAGAGAGCGCCGTGAAGTCGGCTGAGCCGAGGTTTAAACACGTAATTGTAGAGTTCGTAGCTGAGAGGAAAGAGCCGAAAACATATGAGTCTCTTATACGCGAAATAGACACTATTCAGGAGTAAAAGGGCTCGGCGAGAACAGTGCCCACTTACCTTCACGAGGATTATTAGTACTAGTGCTCACAACTCAGCACTACACAGCGCGAACACCAGTACTCTGGATTTCAAGAGTATCGTAATTACGGTAATTTTAGTGAGGAACCCGCGCTCCTTCTAGTTTAGAGGAGAGTTGAGGAGGCGTGTAAAAATCCTAGCCTAAAATGCGCGTTAGCTTCTCCGGGTTCATTAGTGAGAGTAGGGGTAGTATGTCTCGTGCCCTGAGCCCGGCTCTCTTCGCTATTTCTGCGAGTAGTTTTTGATACGCTGTCTGCCTCAACTCCCTGGTAATAGTGGAGAGTGCGTCTGCGTAGTCTACTGGTGCTGGTATTCCCGTACCCGCACTCACGTGTACTAAGCTCGAGATGAGAGCGTCCTCGGCTAGCCCGCCGCTGCTCAAGTACTCTATTTTAGTGGCTATCGGGTAGAGCGTTCTTGGGGCTCTGTAAAACGCTAGTTTAACAGCGTAGCCTACTGGTATATTGCTCACGAGGGCCTCGTACCACTTAAGTCTACTCTCGAGCCACTCTTTCTTAACGCCTGGTTTACTCTCTAGTTTCCTGAGCTCACTGTATATTTCTGAGTGTACACCCGCGATCAAGTACTCGCCCGGCTTCAAAACGAGGCTCATAACGGCCCTGTCACTTAGTTTAATGTCGTGAAAGCCGAGGATGTTGACTATGTCTCTCGCGTAACTCCTCTTTAAAACACCCACTACCGCTGTGTCCGTCTTGTCGGCCAGCTCGAGCATTCTACTCGTAAGCTCTACAACTCTCTCTAGTAGCTCTCTACTAGACCCCTCGCGCCTGCCGAGAGTTCTCGGAATTATCTCTCCGTCTAGTAGTAGCACGTCGAAGTCTACGTTACCTCTCTTCTTCTCCTCTAGGAGTTTTAGAGCTACTACTCTCTCATAGTACCTCGCAATAGTGCTAGTCAAGTCGCTGTTAAACCAGAGCTCTGTATAGGCCTTTGCGTCGACAGTGTTCCTCCCGCACTTAGACCCGTAGAGGACGCTCGCAACGACCACTATTCCCAGGTAGCCCCCTACGAGCTCTATTGCGGGGGCTGTGAAGCTGGAGTCCACTGCGGCGTAGCAGAGGTTCTCGGGCTTACCGGCTTCTCTTATAGTGAAGATTTCTCTTCTAGCTTCGAGAGCCCTTCTAATCTCGGCTATAAGCGACTTTACTCTCTCAATTTCAGCGATCAGCTTGCTAGTAGCCCTGATGACAGCCTTCTCCACTACCTCTGGCGCGACGCCCAGGGGCTCCTCACTAGTGAACTGCTCTGGGAGGCTCGGCAACTTCACGCACCCTTATTAGCATTGGGTACTTTAAGGGGTTGCCCAGACCCGCGAAGAAGAACTCTCTTGTCTCTAGTAGTGAGAGGGCCTCGGGCCTCACGCCGGCTAAGTCCACGAAGTTTCTGAGCTGGTCGAAGTCGTAGGGTGTTTGGAGCTTACTGAAGAACACAGTGTTCACGTTGTTTCTCACATCCGGCGAGAAGTCGAGCACTCTCTGACTAGCGAGTACTACTCCTAAATTCCACTTCCTGCCCTCCCGCAGAGTCTTCTCTATCAGCGCGCTCGAAGGCCAACACCCGTACTGACACGCGTAGTTGTGAGCCTCGTCAATAACTACGAGTGTGTTCACGGGCTCGAGCCTCTCGGCAATTATCTCCCAGAGCCTCTCGAGAAACCTCTTCACAATTACTCTCCTAGCCTCGGTTTCAACCGTGCTCAAGTCTACTACTAGAATTCTCTCTCGCCGAGCCCTCTCCACGAGCTCGTCCACGGTCTTAGACATTCTGTTCAGTCTCTTCACGTAGTGCTCAGCGAAGAGAGTTATGTATAGAGAGAGCTTCTGCGCGGTAGTCTCGCGAGCCCCCAGTTTGCTGGACGTCTCAGCGACTACTTTAGCTAGCTCCACAGCACTCCACTTACCCGCCTTCGAAGTGCTAATAGTCAACTCCTCAAGCTTCTTCCTCGTTAGTGTTATTGATGTTAACTGAGGCTTCGTGAAGTGAGTACAGAGCGCCTGGTCACTACTACACACAATAAACTTCACGAGTGCTAGCGGGACGTACTCTTCTACTAGCTTCTCAGCCGAGCTGAGAGCCGCTTTTAACCCCTCAGTTATAGTGTCTACGTCCAGAACCACTTCATCCGCCTTCACGACGCTACTAGCCCAGTACGGGGCGTAATCCATTCCGGTGTGGTCGAATATAACTACACTCCAGTTAGTCTTCTCGAGCACCTCATCTACTAGCGCCTTCACG
>JBMSAO010000047.1:0-10001 GCA_049414425.1 Desulfurococcaceae archaeon
AGGCGGCTCCATCTGTCCCTTTAAGTCCTACAGCTCCACCCATACCCGCTATTGGATTTGCTATGAAACCCACGCGCTTAGCGGACATTTGCTGAGGCTACCTAGCCTGTACTAGAGGTCACAGGCTGGATATCTTGATCACACCGCTTGGCTCTACTCTGTAAACTCCCGGCTCGAGATACATTATTTTACCGCGAGGAGTTAAGTACTCTTTTATTGTAATAGATCCTGCTAGCGAGAAGCCCTCACCCTCATAGGCTATAGTGGCGAAATATTGTTTTCTCTCATCGCTTTCAACATTGCGAGTGTAATGTGTAGTGTAGAGGTGTATTTGAGTGTCAACTAGTAGAAGGAGCACTGTTTTCAAAGCGCTCCCCTCCACGACGTAGTGTACAGCGTCTTCATAAGCCCTCTTAACACACTCATCTACATTTCCACCAGACTCTACACAGGTGAATACATTGTCCAGCAAGTAGTAGCCGAGTAGCTCGGAGTCTACCCTTATCCACGGATTTACACCGAGTTTTTTAGCCAGCTCCTCTTTATTGGCACCACCATTATGAGCGAACCAGCCCACACACCTCTCGCTGATTCTCATGAAGGGGTGAGTATAATCGAGACCGTAGGGCTCTCCTGGAGATCCTTTTCGCGAGTGTAGTAGAAAGTACAGCGAGTCATACTTGGACGCTTTCTTCACAAGGAGGTCTATTACGCTCTTCGAGTTCTCGTAGAAAATGGGCTCAATAGAGCGGTGAAAAGCGAGCGTGGGCTTCCCCCTAAATAGTCCAAGGGCTGAAAACCCCCAGCCATCATCATGAGCGCTTAACTTGCCACCAGAAATCCTCTCGAGATAAGGGTCACGTCTACTACTCTCTACAAAAGCACCTACAATTTCTTTAATTAAACCCTCATTAGGCTTCAAGCTGGCGAGTGCTAAAAGCCTACACACTTTTAACCCCTTAAAGTAGTAGAACTAGTGGTGGATTATAAGTCTATCGGTGTCGTGATGAGGGATCCGAACACGGAGTGGTGAAGAGGAGAAACGTGCTGAAGATTAATTACTTTACGGGATAAGATTATTGTGTAGGGAAACTCTAGGGGTGTTTTAATTGGTGTATGCTGTTGAAGTGGGAGACTTGAAGTACTACGCTTGTGGTGTTTGCGGGCTATTATATGAATCATTAGACTTGGCACTGAAGTGCGAAGACTTTTGCAAAAACAATCCCGGCAAGTGTAACGTAGAGCTCTCAAAACAGTCTATTGGATATATTGATCTGAGTAGGGAGAACCAGAAAGCTTTTTAAAGTAAACGCGTCTAGAAAATGCACTCGCAGCGTCTTCAAATTGTGTAAAGTAAGCGTTAATATCTATCGAGCTTGTTGAGCGTGTTTATAGCCTAGTTCATGGGCCCTAATAGATATCGTAGCGGCTTTTTCAGGCAGGAGCTCTGTAATAGCCCTTTCTACGCTATTAGGGCTTAATAGGCCTGAGATTGCATTAAAGGCGCCTAGAATGATCATGTTTAGTGCTCGAACACTGCCAGCTTGCTCAGCCAACTTCCTCGCCGGGACAATAAAGACGCCTGGCCGTAGAGAGAGTAGCTTGTTCACGAGATCACTGGTTTTCACTGAAGAGTATCTTACGCTCTGAGTATACGATGGCCTGTATTCGTCAGCTACAATTAAAATACCACTACTAGCTGTGTAATGTAATCTCCTGAGAGTCTCACTTAACTCTAATCCAAGGAGGTAGTCGGCTCCACCTGGGCCAAATAGGGGGGAGTGGACATCTGTGTTTACTCCTATTCTCACATAGCTCATAACACTACCATAGCGCTGAGACATGCCGAGTGTTTCAGCCGTCTTTACACTATAGCCGACTAGAGTAGATGCCAGTGCTATTACACGTGATAGTGTAACCCCGCCTTGCCCGCCAACAGAGGCTATTAGTATGTTAACCACTCTCTTCACTCGACAACAGCCTCTTCTACTGGCTTAATAGCCTCGTATGGACAGTATCTAGAGCAGAGCCCACACCCATTACAGTCCTCCAATACAATTCTAGCCACACTATCCTCTACCACTATCGCCGGGCATCCAGTTACATTAATACACGCTTTACAACCTTTACACGTGCTGGGATCGACGCGGTATTTGCGCGTAGCTCCTCGTTTACGTCTTTCTAAGAGTGCACAGGGATGTTTAGCGATTACAACTTTCACCCCGGGTTTATCGACTAGTTCACTTATAATTGAGATCATTTCATCGAGGTTGTACGGGTCAATAGTTACTACGATATCGGGGTTCACGGCTTTTACAATACTCTCAACACTAACGGGTCTGAGCACTCTCCCACTCTCACTTACACTCCACGCGGGAGTTGACTGATGCCCGGTCATCGCGACGACGTCGTTATCTAGAATCATTATGAGCACGTCTACGTTCTTGTTAACAGCCTCTATTAGTGGCTGTATACCAGCGTGGTGAAATGTCGAGTCACCTATAACGGCGACTACTGGCTTGCCGTAACCGGCTATCTTAGCGCCTATAGCCATTGATATACTCGCACCCATACTGTGCTCAGTCCACAGCATACTCAGAGGCGGATAAACAGCCAGCGCGTAGCAACCAATATCCCCAAACACCGGGATCTCGGAGAGCTTATACCCCTTTTTAGAGATAGCTGTTTTCAATGCCAGAAACGAAAATCTATGAGGACAACCCGGGCATAGTGGAGGAGGTCTTGGAGGTATTTCCCCCAATACCGAGTGTGAGCTCTCAATTACACCGCTCTCTGTGAATGCCTTTTCCTCTATAAGGTTCACTAACGTGCTCTTTACTATGTGTTTATTGAGTTCTCCTTCGAGGGGTATGTGTTCTGTTGATTTACCATATATTCGTGTGTTTAGATTACCCTCGTACAGTGTCATTTTGACGAGTTCCTCAATGTAGGGGTCTAATTCCTCTACGACGAGAACCGCTTTACAATCTGCGAGGTTTTCTAATAGAAACTTCTTGGGAATGGGGTAGAGGAGACCCAGTTTAACTACTCTCGCCTTGTCGAGTAAATCCAGTTCCTCGAGGGCTTCAATTACATATTCGTAAGCAACACCCTCAGTAACTATGCAGAAATCCCCGGTCCCGGTAGAAGTGTTAATTTTGTACTTACTCGCGATTTCTTCAGCTAATTTAAGCCTAGAATTAAGCCACTTGCGTCTCTCGAGATTCCAACTCATACCCGCTCTCACGAATCTAACCTCGTCTTTAACTAGTGTAGGCTTTTGAGCGACCTCTACTCTCTCGCCTAGAACAACGTCTGAAACAGTGTGATTAACTCTAGTAGTTGTTCTCAGAATTACTGGTAGTTCTAATTCTTCGCTAATATCAAAAGCTACTTTAGTGAAATCTTTGGCTTCTTGCGGATTCGAGGGACTGATCATGGGTAACTTGGCGAGTTTAGCATACCAGCGGCTGTCTTGCTCAGTCTGGGTTGTGTGAGGGCCCGGGTCATCGGCTACGAGAACGACTAATCCCCGGTTCACACCACAGTAAGCAGAGGAGAGTAGAGGGTCTGATGCGACGTTTAAGCCGGGGGCTTTCATTGTAGCCATTGCTCGTACGCCGGCTATTGAAGCCCCCAGGGCTATTTCAAAGGCAACTCTCTCGTTGATAGCCCACTCAACATACATGCCGAGCTGTCTACTAATTGACTGAAGAGTCATTATAACCTCGCTTGAAGGAGTACCAGGATACCCCACGACGACTCTCGCGTCGGCTTCTATTAAGCCGCGCGCGATAGCCTCGTTCCCCATTAGTGCTACTCTTGTCCCTGGAGGAGCTAGAATACTATGTGAAACCATATGGTGTTAACCCCACTTCACTCGTACTCTACAGTATTAGTAGCGTACTTAGTGTATTATGTGTGTGCCTAAAGGTGTAAAAAGACTAAAAGTCGAGTTTCCTCTTAAGAGGTTTGCTGTAACTGCTTCTCCTTAGTTTCTGCCTCGAGCTTCTTTAATTCTTCTTCAATTTCTTTTTCGATTTCCTCAATTGGTTTTGGTGGTGGTGTTGTTGCGAGTGTATATCCGATCCAGCCAATGATGCCGCAGACACCTATAACAGCTACTACTAGAGTCAGCTTGACGACCACTTCCCAGTACTGCGTGAGCAGCACTAAATAGCTGTATACAATGATCACAACTATGGACACTACTACTAGTAGTGCTCCTATTAATTGATCTCTACTCAAATAGCTCACCGGCTCATCACACACTTAGTTACTTTAGTTGCAGAATTTAAGTATTTAGACTCAAAAAGCCCGCAATTATAACTAGCCCAGCTCGGCGATTATCTCAGCGTTTATTATTTCAGCTTTACTTCCCGTAGGCTTTACGAGCTGTGTTCCGCAGACTTTACACCTAGCGGGAAATGAAGCCCTATCAAAAACTATGTTCTCAGCACCGCAGTTCTTGCACATAGCCTTCAAAAACCTGCTTTTAGGCATTGGTACTAGTACTTTCTTCTTCTTCATCCCTTAACAACCTCTACTAGTTCTGCTTTCTTCAGCCTAATACTCCCTCTGTGAATAATGTAACTGCACTTTACGCACTTTAATTTCAGTACTACTTTTTTAGTTGTCTTAGCAAATCTCTTCTGCTCAGGCTTTCTCTTAGAGCCATAACCCTTCTTCTTTCTAGCATATCTACGCTCTCCTTCAGCTAGACTCCTCCTTTTACCGTGCTTGTATATAGTCACACTGTGCTCTGTGTGAGTCCTGCACCGTGGACAGTACGTGGTAATCACTTTTGGATACCTAGCCATAGTGCCACCTCTCTGACACCAACAACTACTAAGAGCGCTCAGGCCATTATTACTGTTTATTTCTCAGAGTCTTTAAGTGTTTTAAATATCTCGCTCTCTAGCTTTAAAGTCTAGAGGTCTTGAGCCCCGCTAAGTAGGCTAGTAAATTACTTGTTACGTGTAGAAATACTACTATCATGGCTGTTATGAGCACGTAGATGGGCTTTGAGACAACGTCACTCACACCCAGTAAGTAATAGTATAGCGTCGCGGCGGCGAAGAAGTCTAATTGATCTAGAAGAGGAGCCGGGGCACCTGGGGGAATACCTAGTCTACGTTTAATAAAAGCTCCAAGTATGTCTCCGAGTAGCGCACTGAGACCCGCACCTAAAGCCAACAGTGCCATACTAGGACTTCGCTCAATTACACTAATTACTGAGCCAGCTACGCACGCGCCAACTAATCCCGCGAGAAACCCCTCCCATGTCTTGTTTTTACCTAGTATAGGCTTCTTGTCTATAAATAGGGCATTGTTATCAATGGGCTTATTACCAGATATTAACACAGGCACGGCATTAGCGATCATTGGTGTTAAGTAGTAGCGTACAATCCACTCTAGTAATTCTTCACTCGCACTCACACCACTCTACACCTTGCTCTCTAATTAAGAAGCAAAGGCTTTCAATTTTATGAGGTCTAATAGACTTAAATACTTTAATAGATCTGAGTGAGGACCTCATAATTAAGACTTCTAGAATTAGGTCAAAATAATACTCTAGAATACTTAAACCAGAGGCAACGACATCACCACTCTCCCCCGCCCTCACTTGTGCAGAGGCAAATAGCTTACCGCCTTCTCTCTCAACAACGTCGAGTAGAGCACTTATAATGAGGGTTTGTTTCGCCTGCGTAGACTCTTTTTTCATCTCGACTCTATACGGGGCATTAATGCTATCTACAAAGACGTATTTTGGCTTGATAAAGGGGAGTGTGAGGACTATTTTGAGTAATGTATCTAAGTCGTACGCCTCGGTGAAGAGTGCTTTCTCATATTTATCTAGGTTTCTCGCGACTCTCTCATAGTGAACAGTTTCTTCAGTTGATATGTACACGCAGGAGTTTTCTTTGCAGAGATTACTGGCAATAGTGAGTAGTAGAGTAGTCTTTCCAGCACCTGCAACACCTTGAAGGAGAATACTGCGGGAGTTGTCAATAGCCTCGTCGAGCACGGGGTTACCAGTGTAGGTCTTAGATATAAGCACCACCACGTTATTAATGTTATTTAGCGAGTTTGTTTTATGGTTACACTACAGGGTAGTAAAAGTAGAGGATAGAGAGTAGTGGAGGGATTGCAGAGAAGAGGACTGCTCTTAGCTATTTACGAGCCTACGTGGTTTATTAGAGTAGTTGAGTACTTAAAGAGGCGAGGAGTTAAATTCTACTATTACTACTCGAGCAGAGAAGTTCCACTTGGTAGTGTTGTCTACACCGACTATAGTGTCTTTGTAGAGGAGTTGTCTAGTAGAAGCGACTTGACAGTAGTGTACGATCCCGAGAGAAACTGCAGAGAACTCGAGAGAGCAATACTGCTAACTAGGCTTACAGACTCCTATGATGTAATAATTGTAGGCATAGATCCAGGCCAGGACATAAGCTACGTTATTATTAGTGGAAACGAGCTCCTCCTCTATGGCGAGGGGCAATTAAAAGATCTCGAGAGAGATCTAGATTACATAGTAGAGTGTATTCCACACAAGAGCTTAAAGGTGAAAATAGGTACTGGATTTAACGCAGTGGACACAGCACTGAGTATTAAGAGGAAATACAATGTCCTCGTAGAGTTAATTGACGAGAAAATGTCAACTCCTAGTGTCAGTAGACTTGATGAGGTGAGATTCCTTGAGAAGAGACTAAGCCGGTTAAAGCCGTTTAGGTATAAAGACATTTACGCAGCGTACAAGATAGCTATTAGCGAGGGTGTAGAGGTGCTTTAGACAATGCCACTAATAAGGCTGTCAAGAGGCGAGTTGCTGAGAGTCTACGGACCCATGTCTATAACTGTTAAATCAGGCTGTATTGACATCTACGGTAAGACACTGTGTGATAGTGAAAAAGCAGTTATTCACAAATTCAGAAACTACATTATTGAAGCAATAAGTGATGCGGAGCTAGACGTCGTAATGATTAACGAGTCGCAAATACAGAGCGTGGACGCGAGTGACCCGTACTTGCGAAAACGAGAAATACTAGTAGAGATTTCAAAAGAGAAGTACAACAGAATTATTGTAGTTGGCTGTATAGACTGCGGAAAAACCTCGTTTGTCACAATGCTGTTCAATGCTTTCCTCAAGAGTGGTGGTAAACCGTGTGTAATTGATGGTGATGTTGGGCAAGCCGATATAGGCCCGCCGGGCTTTATTACACTAGGATCTTCTGAAAATACAGTACTGTGGATCTCTGAACTCAAGCCTCTCGCAATGAGGTTTATAGGGGACACTAAGCCGCAGTATCATACTCAAGACATTATAAGTAAAATTAAAGAGTTAACTGAACTCGCCGAGAGACTAGATCTAGGTCCAGTAATAATAGATACTGACGGCTGGGTAAGAGATGAAAGTGGTGTAATTCACAAGTACAATATAGTAAATGAGATCAAGCCGGATGTAGTATTAGTTCTGGGCGACGAGCTCAAAGGAGTTTTCGAGAAGTACAAAAGACTTGGTTTAAGAGTCTACGAAATCAGCGCCCCGGTCTACAGGAAGACTCGGTCTCGCGAAGAGCGCAGACAAATACGCAGTTTAAAGTACCGTGAGTTTCTCGAAAAGGCGCCTCTAGTGAAACTCCCACTAGACAGCACACTTGTAGAGGGGCTTCCACTACTCCAGGGAGTTGAATTAGACCTCTCGGCTGTAGCCAAGTTCGTAGAGGGAAAAATCTTATATGCGTCTCGACTACCGGGTACACTCTACATTTATGGTAGTGTGAAGAACTACAATGCAGACGAGTTGAAGAATCTGGGCTTTGATAGAGTTAAAATATATGTAGAGAACTTCGAGAAAAACCTCTACTGCGCTGTTACAGACAGTAACGGAAATTATTACCCCTGTGTTCTCGTTAAAATAGACTTTGAAAAGAGGGAAATAGTGCTGAAGACTAACTACACGGGGAGTATCAGAGCTGTAAAGCTCTCCAAAATTAAACTTAAAGAGGACTACACAGAGGAGTATGTAGAGGTATGAGTACATGGATCTCCAGGACATCTATAAGATAGCCCAGGTTACGGGTAAGAGTGTTTTGGATGCTAACTTAATTCCTAGAGAGTACGCTGTAACCAGGCTCAGTTATGAGAATAGAAGTAACATAATAGTGTCTAGAGTTGAAGGGCTATTAGAGGATTCAGTAGTGTTCTCGAATGTGATTACATCGCGTAGAGATATACAGCTACTCATTGGAGCGAGCTCGCTTGAAGAAACCTACGTAAAATTACTACGTAGCTCTAATTCACCTCGAGAGCTAGAAGCAGTTAGTTTCAGCGACTACTTCACAGAAGTAGACGTGGATCTAAGGAAACTCCCCTTCTTGAAGTACTATAGAGAAGATGGGGGCCTCTATTTAACTAGTTCAGTTTACATTGCGTGTTATGAGAGTATTTGTAATGCAAGTTTTCACAGAACTATGTACTTGTCGCGGGACAGGGCAGTACTCAGAATTGTGCCTAGACATCTACACTACATCATGACGAAGTACCGTGAACACGGAAAAGACACACCCGTAGCACTTGTACTGGGGTTAAGTCCGTTGCAGGAACTAGCTACGTCTATGAGCCCGCCTCTAGGGGTATTTGAAGTGTCAGTAGGCGCTACACTAACAGGCGATAATAGAGTAGTCAAGACCCCTCACTACGGCATACCCGTTCCAGCGGAGGCAAGTATTGTCATAGAGGGCACGATCTCTAGTAATGAGAGGGCTGTTGAGGGTCCCTTTACAGACATTCTCATGCTAGCTGATCAGGCTAGAGAGCAACCGGTTTTCACGGCGGAGCACGTGTACGTTTCGCGGAGAACTCCTAGAGCCTCACACGCAATAGTGCCGGGTCTCTGGGAGCACCAGTTACTTATGGGTTTCCCCCGCGAGGCGCAGATATACGTAGAAGTCAAGCGTGCAGTTCCTTGCATGAGTAGTGTGAGATTGACGGAGGGGGGCTTCACGTGGCTTCACGCCGTGATAGCTGTTAGCGAGAAGTGCTCATATGCTGACGCTAAATTAGCCGCTATTGTGGCTATGGCTGCGCATCCAAGTGTGAAGCATATTGTAGTTGTGGATGACGACATCGATGTTGATAATCCACTAATGATCGAGTGGGCTATTGCAACGAGGTGCAAGGGCAGCGAGGACATACTCGTAATTCCAAACATTAGAGGTAGTACGCTTGAACCCCGTAGCTTAGATGGTGTAGGAGATAAAGTAGTGGCCATGGCTATTAAGCCTAGGAACGAGCCCGCTACTAGATATAATAGAGTGAGGATCCCCTAGTCATGTACTTGACGCGTGAACAGGAAAAAATGCTACGCGGAGACTATGGGTGGGCTACGGCTAAGGCAATGGAAATCATTGTTAAAGTAGGCGAAGCTCTCGGCGCAGACGAGCTTGTAGAAATAGTTCACGCACACGTATCTGGGATCTCGTACTCTACTATTGGCAAGTACGGACTTGAGTTTATAAGAGATCTAGCTCGCGAGGGAGGCAGAGCCAGAGTGTTTACTACTGTAAACCCAGGGTGTATAGACTACTCAGGGTACTCCAGTATAATTGACAACTCTCTATTCGAGTTTCAGAGGCTAATTGACGAGGCCCTTAGAAAAATGGAATTCAAACCCATGTACACGTGTATACCGTACTTCTACAGGCCGCCAACACCGGGAGAGCACTTAGCCTGGGGCGAGAGCAGCGCTGTTATATTTGCAAATAGTGTTTACGGTGGGTTTACAAATAGAGAGGGTGGTCCAGTAGCGCTGGCAGCGGCTCTTACAGGCTATACTTACAAGGCCGGCTTACACGTAGTAGAAAATCGCGTGGGCGAGGTAGAAGTAAGAGTGTGTGCTTCAACGAGCTCTACACACAGTGGCGCGCTGGGTCTCTGGATTGGCGAGAACATTAAGAGTATTCCGTACGTGCGGGGCCTGAACTACTACTCTCTAGATG
>JBMSAO010000048.1:0-3621 GCA_049414425.1 Desulfurococcaceae archaeon
GGGGTTACCGGAGGCCTTCACCCGCGGGGCTTCAGTAGCTCTCTAGCCTTTCCCGAGAGCGTTGAGCGATAGGGGTGGGGGGTGAAAAAGCGTGGAGGAGCTTAGGGGGCTTAATCTAAGACCCCGCTGAGCTCTCGCATCCAGTGCTTTACGAATAGCGGTGTGCCTCTCTCATCGCTCTCTCTTCCTTCACGGAACGCGGCTATGTTGTCCGCGACGATTAAAGCCCCCGTGTAGACCACGACAATTCTGTATACAGCCAGCGCGTCCAGCCCTAGCGCACCGGAGACGCTCCTGAACTCTACAAGCCTATTGAAGGGTACGCCGAAGCTCCTAGACAGCTCTAAGCAGTTCTTAGCGTCTCGAAGGTGCGCGTCTAAGACACTAAGCACTTCGCTACACAGCTCCAGGTTGTTGCAGGATTCTCTGAGTCTACCCAGGAGGCCTGTAACCTCGCTTCTACACATGTTTTTCAAAGCCTCTCTCAGATCCCTCGACGCTCTACACGACTTGAGGTCGCACTCGAGTGGGTGGCGATCTGGCATGGCGCTGTGGTGCCTCGATATGACCTTGGCGCCGAGGTCCATCGCGGCCAGAGAGACCTCATCTAGCTCAGCACCGCGCGCTTCTGCGGCGTGAAGCATAATTAGTGCTAAAACCACCTCGTGGTATGGGAAAGAGAGCTTCCCGTTGAGCCCCCCTCTAGATCCCTCGAGTAGCGTACTTACGTAGCGTTCCAGGTAGTACGTAGACGCCTTCCCGACGTCGTGGAGTAGCCCAATCATGTAGGCGAAGTCTACGGGGTCTACGCGCCCAAAAACCTCGGGAAGGATGTTGCGAATAACACTCGGCGAGAACCTCGCCTCGACGAGGCGCCTCATAGTGCTCGCAGTGAGCCTCGAGTGCTTCTCGAGCTCGACGCTACTAACTAAGCGGCCCTCTTCACACCTGCCATAAGCTAGTGGCCAGGTCTCTACAACTCTCTTTACGCACTCGCCGTGCGCCATATTACCAACCCAAGCCCCCTCTGGTAGCACGTCTCCTTGGCTAGCAAGTACATGCCCGTAGCTCTACTCAGACCCCCCGGCTTAGTGTAGCTTGTAAGGTCGCGTACGAGGCGCTCAAACCCCTTTCTCTCCGCGAGCTCTTCGAGGCTAGCCCTTAGATGAGACGTGATGTAAAAGGGCCTCCCACCCTCTGCGAGGCCGACCAAGACTACTCGCGGCCGCCCCTCATCATCGTACTCGAGGCACTTCTCCCTGCTCTTCAGCTCGCTCTTGAACAGCCTAGACGAGTCCACCGCTACGAGCTCGAGCTCGTCTGGCTCGCGGCCCTCGTATGGAGGAATGAGGACGCTCAACAGCACACTAGACCTGGAGAGCCAGGTGCCGAGGCTCCTCAAAAGCCCCAGCAACGTCTTCGGAGTCGCGTCGCTCACTAGGTAGTACTCGGCGATCTTGTAGAGCTCGCCGGGCTCTCTCAGGCTTGGCGGGCTCGCGGCTTCGAGTATGTCCGCAAAGCTCACCCTGCTAGACATGCGCGTTGAGAGTAGTCGCCAGTCGACTCGGCGCTCGCTCTTAGCCACCTCGGTTGCGAGCTTGCCGAGGACCTCTCTAACCCTGTCCTTGTTATAGACCTCTGCGAGCTCCTCGGGATCTCCCTTAATAATGTAGACCTCCGCGCCCGCCTCGCGGCACGCCTCGAAGATGTCTCTGTACTTCTCTCTACACAGCCTGCCGGCTCTCTGCGAAAGGTTCTCTACGGGGGCAGGGTCCGATATGAGAACCCTAGTCGCCACCTCGACTCCAACCTCGATCACCTGCGTAGAGACAATGGCGCCGCTCCCCCGCTCCGCGATCTTCTTAGCCTCGCTCAGGCCCCTCTCCCTGTCACGGTTGCTCAAGAGGCTGTGTATTAGTGTCGCGTTGCAGACCTCTTTAAGCCTATTGTAGGTGCTGACGGCTCTAGCAATAGTGTTTCTCACAACAAGCACGGGCTCGGACCGGCAGAGCTCGCCGGCAGCTCGCAGGGCCTCCTCCTCTCCTACCAGCTTCGTAGCCCACTCGATCGCGTTCTTTTCATAGAACTCCCTGTCCTCAACGACCTCTACACTCGTAGATGGCATTTCGCCTAGACGCCTCAATATACCTTCAACTTGAAGGTTTCTCCCCCCAACGTAGATCACGTCGACCCCTCTGTTGGCGCGGTTTAGCACCTCGACGACCCTGGCGATCACGCCGCTGTGCATGGTCGCGGTCTCCACGATGACCGGCACCCTGGCTCGAGATAAGTAGGCTAGCGCGGCTAGCACGAACTCGAGGCTCTCCCTCTCGTCCTCCTCGCCAGTAGCGACCTCAGCCCCCAGGTAGACGTGGGCCTCGTCGAACACCACAGTAGAGGTCATTATAGAGGCTAAAACTGGGTAGTAGTGGCCCAGGGTCTCCCTCCCACTCACTACCTTGAGCATCTCGGCTACGGGCACTCTATAGAGGTTGTAGATGAAGCTGTCAAGAGTAGTCACGACTAGCTCGCGCAGGTAGTAGGGAGACTTATCTCTAGGCTCGACCTCGTCCATTGACTGGTAGCCGACGCTCGAGTGAGCCCCCTTGAACTTCTCCTCGTAGATCTGCCTTACAAGCGCCCTGTAGGGCGCCACGTGTATTAAGCCAGCTGAGAGCCCCCGCTCTCTTACAACCCTGACTAGCCTAGTTGAGAGAATGGTCTTCCCGTACCCCGTAGGAGCCACTAAAACTACGTTTCTGCCCTTCTCGAAGCTCTCAATAGCCTTTTGCAGCCCCGATCTCTCAAGAATCGAGTCTACGTGTGGGCTCACGAGGACCTCTACCTAGCCAGCCTAGAGATCTCCTTGACGAGAGCTACGAAGTCTCTCTCCGCATTACTAACGCCCAGCTCTCTAAACTTATCAGCCACCCTCTGGGCTCCAGAGGCGCAGAGCACTAGGGGATCTAAGGAGCCCGTCTCTATGTGGGCGAAGAGGCTTGTAACGCACTGCGCCGCAACCTCCTGAATCCTCTCAACGCGCTCAGCGTAGTCGACAGCGTCTCTCAAACAATCATGTAGAGCGCTCAATATGCCTGTCGCCCTGCGCTCCTCCAGCTCTCTATACAGATGTGTGAGTGTGAGTGGTCTCTCCCAGGCGACCATGGGCCTCTGCTCTGGTACAACGCTGATTAACCTAAACCTCTCGAACGAGTTGTACAGCCCAGCGAGAGACGGCATCTTCGCCGCTAGAACCACAGCGTTGTATATGTGAATGGCGATCGCGAGTAGGGCTCCGAGCTCGTAGCTTAAACTCTCATTGCGGAAGACACCCCTAACGGTGTCTTCGAGCGTCCTATCTAGAGCTTTAAGGTGCAGTAGAGTGTAGAGCCTACTAGCGTCTCTTATAGAGTCGACGGAGGCGTCTGGGACAAGGTAGAGCTCATAAGTAGCCTCTCCACGTCTAAGCCCGCTAGCCACAATAGATATGAACGCGCCCGTAGCGGCTACGTAGAGGGATAGGGCGTTCGTCTTCTCTGCTTCGCCAACGTCTCTTAACTCCGAGAACATGTACGCTCTCAAGAGCATTGGGATGTCAACGGACTTGTTCGCGTTCAAGGC
>JBMSAO010000049.1:0-7149 GCA_049414425.1 Desulfurococcaceae archaeon
AGAACACGAAAGCCGATGCTAGAGACGCGGCTACTGTAACTAAGTCTCTTACTCCTAGTACAGCGTACACGATAATCATCATTGGGAGCGTGAATATGAGTGTAGAGACCCCGCCTCCGAGAACTCTCCCTACCGCCAGGATACTCCTCTTAACTGGGAGCGACAAGTGATACTCTACTATACCGTCATCAAACTCCTCTGCTATCATGTACCCGCGAGCAATACTCGTCGTGTAGAGTAGTGTAGTGTACACTCCGAGAATGTAGAAGTAGTAGTACTCGACTCCCCCAGTGTAGCTCTCCACTGTCTTAGAGACTATGTAGTAAATAGCCCGTGCAAACACTAGTACTTGAACAGTAAACCACGCGATCCTCATAGCAATAAATATCTTCTGGTTTCTCAGCTTCATTAAATCCCACATAGCTACTAATAGTAGTGTTCTCAGCTCGCTCACAACTACTCCCTAAGTCTCGCTCCTGTTAGATATGTGAAGACGTCGTCGAGAGTAGGCTCTTTAATCATGATCTTTTTTACTTGTAGACCACTCCTCCTCAACGCGTCTATAACCTCTACTACTTTCTCCTCGGCTTTGTCGGAGTATATAGTGATCGTGTCTGCGTCAACGCGAACTTTGCCGAAGACTTCGAGCTCGCGGATGACCTCGTCTTCTCCGAGTCCTCCTTGAACCTGCACTTCTATGACATCGCCCCTGGGTATAGAGTCTTTGAGCTCTTCAATTGTTCCAAGCGCTCTGAGCCTGCCTCTGTACATTATCGCTATTCTCTCGCAGACTCTCTCTGCTTCAAACATGTCGTTTGTCGCGATAATTACCGTTGTCCCCTCAGACCTCAATTTCTTAATGACATCCCAGAGAGCGTGTTTAGACAGGACATCGACTTGCGCTGTGGGCTCATCTAGAATTGCTATTTTCGGCCTCTGAATGAGGACTTTAGCTAACTCTACTTTTTTTCCTCGTCCCTCCACTAAGCTGGTAGAAGTACTTGTTTCTGTGCTCCCAGAGGCCGAGTAGCTCCATTACTTCTCTGACAACTATACTAGCTTCTTCGCGAGAACACCCCACTACTCTGGCGTGCCACGTTAAGAGGTCTATTGGCTTGTCTATCCACATAGCCTTCGGCTCTTGAAACGCAATACCTACTAGCTTTCTGACCTCGTAGTCTTCGCGAGTTACGCTGCGGCCATAAACATATATGTCTCCACTAGTCGGCTTGTACACAGTAGCTATAGCTAGTAGCGTAGTTGTCTTGCCAGAGCCATTTGGACCCAGAAGCCCAAATACCTCGTTCTCATATATATCTAGATTTAAGTTCTCTACAGCAGTGAAATTACCGAATTTCTTAGTGAAATTAACGATCTCAACTGCTTTTCTCCTCACCGATATTCTACCCTAAATTCCGCTAACTACACTAGCAACACTAGTAAATTAAAAGTCTCCTTTTACACCCAGTAAGCCGGATCCCGAGTCGAAGTACAGGTTATTGAGACAGCTTACTGCTCGCCGAGACTTGTAAGTACCTGTGAAGTGGCTGTGAGTGCTTTAGGAGCCACTACACTATCTCTGAGCTCCCGCGCGATCGCTCGCCACTAGCCACCTAGTAACTTACGACTCCACGGGTCTCGAGGCTCAGAGACTCCGGTAAATCTAAGTCTACAAGTCTAAGAGGGCTTGAAGCCGTGGAAAACAAGCTGAGTGTGGGAAATTCTGTTTTTATTAGGTGTTTGAGTAGGTAGTTTAACTTAGACTCGCTCTTCGCGGAGTAAGCTGGAGTGGAGCTAACACCACTAATTGGGCTTTAAGAGCGTGTTCTCAGAGATGTCTGAGCTAGTAGTGGGAGCTAGTAGTGTAATTTCGCCTCTGTGCTATACAGTGTTGAAATTAGAGCCCTACACGCAGTGCCCATTTAACTGCTCTTATTGCTACGCCAGGTGGTATCGCGGAGACGCGGTGTCTAGGCCGAGACTCCGCGTAGTAGACTTATTTGAAAAAGTCGCCAGGACTATACGTAGAAGAGGTCTTAAACCCATACCCTTTAGACTCTCAACGCTCGTAGACCCGTTTCTACGCGACGAGTTGACGTTTAGAGCGAGCACGAAAATACTCAGAGTTGCCCTTGAGTACGAGTACCCACTAGTAGTCAACACGAAGAGCACGCTACTAGTAGAGGACGCGGAGATTAGACAGCTAGTTAAAACTCTTCTCGACAAGGGGCTGGCAGTACTTCAAGTCTCAATATCCACTATAGACGATGAGAGAGCTAAGCTCACGGAGCCCCGCGCTCCGCCGCCTTCACTGAGGCTCAGAGCGCTCAGGGATGCAGGGGGGCCTTTGCTAGTCGCGAGGCTCTCTCCGTTCATACCCGGCTACTCGCCCACTACGAGGAGTGAAATCGAGTACTTTATGGGCGTCTTGAGGGATACTGGTGTAAAGCACTTAGTTATAGAGTCTCTGAGGCTCGAGGAGGACTACTTAAAGAGCCTAGTAAGCGCGCTGAGTATACGGGAATTCGGAGTAGAGGACTACGCGCTGAGAGGAGCTAGTAGCTCTAAACTCGTTGTCAGAGTCTCCAGAGACCTGCGAAGTGAAGTGTACAGTATCTACTACGAGTACGCGAAGAAGTACGGACTGGGCTTTGCGACCTGCAAGGAGGGTCACTTCTCGCTACACGCGGGTGATGACTGCTGTGGAGTATACTTGCTGAGAGACTACGTGTTGAGGCCAACTCTCTGGGATCTCTACAGAGCCGGCTACAACCCCCTAAAACAAGCACTAGGAGAGAAAGAATTGCTAGATGTGTGTAGGAGGTACAGTAGAGTCTGCGGTGACTTGCTTAGAAACTACCCGAGAATTGTTTCAAAAGCGCTGAGATACCACGAGAGGAGGTTGCTGAAATCGCTTAAAACACCGGAAGTTCTAAGACACATAGCACCAGACTTTGTAGAGGAGTAAGAGAGATTAGACCTAGTTGGCTCACCGGTTCTCTAAGCCCTGATCTCTTCAATTTAGAGGAGTCTTTGAGCGGGCTAGTCTAATTAATCCTCTACAGAGACGCGCAGAGTCTAAAAGGGCGCCGTGGCGACGTCTACTCGAAACACGCCTGTCTACTAGAGAGAGCTTAATCGCTTTCAAAGCGTTAAACTCACGCGGTAGCTACTTCGAGGGCTTAGCAATTATCCAGGGTCTTGTATTCACAACTCTGTACCCTAGTTTCTCGTAGATTCTAATAGCCTCCACATTGCCTCTCTCCACGCAGAGAAACGCTACTGCGCCCGAGGAGACTACTCTCCTAGTTGTAGCTGAAGTCACAGCTGTAGCGTACCCTCTTCTCCTGTACTCGCTTCTAGTGTATACGTCACACACTAAGCCGGCTTCGGGTAGCTTAGCGCACACCGCACCGGCAGATACGAGTTTTCCACCTACAAACACTCCGAAGTAGGTTCTCTTAGTCAGCTTCTCCCTAGCCTCTTCTACACTCAACTCCTCACCTCCATTCTTAGCGTAGTCTACAAAGACCTCTACGTGCTCCGGAGTCAGCCTCGCGGCGAGGAACTCGTTGGGACTAGGCCTAAACGAGTCCTCTGTAGTGATCATGTCGTGAAACCACTTGACCTCAGTCTCTTTAAAGCCGAGAGAGAGTAGGTAGTGAGAAGTCCTCTCAACGAGCTCTTCATCACTACTATACAGCTCAACTACGTGTGGTTTAGACGTGTCAATGTGCACGTGTCTTAAGAGCTCTAGTACCTCGTAGTCCAGTACGTGTATTGAGCCTCCGCGCCTGTACCTCCAGGCAATCACATAGGTCTCTATCCCCCCTCCACTCAGCTTAACCACTATATCTGTATTTCCGAGCTCGTACAGCATGTCGTAAACGAGGTAGAAGTGTGGTGGTAGTGGATTGCTCTTATACAACTCCATGACTTGAGAGAGAAATCTATTAATATCCACTCTCTCGCCGCCGAGAACGCGAATACCCATAGGAAAAACAACCCTGTTAGGGTAGCGGTCTCCTCCTACGAGTGTAGCTCATAGTAACTTAAAATATTTTAATTAAGCTAGTAGACGTTAGAGTAGTTAGTACTGCTCTAGTGTCCTCTCTACTGTTTCTCTGTGTAGAGGCTTCTACCAGTCAACTAGCCCTCGAAGTACCTGAAAAACGAGATACTGCATGCTACCTTCACGTGGGTGTTGTTCAAAGACGTGGACTTCGCACTTATTAGGTCTCAGTTTAGTGGAGTTGTAATATGCGCATAAACCGAGAAGAAGTATACTATTAAGCGAATTCATAACTAAGAAGCCGACAATAATTTCCTCGAGCAAGTAACGATCACTGAATTAGAACTGATTCGCTTACGTGTCTCATTCTAGTACAGGACATTCAGCCTATACACAATAACATCCTATTTCACTGAGTCTAGCAATAAGCATAATACGGTTTTTCACTGAACTGCGGCTCCTCCGGTTCAAGATCGTTTTTACTTTGATACTTCTACTGGCCGGTCTGCTTGAGCTCTTTTACTCACAGCCCGTGATTGTAATAGTAGAGTGAATTTTGGCGTGATTAAGCTAGCTAAATTTTCTCAATAGTTTTACAACTAGTGATCTAGGTGCATCGAGGTATAGATTCATCTAGGGCTGTTCTCATAACCTCTAGTTCATCGCACGTCAACATGAAGAGGTACTCAAATATACCAGACTTCTCAACAATAACTAGCCTTTCCTCAGGATCTTTAGCCTAAAGACGGGGTTTAACTGCTCTAATGGGACAATATCCGCGGGTACACCGAGCTCTAATTCAAGCTCGGAATTAATTCTCAACAACTCATCTATATCCACAGCGTGGCTATAAATAGCTATATCAATATCCCTAAAACACCGCCTTCAATGAAACTCCCAAAAACAATAGCTAGGCCTATACTGTGTCTCGATAAAAGCTCCTTAATCTTCTTCAACAAAGCCTCCTTCTCATTCTCACTAAACTTATAATACTTGAACCTCTCTTCAAATACTCCAGGCAAGCAGCGAAACCCTTTTGATAAACTCTTCAACATATCTAAAATTCCTCTTGATAGAATCGTATATGATTTTGTCATCTATAACCCAGTACCTGTAAACAAGGAGATTTCTTAACCTAATGATCTTCGCCAGCTCTTCGAATAGACTACGTTGTATAAAACTTTTATCAGCGAGAAGTCTTAGAGCATGTATAGGTGTTTCAGGTTCCAAACCATAGATATTTCTACATATATGTAGAGCTATAGCTGATATTGCTTCAGCAATAACAATAATGTTGTAACGTATAGCATACTTATCAGAGTCCGTGAGTTCTTCAAAAGATTTCTCTGTGCACTTAGATATAAACAAGATCGCGTTTCTTACCTCAGAGATAAACCTCTTTATACGTTCTCTATCAATACCCACTGCCAACACGCCCCCTCCCATAAAGACGTAAAGTAGACCCCAATAAAAGGATCTTTAATCAATTGAGGATCGCGGGCCCGCCGGGATCTGAACCCGGAACCTCCAGCTCTAACCCCACACTAACCAGCGCTTCGCAAGCTTGTAGCACGCTAATCACAAGTAGCTAGGCGGGGTTTCGAGGAGAGGTTGAGGCTGACTCGCAGAGAATTCGAGGTCAACGAGCTATCATGAATACTCGCCAATAGCCCCAGACATGTTCACTCACTCCTCCAATTCCTACCTTTACCGTGTTGAACCGGGCTGGTGGGTTCACTCTCAACGTTGTGTGCTCCAAATCTGGGGTCTGTTGCTCTTTTAACAAATAGAGGAGAGTGAAGCAAACCCGGACTCTCTACATATTCTTACGTGGTGAAATCAAGCTACTTGAGCCGCCTAGTCGTGTTTGCTATGTTATATGTGCTGTCACGTTTGATTGCAAGTGCATTGTCACTATACATATAGCGAGACGCTATAGTGCGCACTACAGTGTCGATTCAATACACTCAACTAGCGTTCGTTGAATAGCGCTCACTATTGCACGGTGTTAGGTAAGTGTTCTAGGTGTAAGGTCTACCTAACATCATTTAATATGCAATACGCCCAAGAGGGAGATTCGCGAACTCGTGGTTATAAACATGACGTTCTTATCTCAAGTTAACGTCTGGGCTAAGTAGCTTAAGGCTGTCTTCTAGTAGAGAGTTGCTGCTCTCAAGTTGGGTGTTACATTTAATTGCTGCTAATTGTATTCAAGACAGTCTTGGGTTCTTTGGCTAAATCTATCATAACCCTGTGTTCTCCAGGCTCTAAGAGGGCATTCAAATAGTCTCTCCTGCTTGAACCCCGTTTTGTGAATGCCAGGTAGTATTCAGGTTTCCTGTTAAAAACGAGTAATAGGTATCTTCCACCTTCCCTTACATAGTACTTTAGCCTCAAGAGATCTGCTAAGACCGCGCCAACGTTCTGAGCTTTCGGCTTACTTGAACCCGTCCTTTCAGCACTACCAAAGAACTTTACTTCAATCCAGTTCTCCTCGCATACTCCGTTCTCACTCCATCTATGGAGGATCTCTGGTGGAAGTTTATCCTTAGGGATCCTGAAGTATATATCAACTGTTGGTTTCTTCCCCCGCTTACTCTCAATTGGGTATGGCTTCTCAAACTGAATGTAGGGTAGTAGGTATGGAAAACCCCTATTCTGGAGCTCCTGGTAGATCGCCACAGCGAATATAAATGCAACCTGCGCCTCTTATAGCTCACTAGGAGACTCCACAGACTGAAAATAATCCGACAACTTGAAAAACGCGCTCTCAATCAACAAGCCAAAACGCCCCCAACAAGAAAATTTAGCAAAAAGATTAAAAGAACTAGGAAAGACCAAGCAGTTGAGAAACCAGCTTATTGATCTCATCTGTCCCAGATTTCAATACATGACTTCAATACATCCCTGGGCTCCGTCCTTTTATAAGCTAACATCCTTCTTTGTATATGCTGTTCTAGAGATCTGCATAGTATCTCAGTGTTTTTTCTATGTAGCTCTGTGGTTTTCCAAGTGATTTAAGGATTGTTCTAGCCTCATCGCTGGTTAACCCGTAGAGCTTGAAGACGTGGGCGTCTACTCGTGCGACTAGGTCGTCTATCTCGCTGTCTACTACTACTATATCGGGGTCTACGCCC
>JBMSAO010000050.1:0-6572 GCA_049414425.1 Desulfurococcaceae archaeon
GACCCGCCTCTACACGCGTACTCGACTACTACACCGCGCCACTCAGAGCTCTCGGCTCTACAAGCCCTCTCACAGACACTCCTCAGCCCCTCCGCGCTGACTACTCGGCAGTGCTCTAGTAGGGCGCTGTGCACTAGCCCGTACAAGAAGCCCAGGTACTCCTGCGAGTACTCGAGCCACGCCTCCTTAACCCTCCTGTAGAGGTTGTAAGTGTGAGCTACTCTCGCCTTCAAGAACACCTCGTAGCACTCCACAGCCCCCTCCGGGCACTCGCAGAGACCACTACACCACGCCCTCCTCAGCTCACTAATATCCCTGACCAGGGCGTCCAGGCGCTGAGACCCCGTGGAGAGACCTCTACAGGTACTCAGAGAGCCCGAGTACTCCACCATCCCGGTCTCCACTTCAACGGTGTAGACCTCGCAGAGACACCCCTCACTCCTACTCGCGACAACTACCTCTAAGCGGGGAGACCTCAGTGCGGCTAGGTTGAGGGTGTACTCCGTGAACTCGCCAGCGTACTCGACTCCCACGATAGCTCCGAGTAGAGAGGAGACGTGAACAAAGCTCTCTCCGCTCCCCGCGAAGAGAGCTACACTCCCGCTCTCGCGGACTACGAGGTGACCCCCGTAGAGACCTCTAAGCCACGTAGACTCCAGCCCACCACGCTCACTACGCATCTCTAAGCAGAGCACGCTAATTAACTCTAACGCGCTCGAGAACCCTCTCCTCGCAGAGTAGTAGTGTAATTGAGGTGAGAGTAGCGGCGGTGACTACTAGGCCCACGAGAGCTGTGTCTACTACTCTGAGAGCTAGTAGCAGTGTCACTAGTGATCCGCCCAGAGCGGTGAACGCCGTTAAGAGCGCGAAGCCCTGCACGTGGAGTTCTCTGGGCAGTAGTCTCGCGATGTGAGTGTTCACGGCAACATCGTAGAGCGGAAATAGCGGTACTTGCCAGAGCACTAGTGGCACTACTCCACTAGTCTCCGCGAAGAGCCAGTACAGTAGCGCGTACCCTGAAATCGAGGCCGCGAGGACACCCCTAGGCCCGTACTTGTCGACGAGCCTCCCTGCGAGAACTCTAGCCAGCGGCGACACTAGAGCACCGCCCGAGTACACCAGCCCGTACACTACGTAGTAGGCCAAGTCGCCGCTACTGGGTAGTAGCGCCTCTAGTTCTCGGTTAATTTTAACAGGTACATAGGCGAAGAGTAGCTCGCGCCCCAGTACAAAGACGCAGATAGCTGTGAGCGTGTACTTCAACACCCCCACTAGCCCCCCGCCAGCTGGGCTCTCCCCGCTACTAGTGCTACTGGGAGTGTAGTAGGCGTAGTAGAGAGTAAAGGACGCTACTAGGAGCAGAGCTGTAGTAGTGTAGACTACTCCCACACCGCCGAGAGCGTAGAATAGCCCCGCGGACAGCGAGCCCGCGAAGTAGCTAATCCCCGAGAACACCGTGAAGGCGCTGTACTCCCCGCCCTCTCCGCTCTCAACTCTACTAAACACTACTTTCAGCACTACCGGCCACGAAATAGACAAGGGCGCGCTCACAGAGGCTAATAGCAGTGCGAGTAGTAGCGGGGTTCAGCTCTTATATTGGTTCATGTTGTTTTATGGTTATTGCCTCATCTCTTTTCCCCTTCATCGCTTCTTGGGTCTGCATCCGCCTTAAGGGCGTTCAGGGCCACCCCTAAGACCCCACATCTTGAGCACCTATCACCCTCGGGGAGAGCCCCTATGGGCTCTTCACCCCTCACAGGAAACACCATCAAAATACACAGTAAAGCCAAGCCTTATAAACCTTTATGAAACTCAAAACAGCTACGAAAGGCTCCCTGACACACGCCCCCAGGAGTACTGGCACAGCGACTAGGGCCCCGGTGAGTATAGTGAGCCTCTCGCCCAGAGTCCTCGAGGCGGCGTCTGCGAGTAGTGTGAGTAGTGTGAAGAGCCAGGAGGAGCCCGTAAACAAGTACATTGAGAGAAGCCCACCCCCCAGCTCGGCGACGAGGTAGCGCGTAGAGAAAGTGTAGAATACCCCCCAGCTAAAGGAGCCGAGAGTCAGCGCTACGGTGTACGCTACTCTAGCCCTCTCAACAGCGCTCCCGCTAGCGCTCACAGCTCAGCACCAGCTACTAGTCCTCTCAAAAGCCTCGCTGTGAGAGTTCACGGGGTATCTACTACTCTGCTCTTAAAAGAGCTTTCACGTGAACTCAGAGCTGTAGTAGCCAGATAGTAGTGTAGAGCGCGAGGACTATGAGAGTGTTTACAGCGTTAAAGGCCAGCGCCGTCTCCGCGAACTCGGCGAAAGTCACTTTTGAGCCCCTGCTCTCGAGTAGGTGCACGGCTACGACGTTAGCTCCGCTACCAATATACGTGTAGCCGCCCCCCGCGGTGATCCCGGAGAGCACGCCCCACGCGAGCACTACTGGGTCTACGCCTACTCGTGGAGATATGGCGTCGATTACTGGTATTAGTGTTAGTGTTACTGGTATGTTCTCTACTAGAGAGGAGAGGAGGGCGGAGACGGCGAACACTACTAGGCCTATGGCAATGGCGTTCGCGCCCACACTCCCCACTAGGAAATCCGCTACTAGACTAGTAACTCCGTGTTTCTTCAGCGCGCCGCTGAGGAGGAATATCGCGATGAGAAATAGTGGTAGCTTGTAGTCCAGCCCCTCTCTGAGAGACCTCTTCACGGACTCGTAGTCTCTGTGTACTACTAGTCGCGTAGCGTAGACTCCCCCCAGGGCTACTAGAGCCGGCAGTGTTAGTGGTAAATTGAGCTCTCTCCTGAGGCTCAGTAGTGTAATCTTCACTGCGAGAAACACGAGTACTTCCAGAACAAATGCTCTGTCAACACTACTCACATCTAGACTACTAGTGTCTACGCGCTTGAGGCCGGCGCGGCCGAAATTGTAGAGCACGTGGACGCCGCTCGCCACTATCATCGGGATGAGTATTATGAAGAACATTGAGGGCCTCGACTCGTAGATAATGAAGTCTGTGAAGGTGAGATTGTAGTGCCCCGCTGTAATAATAGCCGGTGGGTCGCCCACCATAGTCGCGGAGCCAGACATGCCGGCTGCGAGGGCTACTCCTACGAGTAGCTTCTTCACGTCAGCGCCCAGTATCGAGGCGACGGTGAAGGCTACTGGAGAGAATATAAACACGGTAACAGCGTTTTCGAGAACTAGGCTCACGAGGCCGGCTATTAGTGTGAGCCCGTATAGTAGTAGTAGTGGCCTCTTCACTCTCCTCGCGACACTCCATGTAGCCCACTTCGCGAAGCCCGAGACTTCCAGCACAGCGCTGTACACGCTCATGCAGACAACTAAGCCCAGAGTGTCCCAGTCGACTAGGCTCACGAAGTCCCCCGGCGAGATTAGCCCCAGCACTTGGAGGCAGAGTATTACTGCTACGGCCACTACGTGCCTCTCCACTCCGAGAGCTAGCATAGTGACTGCTGCGGCGAAAATGAGTGATACTAGTAGCTGCTCGTGCACGCCCCACCACTCGCTCGGCGCGACTAGTACTAGTGTTCACCGAGCTCTACTCCTAGCGCCTCCAAGGTATTTAAGCACGACCCTACTGTAATTTCAGTACCGTGGTGCACCATGAGCACGCCGTGGCTAAACAGGGCACTCGTCCTCGCGCTGGTAGCACTACTCCTAGTCCCCGCAGTACTCTACACGGGGCGCAGTAGTGTAGACGAGTCTGGGAGACTAAGAGTAGTACTAATTAGTATTGACGCGGCGAGATTTGACCACCTCGTAGAGCTCGCGAAGAGAGGCGAGCTACCCAATATTGCCAAGCTACTAGAGGAGGGCTTGTACGCTGAAATGGAAGTAGTCTTCCCCACAGCTACAGCTGTTAGCCACGCGGCCATCTCAACTGGCGCTCCGCCGGGCTTAAACGGCATAACCGGCAACGCAATACACTTACCAGGCAGGAGGATAACAGAAACGGTCTCCGGGTTTAATGGTAGCTATCTACTAGCAGAGCCTATATGGGTAGCGGCTGACAGGCAGGGCTTGAAGACAATAGTCGTCTCATTCCCCCAGAGCACGCCGCCGGCCTGGAACGTCACTAACTCAATACTCTTCAACATCTACGACGCCTCTGTGGGAGGCCTCACTCCCTCAGCACTCTACACTACAAATATTAGTGGCGCCACGCTCATAGAGTTTGCAAACGCTACTGACTGGCTAAACGTCGATGCCGTGCTGGGCAATGTATCGGCGGCGCTCGAGTCGAGTATAAGTATATGTGAGGCAGTGTGGTACTTGTACCTAGCTGATTTAGAGGGGGACGGGGTATACGATAGGCTAGTCATCGCGCCCGAGAAGGACTTGAGTAGAGCCTACGCTATTCTGAGTGAGGGTGAGTGGAGCAGGCCTATTAACACTACTGTGAGCTGTAGGGGCAGGGTCTACACTGTAGCGCCGCTCTTCAAGGCGATCAAACTCGACCCCGAGGACTTCAGGCTCTACAGGGGCCTCACGAGGCCGTTTGAGACCCCGTGGTTTAATAACAGAGACGCGGCGTGTAGCGTGTGGAATAACGTCATTGTGTACACCGGCACGTTTACTGATGGAGACCACCGCGCTCTGACACGAGGCTGGATTGACGTAGAGACCTACATGGAGACTGTGAGCTTCACCAACAAGCTCTTCGCCGAGTGGACAGTGTACATGATTAAGAACTACGAGTGGGACTTACTGCTCTCATACACCCCCGTAATTGACAACGTGTATCACCAGTTCCTCGGCCTAACAGACCCCACTATGCCCTACTACAATAACGAGACTGCTGAGTACTACTGGGGGCTAATTGTGAGGACTTACAAAATGGTAGACGAGTTCGTGGGTAGAGTGCTCGAGAGCGTCCCGGAGAACACCGTGGTCGTGTTGATATCAGATCACGGCCAGGTGCCGGTGAAGAAGGTAGTCTACATTAACGGCATACTGTACAATAACGGCTACGTGAGCGTCGACAATAGAAGACAAGTTCTCGTCAACGAGACTAGGGCCTACGCGCCGTGGCATGTACACATATTCATTAACCTGCAGGACAGAGAAAAGGATGGCATTGTCGTGCAGGAGGAGTACAGAGCTCTTGTCAATGAAATAGTGCAGTTGCTAAAGAACTACAGAGACCCAGATACTAACGAGCCCGTCTTCGACGTCGTGCTCACTAGGGAGGAGGCGGCTCTCATAGGCTTAACCGGCGAGAGAGTGGGAGACGTAGTCTACGCGTTGAGGCCGGGCTACACGAGCTCTACTGCGATCATAATACGCGGGGATAGAGCCGTTGAGATCGATAGCGTAGAGCCGCTAGTAACAGTCACGGGCGACCACGGCCCCCACTTACCGCACTACAGAGAGCTGAGGGGAGTCTTCATCGCCTACGGCCCCGGTGTTAGTGGAGGGTATCTCGGAGTAGTGTCTTCACTACAAGTAGCCCCCACAATAGCGGCTCTACTCGGCATTAAGCCGCCAGAGAAAGCTACGTACGCGCCGGTATTCACAATTAGAGAAGTCACGGCAACAGTACAGGAGACTATTACGGAGACCACTACCACAACTGTTACTGAGACCGTCACTGAAACCACTACAGAGACCATTACTGAGACTATTACTGAGAGAACTACTGAGACCACTACTATAGTAGAGGTCTCGCCGACAACTGTAGTAGAAGTGAGAGCAGAGTACGGGCCACTGGCAGTCGGCGTAGTTGTAGCTCTAGTACTCGGCTTCGCCGCGGGCTACTTCGCTAAGGCTAGAGACCTCATTACAGCACTAGTACGCGCTGTGTCTAAGCCCAGTAAGCCGCCCTCGCGCAGAAAGTAGCCTCTTTTCCCCAGCCTCCTCTAAATTACTCTTTTTTTAATGAGACCTCCTAATCACTTCTAAGTGGTGGAGTGGGCTTTGAGTACTAGGAGCATTGTAGAAGTGGCTAGAGTAGTCGAGAGCGTGGTGGGTACTCCGAGCTACGTGGTTTACGGAGTGACTTCTGGAGGGCTCGTCCTCTACGGCTCTACTGAGAGCGGCCTTCTCGACCTCTACGTAGTGAACCCGCCGAGCGGTCTCAGAGCCACTATTGCCCGCGGCATACACTTATTCGCGAAAGCCCACCCCAGCTCTGACTACGTGGTGTTTACTAGAGACGTGAGTAAGGGCTTCGAGCTGTGCCGCGTCTACGCCGTGAAGATTAGAACTGGCGAGCTCGTAGACGTCTCCAGCTCGCTGCCACCTCAGCGCGTTACTGGCCTGGCTTTTAATGGCGAGTACGTCGCGTGGTCTGGTGCTAGCGGCGAGGAGGCCGGTATATACCTAGCTAAAATTGGGGGGGAGCCCGAGATAGTAGCCAGGGTGAAGGGCCGCGAGTTCGTGACAGGCGTTGACAGCAAGTACATTGTCGGCTACGGGCACTTGAGAGGAGACCCCTTCTCTACTGAGCTCTTCGTGGTGAGTACTGAGAGCGGGGGCTTCAAGGTCTACACGCCGAGAGAGGGTAGCGTCTCAGAGAGGCCTAAAATCAGGGGCGGCACAGTGCTCTTCTCGAGTGAC
>JBMSAO010000051.1:0-7420 GCA_049414425.1 Desulfurococcaceae archaeon
TTGTACCATAGGTTGGTGCATTGTAGTTTGTACCTACACTTGGCAGGTTTATGCCGCTTTGAGCCCTTGAGCTGTAGAATCCTGTACACGCTGTTCCTGTAGCCTCGTCTGCTCCAACTACGTTTACTGTGCCTGTCATCCACCTGTATGCGTATACTGTTGCGTTTACTACTCCTACTAGTGCTACTACTGCTACTACTAGTAGTAATAGCCTCCTGTCCATACCCTATTCCCTTTGAATGTTCAAGTTACAATACTCTTAGATCTCCTTTTAAACTTTATAGTCAGGGTTTTTCACGGATTATAATACTAGTCTTCAGTACTCCCAATGTAAAATCCTACTCTAAATACTCCTCTAATTGGTTTCTTGGCGTCAATTACTAGTGTAATTCTATATGTGTTTTCACCTATTGGTATTTCAACTCTTACTCTCCTATACTCACTTATACTTAGAGCAACTAGTAAGTTATTATTAACACTACTACTTAGAATCATTGTTAAATTAGTGTTTTCTAGGGGCTTCTCTACGACAATCTCTAAATACCTGCTTCTAGTAGTGTTTATGTAGAGTAGTGCTATATTGCTGTAAACCCAATACCCAGTTACAGTATTTATTGTTAATCTCAGAGACTCGTAGACACCGCGGCCACGTGCATCATAACACAGTAGTTCACCCGTAGCAACACGTATATTTCTCGGTAGTGTTGTTGAGGGTATAAAGCCAATACACTCAAATTCAAATATTTGTATAAATCTACCATTTGAAACATCATATATATAAGCGTATATTGGTTTAAAACTATAAACCCAGGGATTAACCAGATAGATTAAAAGCCCGATTATTAAGACTGCTAGTAGGGTATATGAAATCCTCGTATTAGTAAGCATAACTACTACACCGCAAACTAAAAGTACACTACACCTCTATGTCTTTAAATACTTTATAGTCTCAGTTTAAACCCTCACTAAGTAACTTATTAATAGCATTTAAACTACACTCCTCGAGGACAGCGTTGCGGTTACTTCTCAATTCAAGTACTGTCTTTAACGGCGCTGTAGCCACTATAGTGGGCTCTACTATTGGTCCTAGTAGTGTTCTCGTAGCTTGTTTAATTTCACTGCAATTGGGGCTTTCAGCGCAAATAGCTATTATAGACTCGAATCTCACGGGGTCTCTACACTTAAGTACAGCCACCTCTACTCCAAGTAGGTCTTTAAGGGTCTTTTCAATACTACCAGGGCTAATTCTATAACCACTACTCTTAACTACACCGTCAAGTCTGCCGAGAACATAGATATAGCCTTCTCTCGTACTGTAGGCGTAGTCTCCAGTTCTATAATACCCGTATCTCCACTTCTCCGCGTATTCCTCGGGATACTCTATTAGCATTGACGGCCAGGGCTCTCTTAACACTAGCTCACCTATATTCTCAACTACACTCCTACCATCAGAGTCTACTACGTCAACGTGGAAACCAGGTATTGGTGGGCCGGCTGAGCCGGGTAGTAGTGGTGGAAAAGTGTAGTTCACGAGGTTACCTGTAATAAACGTCCCTATTTCGCTCTGAATATACAGGTTTACAACTGGAATTCTACCCGTTAACTCGCCCGGCACACTAGTTATAAATGGCGTTCTCCCGGTGCCCACGACTCTGTAAGTCCACCACCACACATCTACTTCGAGAGGCTCAGCTGTTACTAGTATAGCTCTGAGAGTGTCTAGGTTGTGTTTTAACACGTAGTTATCGCCCTGTTTTGACAGCACGCGCAGGGCTCCGCTAGTTGTGAGTAGTAGTGTCACGGCGTAGTCTTCAATAACACTCCACCAGCGATCCCACGAGGGGTAGTCGGGGCCGCCGTCGTAGAGGACTACTGTAGAGCCAATCATTAGTGGCCCGAACACGACGTAGCTAACACCAGTTATCCAGCCAGGCCACACAGTGCAGAAGTACGTGTCGCGTGGTCTCAGGCCAATCCACTTACTAGTAGAGTGTACTTGTACTAGGAAGCCGCCGGTGGGGTGTGTTATTGGCTTGTAGTCCTCTAGGTAGCCGCTGTGTAGCCCGAAGAGCGGGTGGTCGCTCTCGGCGACGTAGTCCTCGACTAGAACACTGCTCTCTCTAGTAAAGTCGCTGAAGGCGACTTCACTACTCCTCAGGCTTGGCGGGCCGGCTCGCTCAATGACTACTACTTCGCCCTTAAACCCAGAGTACTCAACAGCCCTCCTCACAGTTTCAAGAGTATTTACTAGTCTACCACGCCTGTAGTACCCGTCGACCGTGAATATTAATTTAGCACCTCTCCTCGCCGCTCTCCTAGCGAGCTCCCAGTACCCGAAGCCGGTGAACACGGGCTCGAAGGGCGCGCCTATCTTAACAGCCGCCAGCATCACGGCTAGGCCTTCAATTACTGGTGGAGTGTACACTACTACCCAGTCACCGGGTCTAATACCTCGAGCTCGCAGAGCGCTAGCGACTCTACTAGCAAGCTCGTCTAGCTCTCTGTAAGTTACAGCTCTAGCGTCGCCCTCTTCACCCTCCCATATCACAGCTACTTTAGACCACACCAAGCTATCGCGGTGTCTACCAATAATATTGTGGTAAGCACTAAGAGCACCACCGATAAACCACTTAGTTCTAGGAGGCTCGCCCGTAGCTACAGTAGTCCAGGGCTTAACCCACAGTAGTTCACTGGCTTCGCGCCCCCAGAAGCTGTAGATGTTGCTGATACTCTCTCTGTAAATACGTAAGTACTCCTCAATACTCACAGTTTTACACTTTAAAGTTGGGGGTGTAGTGAAGTCCCTGGAGTAGAGCTTCTCTAGAACTCTTAAAGCGCTCAAAGCAAACCACTACATTTTCACTACTTGAGTGTAGGGCTGAGCTATATCTCTGAACTTGTAGTAGGCTGAGAGGTCCTCGTAGTGCACTGGAATAGTAATTGACGGCTTAATACTCTTAACGGCTTCAACGGCCTCTTCAGGAGTAAAAACACCCTCGCCACTAATAGGTAGTACTAGGACGTCTACGCGCCTACTAGTACTAAGTAGCTCTTCTACGAGCTCGGTGTCTCCAGTGTAGTAGAGTTTAAGTCCACTCGGGAAAGCTACGTAGAAGCCCACGCCAGCACCGCGGGGGTGTCTCGCCGACCACTTGCTGTAAGCACTAGTAGCCTCAACTAGGACGTCTCCGAGCCTCACTGCGTCTCCAGGCTTAATAGTAGTGCCGAGTAGTGGTGAGACAACACTACTACTAGTGAGAGCTCGGAGCGAGCTCTCAGAGCAGTGTTCTCGGTGAAAGTGAGAGCAGAGTATATAGTGGCACTCAACACTCTCTACTAGGTCGCCGGGGTCTACGCAGTAGTAGACACCCCTGTAGAGTGCTCTGAGCCCAGCAAACCCCAGTCTCTCTAGCTTAACACTCAGTATAGTGAGGCTTCTCGGCATGTCACTACACGGGCTAGCATATTCTCGGCACGAGCTCTCCTCGCGGAGGCTCTAATACTCGTAGCCCGCCCACAGGGGTCTCCGCGACCACGTAGCCTCTAAACAGCTCTGACTTCTTCACCTCGCCAATTATTCTCGCGTTCTCGAAGCCCAGTTTCTGCGCGAAGTCTAAGACCTCCTCGGAGCACTCGGGCTTGAGCGCTATTACAGCCACGCCCTCGCTAGCCAGGTAGAGGGGGTCTACGCCGAGAGACCCCGCGTAGCGCTTAACAGGCTCTCTTACAGGTATCCGCGACTCGTCAATAACTATCAGCGTCCCCGTCTTAACGGCCCACTCGTAGAGGACACCCGCGAGGCCTCCGCGCGTTGGGTCTCTCGCGGCAGTAATACACTCTCTATACTTCTCAACTAGAGGCAACATGAGTTTAGTGAGCGGCTTGACGTCACTTTTCAGCAAGCCCTTAGCCAGCTCGTCTACATTAGAGAGACCGAGTTGCATTATGAGTATAACAGCCCCGTGATCCCCAATGTAGTCGCTCACGAGCACTCTATCACCCGGCTCGGGCCTGTCAACGATAGGAGGCTTCTCGGCGACACCTATAGCCGTAGTGGTAATGACTATCTTGTCTACTTGACCGCGAGGCATTACTTTAAAATCACCTCCAATAAGCGCCACGCCCTCACTCTCGAGGACACTAATCATAGAGTTCACGATCACCTCGAGGTCTCTCAGGGAGAAGCCCTCTTCAACTACAATAGAGTCGAGCATAGCTATGGGCCTAGCCCCCATTACTACTAAGTCGTTAATAGATCCAGTAGCGGCTAGTACGCCGATATTACCGCCTGGAAAGAAAGGCGGGTTAACAGTGTAGCTGTCAACAGAGACTACTAAGTGACCTCCACTAGGTAGCGGTATAGTAGCGCCGTCGTCGGCCTCGTCGAGCCCAACACCACTACTAATCCTCCTAAACCCAGGTTTCACTCGTTTAAATACAAGTTTCTCGAGAAGCTCACTCATTTCAACGCCTCCGGAACCGTGAGCTAAAGTAACGTACTCCACGAGTAACACCAGAAGAGACTAAGTTACTTAGACAATAAATACAGGCGTTGAGGGGGTCCCCATGACTAATTAAATAAAGTATTTAAATTAAACCTTCACATATTTCAGTACTGAAACCCCCTAATAAGGGGCTCAATAAGCAAGAAGGAGGAGAAGAAGGCTGAGAAGAAAGCTGAAAAGAAGGAGGAAAAGAAAGCTAAGAAGTAAATTGCAGCTGATTAAGTTCTTTACATTCTTATACTGAATTGAATTTCTCTTTAACTCTCTCTCATCTATAAATCTCTACCATCTACTTCTCTGTATTTTTCGAGAAGCTTGCTGTAAGCTTGTGTTAAGTAAGTGTTCTCGCCGAGAACTTCTTTGAAGAACTCTAGTTGCTCTAGTAGTTCCTCTACGGTAATTTTACTTATGATCACGCCTGCGTGCACTATTACTAAGTCTCCGCGTTTAAGGTCGCGGTCTACTATGCCTATAATAGCGGCTCTGGGAACCCCGTCTCCGAAGTCTACACTCGCAGTCATGTTTTCACTGTCTACTTCCAGTACTACTGCGGGTGCACCGATACACATTTAGAGAACACACCCGGTAACTACTGTTTATCCAGCTCTTCTCTCAATTTGAGTAATAGTTCTCGAGACCCGTATTTAGCCCATATAGCGCAAGTGCCTTCAATTGACACCATGCAGGGTCCAATGGGCCTCTGAGGTGTGCAGGCTTTGAGGAAGAGGGGGCACTGTGAGGGGTAGGCCTTGCCCAGTACTACTTCAGCGCACTTACAGCCTGGCGGCATGTCTTTCAGCTCTCCTGGAGGCGGCTCGCTAATTCCGTGCTCGTGGAAGGCGTCGTAGACTCTGTACTTCTCTCTCAGCCTGAGACCACTCTTGGGTAGGTAGCCAATGCCACGCCACGCGTCGTCTACAGTCTCAAATACCTTGTGTATAGCTGACTGAGCCCCCAGGTCGCCGTGCCATGAGACAGCTCTAGTGTACTCTATAGTAGTCTTCGCCTCGCCCCTACTGAGCTGTCTCAGTATTTCGAGAATAGAGACTAGGACGTCTACAGGCTCGAAGCCCGATACTACTACTGGAATCCCGTAAGTCTCGGCTACGGGCACCCAGGCCTTAGCGCCAGTTATAGTTGAGACGTGCCCCGGCGCGATAACACCCATAATGGGGGGCTCCGTGGGCTTTTCACGCGAGACGTCTAGCGCGTAGAACATAGCTGGCGGCGTGAGCTTGACTAGTGGGAGCATTGTTAAGTTCTCGGGTAGTAGTCCCTTTAAGACGACTTGAGCGTATCCTGGTGCAACGGTTTCAAAGCCTATACCAGCAAACACAGAGGGCTTACCGTGGCTCTTCGCGCTTCTAATAGCCGAGAGTACGTCCGCGACTACTCTCACGTCTCCCCCAAGAGACCTGCTCTCAGCTAGAGAAAACGCGCCTTTAACACTCCTAGTAGCTCTCAACCTGTAGACGTCGCCGTAGACGTAAACCACTACACCCTCAAGTGAGAGCTTAATAAGAGCCTCTACGAAATCTGATGGAGTTACACACACGGGACAGCCGGGACCAGCTACTAGCTCGAGACCTCTGGGCACTAGGTTTCTGAGACCGTAGTGTGTAACAGTCCACTCGTGAGTACCACAGAAATTCATTATCTTGAGTCTCTCGAAGCCCCGCTTACGGAGAGCCTCCCAGTGCTCTTTAATTCTACTCACAACTAGTGTAGTCAAGTCTCTACTAGTACCAATCTGCGAAATGAACTCTGCATCTAGACTGCTCACAATACACATCACGCCTCGTCATGAAGGGGGTGTGCGAAGAACCGGGGGACCCACCCCGGCTCATTCTGCCGTGGGACTTCACGGCGTGTTGCCGGGGCCTCTACTCTTAGTATTGGGGAACTAGGCTTAAAAACCTTCTACTCTCCGAGTCGAGATCTCTACTCGGAGTCTCGCGATACAGTGTGGCTACGAGCTCTATGCGGCTTGAAAAGGGCCTGTGGACTCTCCACTAGTGCTGAGTCGGGGATTTTTGGGTGCTGAGGGCGCCCACTACAGATCAGTCGTAGGCTTAATAGCCGAAATTAAAAGCTATTTCCTATTAGAGCGAGTAGACGTGTCATTAATGCAGTCTAGCTACTCACTCTGCGTGCTCTGCAGGGGCAGGGGTCTCTGCGGGCTGGCTTACTGCCCCGTTATTGCTAGGAGTAGAGCTATGGTTAAACTCAGGCGCGTGTATAACTCTAACATCATTGAGGGCTCCACGCCACCGTCAGTTTTCGTCGGTAGAGTAGGCTACCCCTACGTTAGAGTAGGACCCTCTACACCGCCAGTGCGCGGTAACACGAGTATATTTGACTACCCCGAGGCGTGGAGTAGTCTCAGAGTTGAGGACGTGCTCGAGTACAGGTGGAGTCTAGTAACGGGCTATAGTGTAGTAGACGTGAGGAGGCATGAGAGCAGAGTTCTAGAGGAGATGAGACTACTCACTCTTAGTGCTAAACCCATTGACGTCCAAGTAGTCTTAGAGAAGAAGCCTAAGCCAGTACTACTTCTAAGCGAATACGAGCCTCCACAAGGCCCCCGCGCCCCCTTAAACTCGCTGAGAGTACTCGGCAATCCAAGCGTCCCCCGACCACTAGAGAGAGTTTACAGCGACACAAACCTCTCGGCGGCCGACGCGGTCCTGTACCTATACGAAGCCGGTATTCCAGTATCACATATACAGAAAGTCTTCAGTGTGGGTGCACTGGGCCTGAAGGGTCAGCGCAGACTAGTTCCTACTAGGTGGAGTATTACAGCTGTAGACAGCATTATTTGCAAGTCGCTTATTAGAGAAATTAAGAAGTACGAGCCTGTAAACGAGATCTTGGTGTACGAGCACAGAGTACACGATAATCTCTTCGCGGCCATA
>JBMSAO010000052.1:0-3199 GCA_049414425.1 Desulfurococcaceae archaeon
AATGCCACTAATACCCCGAGGCGTACCGAGGTCTGAGAGAGTAGAAATGGCGAAGAGAGCCCTACTGAGAGCTGGAGGAGAGCTCTCGTGGCTACCCAAGAAGCCGAATCAGCTCTCTGGTGGTCAACAGCAGAGAGTTGCTATTGCGAGAGCTATTGTGGGCGAGCCCGAGATAATACTCGCTGACGAGCCGACGGGTAATCTCGACGTGGCGAGCTCTAGGATCGTAGTGAATACTCTTCAAGAGCTAAACAGAGAGGGCGCCACAATTCTAGTTGTAACGCACAACCCAGAAGTAGCGCACTGCACTCAGAGAATATACTTAATTAGAGACGGGCTAATAGCAGACACGCTGAGCCCGGATCCCAGTAAGTGCATAGTGACCTCCGGCTAGCTCTAGTAGATTTTTAAGTCTGTGTCTACAGAGATACCTCTTGGTGGTACTGGTTGAAGCCAGCTAAGAGTAGGCGCGTACTCGGAGTTCTACTTGCACTCTGCGCCTTTATCTCCCTCTTCACTACTACTCACACTGCGGAGTCCCAGGCCTTCACGCTTATTAGCTACGAGTACAAGTCCTCAGCCGGCACAGAAGAGATCTACCCTGGGAGTAGAAATGTTGTTTTAACAGTCAACGTGAAATACCGTGGCAACAGCCAGGTATACGTGTCAGCCGGCTGTATAAACCTCCCCGAGGGCTTCACGACAACTTATACTTATAGTAGCTGCGCTCCACCAGAGTCAACTAGTGGAGAAGTCCCCAACTACGTTCAGCCCGGAGACGTCGTAGTCTTCACGTATCACTTACATGTGAGTAGAAATACTGCTCCAGGAGCGTACGAGGCCAGCGTAACAGTACACTACAGAGACGAGTCTAGTAGTTACAGCGAGAATATTACTGGCATTCAAATCACCGTCTCAGAGTACCCGCCACTCTCACTTCAAGTAGTAGACTGGTACTGGAGCCCAGCGGGGTATCCGGGTAGCGAGAACGTCTACCTCTACGTGACTCTGAGAAACACCGGCGACTCGCGAGTACTAGAGGCTAGTGGTGTAGCCAAGTTTAGCGAAGAGGTCTTTACACCGCCCACTGCGAGGTTTCGACTGAGTAATCTAGAGAAGGGCAGGCTGTCGAGCATAGCTCTAGGCCCTGTCTCAGTGTACCCCTCAGCCGACCCCAATACCCCGTACAGAGTACTACTAGAAGTAAACGCAACCATGAGCACAGATGACGGAGTGATCTACTACGACTACGGAGTAGTAGAGTTCAGTGTCACTCTCACGCAGCCACCACTTATTAGACTAGAAGTACTAGACTACGGGCTCGAGGCCCCGAAACCAGTTTCTGGTTTGAGGCAGGCGCGCTTCTACATAGTGCTCGTCAACAAGGACTTCAAGACTATTAGGAGCGTCACGGCCTACTACACTATTAAATCCCCCGGCGCCTCCTTCACTAACGGCTCGCGCACTGATCTAGCAGTGTACCAGGGAGTAGTAGACTACGGCGGGGTCTTCTCGCTCTATTCAGGTCCAATAGTAATTAGCGAGAGCGTACGCTACGTGGAAGTAGAGACTAGACTAGTGGTTTTCGGCGACGACAATGGCGCGGAGTTCTGGAGCGCATTAGACTACGTGTTCAACGTGTCGCTGGCACCTCCGAGTATAGATCTGGGGGTTGTGAGCGCGTACTGGTCACGGGGCGAGGTGTACCCGGGCACTGAGAGCGCTACGCTAAACATTGTCATTGTAAACCGCGATGTGGTAGACGTGAGAGACGCAGTAGTGACTGCTAAATTCCCGCGGAGCTTCTATCCGGGACTGCTCGCTGTTAGCGATGTAGCCGTGCTGAGGGGGTCTATGACTACGATTACATTTCAGGGCATCTCCGTGAACACTAGTACTAGTCCCGGAGAGTACCCCGTGCACTTAGATGTTAGCGGCGTGGCTTACGACCCCGCGAGCAACACCTACTACGAGTTTACAGTAAACTACACAGTGACTATAACTGTCTCTGAGCCGCCGAGACTGCGAGTTGTGAACTTAACGTCTCGCGGCTGGATTGGCGAGAGAGTCTACACTACTAGCGTCAAAGCCGCGCTCTACGCCTACATGCAGGTCACCGCTCCGGGACACGTGATCCGGGGGCTTAGAGTAACCGCTCTACTACCGCCCCAAATGATCTTTACTAGTGGTGGCAGAGAGCGAGTAGTCACAGTAGAGGGGATCTACAGGTACGGCGACCACATCTACGTGGAGTTTAGTGGTGTGAGTATTGTGACTTCAGAAGGCAACTACTACCCCGTAGTGCTGATAGTTGAGGGGCTGGCTGAGAGCGCGGCTAACTACTGGTTTACAGAGTACTACACAATACTACTCCCAGTACTGAGACCACTACTCAACCTCACACTTGTAGACGCCTCGTGGACTACAAGCCCAATTAGTAGTGAGACTAGTGGTGCAGGGCTACGAGTGACTTTTCAATCCTACTCAATAGACACTATTAGTAGCCTTGTAGCCAGAATAGTACTCCACAACGCCGTGTTTAGTACTGGGAGAAACTACTCAGTAGTAGCTATTCAGAGGCCAGTTAACTACGGAGAAGTGTTCACACTCGAATTCACCGGTATAGAGGTGAATACGAGTACTCTCACTGCTACTATAGAAGTAGTCTCCGTGTTGAGTACGGCGGGGCCCTCGTACTACAGTGCAGTTGAAGTCTACACTATAGCCGTGAGTGCTCTCGAGGAGCTGAGGGCGTTTAGAGTTATAAACATCCACACTAGCGTCATGGGAGGATACGCGCCACTACTACCCTCGAGTAGAGGAGTCACAGTGACTATTGAGCTGGCTAATACCAAGCCCTACCCAGTGGCCTGGGTTGAATTGGAAGTCTCAGCGCCACCAGAGATCCGAGTAAACGACGTCGCGGGGACTTGCAGCGGCGGCGTAGTAGCTGGAGGCGTCTGCACAGTCTCTCTGAGCGTCGACGTGGCGCCTAGTGCTACTTCGGGCGCGAAGTTCCTGGTACTAGTGCTAGTCTACGCTGTGAGGTCTGGTCAGGCCCTCTCAGTGTTCACGGAGAGCCACACTGTAAGCGTGGTTGTCGCGGACTACGAGTACTACAAGCCGAAGCTGGCACTGGTATCAGCTTACTGGGGAGTGCAGGCGCCAATTAGAGCGCTGACAGGTCAGAGAAACGTGC
>JBMSAO010000053.1:0-3092 GCA_049414425.1 Desulfurococcaceae archaeon
CTCTTTAGCCCATTCTTGAATTCTTATATCGTAACAGATTCTACGAGGATCATGTATTTTTACCTTAAATAATTCATAGCCTTTCTTAATGCAAAGTCAAATTCTTTTGGATCTAGTGCTATGTCTTTAATTCATTACGAGTAGGGGTTAGGAACTGAACCCCCACGAGAAAACCTTTGTCCTGAAATTCCTCGATAAATTCCCAAATGCAATTTAAATTTAACTTAGCAGACGTCTTGTTGGTAACAAGTGCACACCTATTAGCAAAGGCCTACTTTTCACTTCTCTAGAAGCTAGAAAATCAGCTATGCTCTGTCGAACTCGATCGTGGTAGCCTTCTCCACGCTCTCTAGGAACCTCTGAGACTCTCCCACGCTCTGTTGTCAAGCGGGTTTTTAAAGCCTTCTAGCGCTGGGTCAACTATCTTTAGTGCTCGCTGTAGTTGAGCAGTACTAACCTACTAACACTAACTAATGTAGCCGGTTTACAGCTCTGCTGGTGGAGCTAAAGGCTGATGGCTAGAAAAAGCTTTTTGGATCTGGGGATTTGCCATGGTTAATTCAATTACCTCAACTAGGAGTTACCTAGGTCTCTGACTACTCCCTTATGCTGTATGTTGATGTGAATGGTGCTGATACCTCTAGTAGTCCAAATAGGACTTTTGCTTTCACTTCGCCTCTTACTTCAACTACTATCTTCCCCTCACGTAGTGCGTCTACTAGGGCCTTAGATACCTTGGCATACTCGATTGTTACCGTTAGATCTTGGTATACCGTCGACCTAGCAGCTACCTTAGTTGGAGGCGCGCTACTAGTACCTACTAGCTCACCGTTTACATATATGGAGTAGTTACTGACCCGGAATGTCGGGGTGTCGTAGTCTAATGGATTAGTATAATTAAGCTTAATAGCAATATCACAGCTGAAAAGCCCTAGCCTAGTTATTGAGGCGTCAGCAATCTCTATACCCAATCTCCTAATAGCCTCTACCTCCCTAGTAGCCTGGTAGTAGAAGAGACCAGATAACGCAGCCACCACTATAGCAATTACTACAACAGCCTTAAAGGTCACGAGGTAGACACCAAAAGTATAAGAAATTAATCTAGGGTTTTAACTTTTATTCACTCCGTGGAATATCTTGTTGGTGAACTAGAAGGCCGAAGCTAGCAACACGCGGCGTAGATAGCGATAGCTCTCTACAGGAATTCCCGGAGTTAGCTTACCTCAAGTCGAGTCCCTAGCTACTGGAGTTTCCATGTAGTTACTAGTAGAGTTAAGACTTCGCGCCACATGTTATAGAGCTTAAATAGCGGAGTAGTGGGAAGTGGTGTAGGCTCTAGAGCACGTAGACTGTAGCCGGTCTCTCCCTCTATGAGTTCTACATAGGTGCACTCAATACTGCTCGACCTAAGCGAGTTTTCATAGCATATTTCAAAAGGTCATACTAGCTAGTAGGAGGCGTTCTTTTAGTCTTAGTGATTACGTATTGAGCTCGCAGCGAGTAGAAGTAGCTGAGAGAACACCGTGCCTACCAGGATTACTAGCGCGTCGAGTAGCCCCACAATATACACTAAGAGGTGCTACTGTGAAAAGCGAGCCGGAGACTCCTCGAGGAGAGCATCGCTAGGGGTGAGAGGCGTTCCCGTAGAAGCAGAGTTGAAGCCCCCAGTAGGTCGCGGCTTAACTAGCTGAATAGAGCGCGTCGCCGCAGTAGATTCCTAGTAGATCTCGCTCGAGAGGACTGGTCCCTGCTCACGTGTGATCTCTAGTTGAGCGGTGAATAGGCGGCGAGTCTCTACTGCTTCTCCTCGCTTTTCTTCTTTTCGGCTAGCTTCTTGATTAGTAGTGCTCTCACTATTGTGGCGTACATGTGTAGCTTCCACGCCTCAGCGTACTCGCCGTACTCCTTAACGACTTTTCTCGCCAACTCGAGGAACTCGTCGGCTTCTTCGAGTGTTAACTCGCCGCGCTCACTCTTATCGAGGTACTCCTTGATCTTCTCCCACTCCTCTTTAGTCAGGGGGTTCAGCATCGCCAGCTTCACAACTCTACGGGCCTCCCTGGCGAGGACCTCCGCGACATCGCTCTTAATAACGCCCTCGCGGCTCAAAACCTCCAGGAAGAACTCGTGGTAGTACGTAAAGGCGCTGGCAAGCCTCTCAATTCTTCCGAGAATCCTACTCTCAAGCTCATCAAACCTCTTATCAATCATTTTAAACCTCTCGTCAATAACTCTGAACCTCTCATCGATCATTCTAAACTTCTCGTCTACGAGTTTAAACCTCTCATCGATAGCTCTAAACCTCTCATCAATTTCGCCGAACTTTCTCCCAAGCCAGTAAATAGCGCTAATAATAGCGACTAAACCCCCGAGCCCCCCGACAGCCGCGAGCAAGCTCAACACGTCAATCAAGTCTAAGACACCGTAGTAAAACACCAGCTCTCTCAATTCTCAAGATTAAATTCGCGGTTAATATGCTGTTGTCGTGGTCTCTCAGCGCTCTAAGTCGAATTCGCGCTTCCCAGTACCCGGTCGCGTTGGTAGCGGTTTCCCGCCTACTAGTACTCTCTCAACCAGCTCAATAATCCCCTCTACGCCTTCCACGCTTCTAGGCGCGATGCCCGTGCAGTGTAGTGAGAGAGTGCTAACCTCGTGGACTAAAGTACTCTGGGCCCTCTCCGCGGAACCTCTAATTCAGTTTCAACTAGAGCCCCCTCGAAGCCCCTCAAAGCACTATTCACGTAGACTCTAGTGGGCAGTAGTAGAGCTTTAACTCGCTCAGTTAAAACACTCAATTCAAGCACACTTAGAGCGCAGTGCACGGAGGGTCTAGAGCTACTTGTACTTCTCAAGCGCCCTTCTAACAGCCTCTCTGTGGAGGGGGTAGTCCGGGCTACTGGCGGCGTCGATGTCCTCGACTAGTACTTCAAGCCACTCTCTCCACTTGTTTACGAATTCTCTCGTGAGCTCCCTGCTCCTAGCAAACTCCTCTACAACAACCTCCCCCTCCAGCTAGCCTAGTAGAGTAGTGTGGGCCTGTAAGAGTGTGGATTACTAGAAGAGGCGCTAGAGTGCGCGTCGCGACAAGCGAC
>JBMSAO010000054.1:0-13032 GCA_049414425.1 Desulfurococcaceae archaeon
CTTCAACACCACTATACATGTCAACTACGTAGACAGGCCTGTTGAGAGCTCTAGACGCGTTAACAGCTTGCGGCACGACGACGCGGCCGCCACGCAGAGCGTAGGAGTCTCCAGCGACGACTACGCAGTAGTCTCCGCGCCTAAGAGGATTGACCACCTCGTCGAGCCTCACGGGGCCCGGCACTGGATCGTAGATATACCTCTCCCACGCAATGGAGGCAAGCACGCTTCTGTGCCCAGACCTCTCCAGGGCACTCGCGATCATAGCCGTTGCGGCCACATCGCCGCCTCCACCAATAGCGACTGCTAGAACTCTGCTCCGCGGGCTGAGAAACCAGAACACTGGGTACCCACCTCTAAATACACCCTAAGAGGAGTAAAGACGTGGTTTAATTACCTTGAGCTCTACGCGTAGCGAGAACTCTACATGGTTCCGTGGTGCGGCGAGTTCTAGCAGTTGCTCTGTCAGCTCACTTAGCCGCGAGAGAGCTAATAGCGAGGTCTAGTGCTATCTCGGCAATGTCTTTCGAGTACTCCGCGACTCTGCGAATACTCTCGAGGATCATTTTCAGGGCCACAAAGTCTCTCGTTGTCAGCGTGGAAGAGGATTTTTCGAGGAGAGATCTCTCCTGAGCTTTCAGCGCCTTCACCTCCTCAGCGACTTCATCTACTACTAGAGGATTCCTCGAGGAGAACGCCGAAACACCCCGCTCAAACAGACTATGCGCTACTATACACATTTTAGAGGCCTCCGCGAACTCCGCTCCCGCCCCGCTCAGCTCAATCGCGTACCTGGCTATATTAGCCGCGTGATCTCCAATTCTCTCAATGAGCTTGCTGACAGACCTGTAGGCTAGTAAGTCTACAAGGGAGAGTCCGGGTTGGATTTCGCAGAGCCCCATAGCCATGTAGTTTATTAGCCTAATAATGTAGAAGTAGGCCCTGTCCACGCCGTCGTCTTCGCTAACTATTTCACGCGCTAGTGTCGAGTCTACTCTCGAGAGGAGCGTACAGGCGTCTCTGAGCATGTAGGAGGCCGCTTTAGCCAGTCTCTCAGCCGCACTCGCTAGCGGAATGCTCGTGGGGTCTAATAGTACTTGCAGCGTCACCTCGCTGTCACTCTCGCTAATAATCTCCACGCCGGGCAGTTTTCTCAGTACTACTTCTCGAATAGCGTTTCTAGTAGGCGCGTCAATAGCCCCCCTCACAGTGATCTTGCCGAAGCCCATGACGTAGGCCGCGATAACTCTCCTAGCCGTGCTCTCGGGGCTCTCAGCCCTCTCGAGCACGATAGCCCTCTCGCGACTAGTAGCCTCTGCTACTTTGAGAGGCTTAATAATCAGAGCGCTCCCCGCCTCTTCAATTACGACTTGATCCCTCTCTCTCAGCCCGTGTAGGAGAATCCAGCTCTTTGGCAGTGTAACTGAGTAACTAGACCTTCCAGTAAACTGTACTCTCCTAATATACCGCTTCACAGAAGTCACCACTAGCACGGAGTACGGAGTCTACAGAGTTCTAGGAGAGCTGAAAATATATAGTTTAAACTAGGAGCTCCGAGCACTCTCGGATACGAGCCGCTTAACTACTGAGATCGCGCTCTACTATATAGTCCTCTACTTCTCCTCTTTACTGCTCTTTTCGAGCTCTCTCTTCACTTCTTCTTGCAACTCTTTAATTTTCCTAATACTCTCACGGACTTTTTCAAGCCACTCTCTCGAAGCCTCAATACCCTTCTTAACAAAGAAAGCCACAGCTTCACTCCTACTCTTAAAAACCCCCGCGCCGACAAGCTCGTCTATTACCTCTGCGTCTTCTCTCCTCAGCCTAATAGAGGATATCACCGTTGAGGTCTCCTCGAGAGCTCTCTCTAGCTCCCCGAGAGCTGTTTTAAGAGCCCCTGTTACTTCTCGACTAATAATCATTGCCAACTTCCTCGGCATTAGTGAAATAGCTATCCAGGGCCTCCTACTACGCCACTCAGCTGGCACATAGGACTCTAGCTTCTTAATAGAGTCCTCGTACATCCTAGTAAACTCCTTCACTCTCTCCTCAATGAGCTTTTCAACTTCTTCAATACTCTCTCTAGCCTCTTCACCAGCTTCTCGCTCAATTCTCCTCAGTCTCCTCTCAACATCAAACAACTCTGCTTTAAAGTCGTCAATAACGTCTTTAAGCCTCCTGTAGAGCCTGCGAGGAGGTATGAGCTCTCGCCAAGTCGAGAAGTACTCAACAATATCTTCGAGTTCCTCAATAGCCCTCTTATAAGCCTCTTCAACCAGCCTCTTAAGCCTCTCAACTTCATCTCTCCACGACACAGCCTCACCTTACACGCTTACACAGTTACTAGTATTCAGAATACACCCTTAAATAAAGTTAATGTAAGACAGAGAGTGCTACAGGCCGTGCTCTCTGTATCTAGGGATAAGAAAACTATATTACAGCCAGGGTGTAGTTATAACTCAAGCTGAGTGTAGCGTGAAAGTTATGGTTGTTTTCCCAGGTAGCATAGTGAGAGGGCGCTACAGGCCGCTCATAACTATTCTCATAGTAACTATTAACGTGCTAGTATACATTTACACTACATCGCGGGGAGCTCCACTACTAGTCTCTAGTGAAGAGATCTTCTACAAATACGGCTTTATACCGCACTACTTACTAACAGACCTCTACGAGGGAGTGCTCAGGATATTTACTAGCATGTTTATTCACGCAGATATAGTACACATATTCTTCAACATGTACTTCCTCTGGCTTTTCGGGTCTAAACTAGAGGGGTTTATTGGCCACGGGAAAATGCTACTCCTCTACTTGATATCTGGTATCACTGCTACACTATTCCACGTAGCGTTCATACCCGTGGGGGGCTACAGCGCGCTGATAATCCCAGCTGTGGGGGCCTCGGGGGCTATAAGTGGTGTTCTAGGAGCCTACCTCCTAGCTCTACCACACACTAAGCTCTACATATGTTGGTTCTTTATGTTTATACCACTGTGCTTCAGCCTGTCAGCCGAGGCTTTCATGGTAATATGGTTTGCTCAACAAGTAATCTACGGCTACTTGAGACTAGGCGGTGTAGCGTACTTTGCTCACATAGGGGGCTTTGTAATGGGCCTAGTACTAGGACCACTACTAACACGCCACGTGGCGAGGCAGAGGTTAACACCTGAAATCCTCCGCTACATTGAGCGAGTACTCGGAGTAATTATTCCCAGGCCCAGAGGTGTCAGCACAGGAGTAAAGGTAGTACTAGTACTTCTACTCCTAGCTGTAGCTGGCGGCTTCCTCTACGCCTCGCAGGTCACTACGAGGTCTCAGATATACACTTCGAGCATTACGGCTACTCGCATAGACCACGAGGCCCACGCTCAGAGTGACAGAGTTGTATTCGCGCTGACTCCTAGTGGCCTAGTTACTAGCACTAGCCGGCAGGAATACGTGCGCATACTCGTTAATAGGCTAGTTGGAACACCCTACGTGTACAACCCCGAGCTAGCCGAGAGAGAAAGCTATGTAGAGTGGAGAGGCTACATGACTGTGAGCGGCGTGAGAGTTCCAATAGTCTTAAACATGTCTGCGAGGTATGACGAGCTCGGCGTACTAGTCGAGTCCCGGGGAGTCATGGGCACTGTCAGCGTAGTAATATCTCAACATGGAGCCGCCCCCGGCGAGACTATGGTCTTGAGCTTCAATATGTCTTCTAGTAGAGTCCACCGCGCGGGGCAAGTGTTGAGTGGAGTGTGTCTAGTAGCGGCCGGAGTGAGCTTTCTCGCAGTAATCTCCGTGACTACTAGCCGCGGAGCGCTACTAAACCCGCACGAGGAGCTCTTCGCGCGATACTTGTAAACTCTACTTTCCCTCTCCGAGTTTAACTCCGTACTTATTCAAGAACACTATTTCCCCTAGCGGCTTTCTCTGCTTTGACGCGGGCGACTCGTCTGGGTAGCCGACAGCTATAATGGCTACTGGAATAGCGTTGTCCGGTAAGCTCAGTATTCTCCTAATGTCCTCAATATTCCTAAGAGCCTGTATCCACACGGCTCCGAGACCCAGTGCGTGTAGTGCTAGTAGAAAGTATATTGTAGCATTAGCGCAGTCCAGCATGTAAGATGTCGGTGACTCGTCCACGTGGCAGGCTATTACAACTGCTAGCGGCGCGCCTTTTAGTGGCGAGGCCCCTGGGTGTATAGAGGCCAGCTCAGACTTGATCTTCTGGTCCTCTACTATTATAAACCTCCAGGGCTGACTGTTCTTAGCACTCGGAGCATACCTAGCCGCGTCAATAGCTCTGAGTATTAACTCCCTCGGCGGCACCTCGGGTCTAAACCTCCTAATACTCCTCCTCGACTTCAAGAACTCTAGTAGACTCTCCGGGCTACTCATACTCTGCACCGGGATTACTAGTAATTAGAGTAGGCAATAAAGTACCTAGGGTCGCTGTGCTACTTATAAGCTTTTCGCTTCCACACTGCTTAAAAACCTCAGCGCGAGTTCGGAGACGTGGTGATAGCTGTGTTTACTACTAGTCGGGTAGCCGCAAAGTACAGAGCACTATCACTAGTGAGCGGGCTTCTCGCACTAGCATTAGTGCTAAAGTTCTTCGAGATACCGTACCCTCCAGCCCCATTTCTCAAATACGACGTGTCAGGAGTACCACTAGCAGTAATAGCCTACTACTCGCTCAAGTACGCGTTTAGCTCTCTCCCAGTCTTCTACGTTATCCCCGTGCTCTTCGGCTCGGATGTCGTGGGCATGGCTATGAAGTGCCTCGCGGAAGCCTCGACTTTCACGCCACTAGTCCTAGTCTACGAGAAGGGAGCGAGTAGACTGAGTGAGAAGTGGAGAGCCGGCTTAGCCGTCGCGGCTGCCTCATTGACGAGGGTAGTAGTAATGAGTATTGCTAACTACACTGTCACGCCTCACTGGCTAGTGTGGAGTTACAAAATGAGCTACGAGAAGGCGTACGAGCTGACACTTTACTACATGCCTCACATAGCGCTCTTTAACTTCACAATAGCGCTCATAGTAGCTCCGCTCTCACTAGCTGTGATGGCAGTAATGAGGCGGGCAGGCTACTTAGAATGATCACTGAGAGCTCTGCTGACAGGGTAATCGAGGCGAGAAACCTCTGGTTTAAGTACCCCCGAGGAGACTGGGTTCTCCGCGGAGTAGACCTCGAAGTCAAGCGAGGCGAGCACGTACTCGTAGTGGGCGAGACCGGCTCTGGCAAGACAACTCTACTCAGAGCTCTAACGGGTCTGGGGGTTCTAGTCTACGGGGGCGAGGTGAAGGGCTCAATTAGAATTCTCGGTAGAGACCTCTCCGAGTACACTACTAGCGAGCTCTCCAGGATCGTGGGAGTAGTGGGACAGAATCCTTACGCGTACTTCAGCGATCTCCACGTGGGCGAGGATCTCTACAACTACGCGCTGAGAATTCACGGGGACTCTACGAGAGCCGTGAGAGCTGTGAGAAAAGTAGTAGAGGCTTTTTCACTACACTCTCTACTAGACAGGTACTTCTTTGAGCTCTCCGGCGGCGAGGCCAAGAGAGTTGTCGTGGCTAAGGCACTTATATCAGACCCCCCCGTGCTCCTAGTAGACGAGCCCTTGATGTGGCTTGATGAACAGGGGGTTGGCGAGGTAATGAGTGTTCTCGAGGTTCTCCGCAGACTAGGTAAGAGCGTTTTTGTCTTCGAGCATAGAATAGCACCTATACTAGACTACTTTGACAGAGTCCTCGTGATTAGAGCTGGTGTACTGCGCGAAGTTACTGGTAGTGCTAGGCGCTTGCTAGTTAAACGCAGAAGTCTGTTAAACGAGGAGAGGAGTGAGCGAGTACTCGACTCGGAGCGAGAAGTGGTACTCGGAGCTAGTGATCTCTACTACTACTACGGCTCTAAACTAGTTCTGCGGGGTGTGAATGTAACTGTGCGTAGTGGAGACAAAGTGCTCATTTACGGTGCTAACGGCTCGGGGAAGACTACTCTACTAAAGCTACTTGCAGGGTACTTAAAGCCCACGAGAGGGAGAGTTGAGAGGCGCGGAGACGCCGTATACATTCCTCAGAACGTTATTCTGTTCTACACCGAGGAGAGCTTGAGGCGAGAAGTAGAGGAGATTTGTAGGAGTAGGCGCCGGGGACCCCGCTGTATTGAAGAGGGGTTGAAGAGCGTTAAGAACGCGGGAATAGACCCAGACGCCTCTCCCTTTAGTTTGAGTCACGGTCAAATGGTTAAACTCGCAGTACTACTAGCTATTCTATCCGGCGCCACTACTCTCCTACTAGACGAGCCGTTCTCCGGGCTCACGTACGCGGATAGATTGAGACTCGTAAAGGAACTAATTGGACTAGACAGAGCTGTTGTGCTTGCATCTAGCTGGCTTGAACCAGCCACGGTGTCGGGGTGGACTACTGTACTTAAACTAGAAGATCACACTTTAACGCGAGTAGACTCCATTAACTACGCTTACAGCCTCGAGGAGCTAGCTGAGTTCTACACTAAACTAGTGGGGAGTGCGAGTGCTTAGGGACTTCGCGTACTTGCTAGCCTACTCGGAGAAGGCGCGGGAGTACGGTCTAGTCGCGAGGCTTGTAGTGCCGCTAGTAGCTCTCGGACTAGTCTTCTACGCGAGGACCGCGTCGAGGAGTCTACTGGGCGAGGTCTCGGGGCTCCTAGCCGTGTTTACACACGAACTAGTGTTCATGTCGAGAATTCGCGGCTTAAAGAGCTCTCTCTCGGGTCTGAGGCTCTACGTGCTCTTCACAGCGCTGAGCTCGCTTGTCTTTGTAGTTAGTAGTCTACTCGGCATGCTGGCACCAGACCCCATTACTATCCCCGTAGCCGCACTGAGGCTCGTAGTTCTCTTCACGGCTCTAACACTACTACTCCAAGTAGTGTCTCTCCGCGAGTGGGCTAGTGTACTGAGAAGACTCGGCTTCAAGTCCGTAGCCGACCTCTACGCGCTAGTCTTACTGCAATTGCCAGTAGTAGCGTACTACCTCTCAGAGTCAGCTGTGACTTTAAAGTTGAAGTATAGGGGCAGGAGACTGCATAAAATAGCAGTACCACTCATACTCCTCACAACCTACACTTCGCGGAGCGCCCTCGAGTCGTATTTAATCTACGGAGAGCCCCCCGCAGAGAAGTTAATGCTGTGGAGGAGAAGAGACACAGTACTCTACGCGTACACGCTCCTACTTGTAGTGCTGGTTCTACTAGTGCTCTCTACGCTCTAAGCCAGCTGGGCACAGGAGATCAGCCTGGGGTTCGCGGATCACTAGTCACTAGCGGCAGGGCTTCATCACGCAACTACTTAATAGTGCGAGACAGCCTATTAAATGCTCTGCTACTGCAATCTGTACTAGACACTAGACAGGTACTCGAGAAGCCGAGTAGGGTGCGCGTTAGTGAACACAAATAAACTTCTAGTAACCAGGAGTGCTGAGAGACCTAGAGTTCTCTCCGCTAGTGAGATCCCTCTTGAGGATCCGGATTTCATAGTACTCGAGACTAAGAGATCGCTGTTTTCACTCTTACTATTTTCACCCTCACTAATAATTGAACTGTCCACGGTACTCCTCATACTCGCTCTTCTTGTTGAGGTGTTTATTAGCGGAAACTCTGAATGGATGTCGGCTCTCATCTGGGCGTTAATAGGGCTAGTGGCTACTCTTGTAGAGGGTCTCTTCACCGCTACGAAGCACAAACGCTTTATAGAAAACTACTCCAAGAAGTTTAGAGAGCCCCTCTCCTCTACTGTTAGAGCCAACTATCTTCTCAGCCTCTACGAGATTTTAAACTGCGCTCAGCCCAGGAAGTGGAGGGCGCGCTGCGCGAGTACCCTAGTGCTCTTGAGTGGCGTTAAAGCGGCTACTGTGAGTGTCGTGTACTCGAGTAGCGTCAGTACTAGACTGTAGTAAGCGTAGTACTCGTCTTCGTAGATGTTTAGTGAGAGCGAGTTCACTACTTCAACTAGTACTCTGTTCGGGGACTCTATGTGCGCGTAGAACCACCAGCTAACTGGGAATATAAAACACCAGAGTGCAGTGTAGAGCGCGAGTAGTACGTAGAGAACCCTAGCCCTCTTCACGGGCTCTCTCGCAAACCCAACGGCTAGTAGGCCTACTAGTGGTGTGAGGTACTGGTAGTTAATACCCCAGTACGTGGCCGTGAAGAGGAGGTAGTAGCGTAGCGCGTTTAAGTAGACGTCTCGCTCTCGTAGCGTGTAGAGTACTAGTAGTGGTGTCAGGGCCAGCGTGTAGACGTACCAGTGCTCAATAAACCACAGCGTCTCCACTCCGAGCTTTCTGTGTATGAGTGTTAGTAGAGAAGTGAGCCCGTTGAAAGAGTACATGAGCGGGGAGACGTAGCCGGGTCTCCACATGTAGGAGGTCTCTCTAATAGTCTCTGGGAGTCTCAGTAGAGAAGCGGGGCACGCGAGCAGTATTGGAGCGAAGAGTACTAGTGCGCCCAGGAGAAAGCCCGCTAGTACTCTGCGGAGTAGCCTCCTGTAGTGTACTACTACTACGAGTAGTACTCCCAGAACTGGAAATAGGAGTGTCTGCTTTGTGAGCACTGTAGAGGCGAGTAGGCCGCCAGCTACTAGTGGCTTCTTCTCCAGGAGCGCGAGCCCCAGTAATAGCAGTGCTAGTGGCATCTGATCAAACATTCCGTAGATACTGGAAGTGTAGATTACAGCGGGGTTTAAGTAGTAGAGCGCTACTAGTAGGTGCCTGCGAGTAGTAGTGTAGATTACTAGCGCGGCGAGAGTGTCGAATACTATGTACACTAACTTAACAGCGAGCAACCAGCTAGTTGAGACGCAGACGTGCGGATACCTCCCAGGGTGAGTAGTGTAGTCTGGCGGCGCGGCGCGGGAGAGTAGGCCGAGAATGTAGGCTAGCACAGGTCCGTAGACGTAGGGCCAGTTGTAGGGCCACTTCTCCAAGTAGTACTTGGAGGCGTAGTCGTAAAAGCACGCTCCGCGCCTCTCCACAGTTCTCGCAAAGCCTGCGAACTGCACTACATCGGAGCCGCTGGAGAAGGGCGCGAAGAGAAGCCTCACAGTCAGGCCTACTAGTAGAGTAGCCGCGAAGTAGAGGTCGCCGCGCGGACTCCTCCTCAACTCGCCACACCGCGCACTGTGCTCTGTGTTAGCTCTACAGTATTTAACTCACCGCTATTATTCACTACTACTGAGCACTCTGCGCGGTGGGGTCTTTGAGGAGAGTAGTGTTTACTGAGAGGGCGCCCCGGCCGATCGGCCCCTACAGCCAGGCGGTGTGCGTTAACGGGTGGCTCTACGTGTCGGGTCAGATACCACTAGACCCGGTTACTGGAGAGGTTGTTAGAGGCGACTTTAGAGCCCAGGCTGAGAGGGTGCTAGAGAACATCAGGGTAATTGTGGAGGCGGCTGGTGGTAGAGTAGAAGACGTAGTGAAGGTCACTGTGTACTTGAGGGACTTGAGCAGGTTCCCAGTGTTTAATGAAGTGTACTCTAAGTACTTCTCCAGAGACCCCCCGGCTAGGAGCGTAGTAGGGGTCTCCGACCTGCCGCGTGGAGTGGACTTGGAAGTAGACGTGGTAGCCTACACTGGGTACTGCTAGTTCTCTTTTTCCCCCTCTCTACTTCCTCCTCCCTCTCTTAGTAGTCTTCGAGGAGCCGCTCTTCCCGCTGAGTACTCTGGGCAGTACTCTGGAGAACACGCGCGTGTACAAGTAGTAGCCCCCGATAGCTACGAGTGGTATGCTAATTGCCACTATGCCCACTACTAGCTCACCTGGCACTGCAGGTCTCTCCTCTACGGGTGTTTTAAACGAGAGTACTAGGCTAGCTAGGTTGTAGTGTACTGTGTCGTTGACTAGGAGTGCGCCTTCTTGTTTAGTCCCGTAGTAGAGGGGGATTTCACGTGTAGGGCTACTGCAGGCCAGTTGAAGCCAGAAGTCTCTACTCTCCACTAGACCTAGAACTACGCCTACTACGTAAGTCCCGTTCTTTATGACAATAGTGAAGGGGACGGGGAGTCTAGTAGTGTCTATGACCTCGCCTACACTGCCGGTACTGGGTAGCCCTCTAGCCTCTCTAGTAAACCTGTAGTAGTTCTCTATACACTCTCTGCGCACATCAGCGTAGCAGAAGATGTAGTTGCCCCTGAACTCAGAGTTCTCGAAGAACTCGTGGAGCCTTCTACAGTACGGGCACCTCGTGGAAGCGTAAGTGTAGAATACCGTGTCACTCAGACAAGTCTCGCTTGAGCTCTCCGTGGCGCTCAGCGCGCTGAGTACTACTAGTAGGAGAGCTGTAAACACCACGCAGCCGCGCTTACACCCAGACAAGACACAACACCAGTCACTCTTACACGGATTACACAGCACTCCCGCTAATATATTTATTCTGTGAGTAGGCGCCGAGCTGTTCGCGCTTAGCTTTAAGGGGGGTTGCTGATTTAATTTTCACTAAAGGCGGCCCCCTCGATTTTCGCTCCACTCCGCGGTGGTAGTAGTGGGGTTTTCTGGCTTTAGAGTCTTTCTCACTGGTGATGAGAGTCAGAGCGCGAGCTCCAGGTTAATTAGGCTAATAGTCCCCGGCAAGCCCCTGCCCTTTAAGCCCGAGGAGTGGCCTCGCGTAGTCGAAGACTCCTGAAGCTGAGGGCATGAGTACGGGCGAGATGCTAGTACTGAGTGAGAGGAGTTTAGAGCTAGTGGCTCTCGCAACGCTCGACGCCATTAAGAAGATCAGGAGTATAGCGTTTAAACTAGTAAAGCGCGTACCCCCGGGCGTTAGGCAAGTACTAGGCGGAATACTCTACTTTGCCTCTACAGTGGGCTTAAAGAGCCTGGAGAAGGGGCTCAGAGAACTACACAGTAAGACCACTAAGCCCATGGGTAGACTAGCCGAGGACGGCGAGGAGGCCTCCTAGCCACTGGTGTTAGACAGAAATAGCGTGTTTTTCTGTCTAACACCCCGGGCACTCAAGGAGCTTAACCACGCACTCAGCTGACTGGATATTAGCCCCCTGTGAGAGTAGTCTTAGTGTGTGTGCTAGTAGTGAGCATTGCTGTCTCCAAGAGGCTTAGTAGAGTTCGCGAAATCCTCAAGTTAATTGAGGACTTGGACAGGGAGATCGAGGCTCTCTGCGAGAGAATTGCGAGTTTCGGGGAGAGACTGCACGGGAGGGTCGAGGAGGCTATATGCAACTACTGTAGAGTAGTTGAGAGTAGAGAGGGTAAGAGGGGCTCTGTGAAGCTCTACGAGTGCGTTAAAGACGACGTGGAGTTCTACGCGGTGACCCACAGTGGCGAAGAGGAGTAGTTGAGAACACTCACAGACGACAAGGAGGAGGCCGAGAGAGAACTCAGAGAGCTACTCAAGAAAATAGAGTAGTAAAGCACTCTACACGCCTCACACCTCCTACAACTCTGTGAGGGCCTCAGAAGCAATCTCCAGCCACCACTCTACTCAGCGGGGCGGGCTCCTCCTGCGTAGAGAGATCTCCTCGCACCTACAGCGTAGACACCTCCAATCAAAGCCTTCACTGCCTCTGCCGAGTCCACTGCTACGTGGCGTGGCGAGAAGCGTGCTTGTTCACTAGCAATCCGGGCTGGCACTCGCAGTGTTTACGCTGGGGAGGAGTGGGAGGCTGGTACTGCTCGTGGCGTGTTGGCGAGGTCTTTTTCACTGTGAGCGATGGGCAGAGATGTGGTTATCCTCGAGCTTGGCGCTACCACTACAAATTACTTTATCGCTCGCCACTGTTTGCTCCTTTATACGCTTCAACTCTACTATACTCGCAGTGCAGGCGTGGCGGTGAGTTGTGGTGCTCGCGGGCGTTGTGAGGAGAGCGTTTGACTTGACTGCGTGCGGCTTCTCGAGACACGTCACTATTGATCGCTGGGTGATGAGCGCTAGTGGTGGCGTTAGGGAGGCCCGCCCGCCCCTCGTAATCGAGTGCTCGCCAAGCGACACAGTACTGCTCGAAGCCGGCATTGAGGCCCCAGACCCCCAGCGGGGGGCTGAGTGGCTCTTAAAGCTCGTACTCAGCGGTAACGCGCTCGTGGAGCTGGACGGCGCGCCTATTGGGGGCTACGACGAGGCTCACACGTACTTTAGAGTCCCTCCAGGCTACCACAGAGTGGCCGTGAGGGCCTCCCCGAGGTCTCTATTCGGCCAGCACTCCTGGATTTTTGAGTTTAAACGAGCGCTCCTAGTAGAGGCCTCGCTAAGAGTGATCAAGACTGGGCTGTGGGTACTCCAGCTAGTCGACTACGTGAATGCGTTGCCGGAGAGTAGCCCTCTGAGGCGCGAGCTGACTAGGCTACTACTAGAAGTCACCGGGGGCCTCAGGCTCTCGCCGTCTCCCAGGCAGATAGCTCTCGCCATGATCACCCTGTACGAGGGGCCGGCTGGAGCGGCGAGGAGGGACATATACAGGCCGCTCGGAGACTACGTCTACCTGAAAGACGTCTACGGCGTTGGAATACTGAGAGGCCTAGTTGAAGAGCCGCCCGGAAACTACACAAGCCTCAGCGAAGCTCTAGAAGTAGCCAGCTACCTCGAAGGCAGGATCTTGAAGGGGCTTAGTAACCTGCGCGAGGAACACCCGGAGATCGGCACGTTGCACGTAGTTGGCCACAGCCACATAGACGCAGCGTGGCTCTGGCCTAGAAGCGAGACGGTTGAGAAGGTCTTGAGGACCTTCTCGACAGTAGTCTCGCTCGCGAGAGAGTGCGAGTTCACCTACATACAGAGCTCAGCGCAGTACTACGAGTGGCTTGAGGAGAGGAGCCCGCGGCTCTTCGACGAGGTTAAGAGGCTTGTAGAGAGCGGGAGGTGGATCATAGCTGGCGGCATGTGGGTTGAGAGCGACACTAACCTGGTTACGGGCGAGTCTCTCGCGAGGCAGTTCCTCTACGGCCAGAGGTACTTCAAGAGCAGGTTTGGCAGGGCAGCTCGAATAGGGTTTCTCCCAGACAGCTTCGGCTTCTCGGCTAACCTCCCTCAAGTACTCAGGAAGAGCGGCTTAGAGGTGTTC
>JBMSAO010000055.1:0-5093 GCA_049414425.1 Desulfurococcaceae archaeon
TGCTACTGGTACAGGAGAGTACATTATTAAGACAATGCCGTGCCTGAGACTAGGCCTCGAGTACGAGAAGCACGGTGACGCGGCGAGAGCTCTGAACAGCGTTGTAGACTACGTTAACAAGAGAGCTGGCTTGAACACAATGGGGTTTATAGCTGTAGATAGGAGTGGTAGAGTGCTGTACGCGTACAACACGGAGGCCATGTTAGTTGGCTACGTGTACCGGGGGGAAGTGGTAGTGGACTTGAAGCCGGAGCCTAGAGTGAGAGTCGTCGAGTAGTCCTCGACGTGGTGTCCTTGAGCTGCGTACTCGTAGTCGACATTGACGGCACACTAATACCCGTACTAGTAGACTTCGAGGATCTAGGGAGGAGAGTGAGGGAAATCCTGGGTGTAAGTGACCCTCTAAGACCGCTCGGCGAGTCTCTCTACAGGCTCCGCGTAGACGAGTCGTTAAAGAGAGAGGCGTGGAGAGTTATAGAGGAGGCCGAGCTGGAGTCTACTAGTAGACTAGATGCGAGTGACTTAGAGGAGAACGCTGAGGCTATTAGACGAGCAGTGAGTAGTGGAATTAGAGTAGTAGTCGTGACTACGAGGAGCTACAATACAGCTAGACTAGTACTCGAAAAACTCGGAGTACTGGGTGTCGTAGAAGAAGTCGTGACTAGAGACTACACCCCAATCAGAGCCGACCAGCTGAAGTACGTTAGAGAGAAGTATAAGAGTAGAGTAGTCTTTATAGGAGACACTGTTTACGATGAAAAAGCGGCTAGAGAAGTGGGCGTCGAGTTTATTAGAGTTACTAGCTACAGGGACCTACCGCGAGCCGTGGAGAGAGCAGTACAAGTCTGCACTAGTAGTCGCTGAACAGCAGTGTAAAACAGCACTAGTGGTCCACTGCTGAGTTCGTAGCCCCGCTTCTCGCTGCAGAGAGAGTGTCTCGTAAAGAAAGATAAATAATAGAGCAGATAAAAATTACTAGTAGGGGGCTCTGGAGATGGAGAGGCACTTAACAGCATTAGTAGTTCTTCTAGTCGTATTACTCACTCTAGTATCACCACAAACCAGCACTTCTTCGCGCGGGTCTCTAGTAGCTGTTTATGCTAGTCGAGATCTCAACGTGTACAGGGTAGTGTTTATTGGAGACGACGATTTAACGCTCACTGTTGTGTCTATAGTTAGGAGCAGGCCCGGAGAGGTCTGTCAAGATGTCTACTCGTGGCTTGTGAAGAGAGGAATTGAAGTTAGAATTGAGCACTACTTAGACTACAAGTACACCTCGCCGAGTAATCTGAGCGACGCGTATTTTGTAGTGTTTAGTGGTGCGTGGCTTGCAAGAGTCATGGAGCGCAGAGACTCGCGAGAAGAGTTCCTGGTGTTCCTCCGCGAACTGCACAGAGCACGCGGAGGTAGAGGAGGGTTCATAGCTTTTGGCTACAACACCTCTGTTCTCTTCGACGCCCTCTGCTTAGCTGGAGTGGGAGACGGAATTGGCTGTGAGGAGCGTGCAAACCCGTTTCGGAACAACCCACCTATAGCACTAGTAGAGTTTACAAAAGGAGTGGGCACAGGAAAGGGTTATCTTGATCTTCCACCTGAAGAGTGGAGACCAGAAGCATTACTAGAAGAGAGACTAGCAGAAGCCCTCCTATGTACCATATACTTGAGTATATACGACGACGTTATGATAGACCCGACTACTCCCGCTACTATTCTCACCATTATTCCGCCCACACTACCTCCTGAAGTATTCACTATTCTAGCACTATCAGCACTAGTAGCAGTGGCTATAGTTGTAGTTGTAGTAATAATAGTAGTGAAAGTCGTGAAGTAGTAGAAGCGCGTGTACAGTCCACTAGGGTAAGTAATCGAAAGACTTTGTTGTGAGGAGTCGAGGATATGATGTGAGCGTGAAGGAGTCAATTACGTGAATACTTAATATGGCGTTAAAGTAGAGTACAATCCTTAGTCGAGTGTTTACTGTTACATGATAATTCCAATAGGACACATGATCTCGTACTTTAGTATAGACTTGAAGAGCTATTTACAAATTCACTTTTAGTTTAACTAATCATTTGCCTCAAAGATCTATTAAGAAGATAATTAGACAAGTGGAAGACATCCAATAATAAGCAGTATCTAAATATGCACTTCAGGCTACTCGCGCTACACCTGTATTTTTAATACAGTTTACTACCTCATGCTTCGCAGTGTGTTGTTGAGCTCAGTGGCACAAGGACGCTATTTTGACTCAGCGAGCCTAGATTATTAGTTAAGATTAGTTAAGTCCCCGCTATTAACTCGTAAACACAGACTCTAAGAGCCGGATTTGTAACTGCCTCGTAGAGTAAACTCTGCTCATTCCTCACCTCCTTCACAGCTCTCAGTAGACTTAAATACATCATCATTTACATCAAGATCTCTTCAAATCGGCAATATTTTTCATTTTTATTAAAAAATAAAAGCTTCGCGTAACAATATATACGTGGAGCGGCGCAAAAATATGAAGACAAGTCTCTTAGTCTCTATAGTTAGCCTTGTAGCAGTTGCATTATCAGCTATACTAATATCTACAATAATTACACCACTTAACCAGGACCAGGTTAAAACCCCACCTCAGACTCCACCTACAAGCACAACAGTGCCATCTACTACTATACCACCTACTACTCCGCCTTCACCTACTACTGTCCCACAATATGACCGATATGTATTCATAGGAGACGACGAATTAACGATCACCGTAGTCTCACTAATTATGAATAGACTTAATGAGTACCCCCCGGTACTCGCTAAGATGTACAATATTACGCACTATCCAGATTTCAGGGCTATTTCACCGCAGAGTTTAAGTGGTGTAGGGTGGATTATGTTTAGTGGCGACTATCTTAGCAAAGTACTTAGAGACGAAGAACTGAGAGAAGCTTTCGCGCAATTCCTCAGAGAAGTACACCTAGCTCGTGGAGGTCGTGGACTGTATGTTGCATTTGGAAACAACTCTCACCTCCTCTTCGACGCTTTCTGCCTCGCCGGAATATATTTTGATGAGGTAGTCTGTGCACTATATAGGAATCCAATTTCTTACGATACTCTGATAGTTGAAATAGTATTTGCAGACTATTCACGAGTTACGAGTATATATACAATTGGCATGCCGCTCGATGGGGCGTGGACGCCTGAGGACATAGTTGACCATATTGTACCTAGATGGCCGCTTCAAATGGATATTTATTCCTCTGAGACAGTAGTTAATACATGACACATAGTAACGTTTTTATGAAAGGATAAAGAGCTTTTTCATATTCCCCTTACTTAAAGCTCTCGACGATATACTATGTGTGCTTAGACTCGCGAGTTTAACAAGGATATCTTGTCGGCAATTGTGTTACTGATGTAATCGTGGAATATGTTGTTTCACAGTGTTCTTTAGAGTACGGGGTTCGGCTCCTCGGTGTAGTAGTCTTCGCCTCCTGCTACTACGCGCTGTATACTCGCGTAGAGGTCGTCGAAGCCCTCGCCTGCTACGTTTGATACCGGTATTGTCTCGAATATTGTGAGCTTCTCGGCGAGGTACTCTACGTCCTCCAGGTCCCAGAGCAGTCTCACGTCCCGCTCATTAGTAATACTGCTCGCGAGCTGCTCCGGGTCTTCGAGCATTGCGAGGACTTTTTCCACCTCCTCTCTAGGTAGCAGGTCTATTTTCGTGAGGACGCTGATTTGCGGGTACTTTAACCTGAAGTGTGTTGAAGCGGCGAGGAGTAGTGCTGAGAGCAGATTTGAAGGCCTAGTGGTGTAGGTTATATCGGTTAGAAAGAGCGCCACGGCCTTGTAGTCGCCTACTAGAGCACTCAGTACTAGTGGCCCCGTCGGCCTGAACGCGAAGATCTCCATTTGACCCGGAGTGTCGACTATAACGTAGTTTGCTCTGTACGAGTCTATCTCCTCTCTCAACTCCTCGATATTCGCGGCGAGCATGTCTATTGAGGCTATTAGAGCGCCATTCGGCCCGAGGCCGGTTTTCCTCATTAACTCCCTCGCGTCTACGTAGTCTCTCACATCGACGTCGGGCTTGTAGGGGAGGCTCTCCACTGCGGGGTCTAAGTTCACAACTATAGCGTCTAACTGGTGATATGCGAGGTATGTCTGTAGCACACTTGTAAGAGAAGTCTTGCCGCTACCAGCTGTTCCCAGAACTATAATGTAGTAGGGCACGCTCACCACCAGAAAAGGGACCTGTAGCTCACTCCGTGAAACTCGCCGCGGAAGTTAAGCCTGTGCCCGCAGCGAGGGCACGTGAAGCCTTCTTTTAAACGCCACTTAGTCAGAAAGAACCCTCTTCTCTCAACTACTAGCTCTCCGCAGCGTGGACAGTACGTGTTCTCTAGTCTGTGACCCCACACGTTACCGATGTACACGTGTTTAAGACCGGCTCTCATGGCGGCTTCAGCTAGCCTCTCGAGAGTCTCTACGGGTGTCGAGGGCAAGTCCTGTAGTAGGTAGTCTGGGTGAAATCTAAGTAGGTGAAACGGCGTCTCCTCACCGAGGTTCTCTACAATCCACTTAGCCAGCTTCTCCACGTCTTCACTCCTATCCCCCACTTCTGGCACTACGAGATTTGTGACTTCTACCCACCAGCCCCGCCTCTTCATCTCCAGCAGGCTCTCGAATATTGGTGTGGGGTCTGGTACTCCCATGAACTTCTTGTAGAACTCAGGGTTACCACCACCCTTGAAGTCTACTGTAGCGGCGTCTACGAGGGACCCCAGCTCTGCTATGGCTTCGGGAGTCATGTACCCGTTTGTCACAATAGTGTTGAAGAGGCCCTCTCTCTTAGCTAGCTTAGCCGTGTCGTAGAGGAACTCGTAAAAAATCGTGGGCTCGTTGTAAGTGTAGCTCACACCGTGACACCCGCTCTGCCTAGCGGCTTTTACTACCTCCTCGGGCTCCCACGGCTCACCGTAAACTCTCTCCCACCTGCTCTGACTCAAGACCCAGTTATCGCAGAACTTGCAGTAGAAGTTGCAGCCGGCTGTGGAAATAGAGAACACTGAGGCCCCTGGGTGAAAGTGCATTAGCGGCTTCTTCTCAATGGGGTC
>JBMSAO010000056.1:0-9136 GCA_049414425.1 Desulfurococcaceae archaeon
TTTTAGAGAGTTTACTCCGTATACTTGGAGAGTTGAGTTTACTCCGAGTAGTGTTGCTCGTGCGGTGTTGAAATGAGTAGTGACCGCGTTAGGGCTGGTTATACTGAAGGTGTTGTCTCAATTATTGTGAATAGTGCTCTCTTTACTATTAAGCTCTATTTTGGAGTACTCTACAACTCTGTAGCTCTAATTGCTGATGCCGTGCACACTCTCTCAGACAGCTTGACTTCACTCGTGGTCATTATTGGGTTTAGAGTTGCAAGTAAGGAACCGGACTCTGAACACCCATTTGGACACGGGAGAGCAGAACTCGTAGCCGCTCTAATTATAGGAGCCGCGCTGGGCTTCGCGGCTTTTGAGCTCGGAGTTGAGAGTTTTAAGAAGCTACAAGAAGCCAGCTCTCTCCTCTTCTCTCCTGTACTAGTACTCGTTCTCGTAGCCTCGTCTATAGTGAAAGAAGCACTCGCGAGGTGGGCTCTTAAACTAGCTGATAAGTACGGCTCCCAGTCTATTAGGAGTGATGCGTGGCACCACAGGAGTGACGCGCTTGTAAGTGGTGTTCTCGCTGTAGCAGTGCTCATTGGTAGAGAGTACTGGTGGTTTGACGGATTAGCTGGTTTAGTGCTCTCACTTTATATACTCTGCACCGCTATTAAACTAGTACTCGAGTCTTCTAGCGAGTTAATAGGTAGAGCTCCCGGAGAAGACGTTATTAGGAGTATTGAGCGCGTAGCTAAGAGCGCCAGTTCACTTGTTCTCGGAGTGCACCACGTACACGTGCATAGATACGGCGATCACGTCGAGGTGACACTACACATTGACCTCCCCGATGAAATTACACTCGAAGAAGCACACAGAGTAGCGACGCTAGTAGAGGAGAGAATTAGAAGTGAGCTCGGATACGAGGCCACTGTGCACGCTGAGCCCGCGACTAGTAAGCACAGAGTAAAACACGAAGACTAGTAGTGGCTACTCGTGGGTGCAAGTTAGCGCGTGCTCGTAGTGAAGTAGTGCACTTGTCTAGTTACCGGGGGATTTAAACACGTAAAGCCCGTGCATAGCACAACACTACTTAGAGTCCCAGCAACCCGTACTAATACCTAAGCTGCTAGTAGCCGCCTCTTCCAGGAGCCCTCCTCGACACCTGAGAGGAGCTTTCTTTAAGGTCTCTTGTATTTTGTTCTCATAGTGGTGGGTACTTGTGGAGGAGTTTAGGAGTAAGGTTCTCGAAGAGCCCGTAGTAGACTACACCTTGACGCGGGACACTACCATCTGTGATCTAGTTGAGAAGTTTAGAGGAGCCCACGGCTTCATGGCTGGTCACGTCGCGAGAGCTGTTGAGATACTAGTAGAAATGCTCAGAGACCGAGACGCTACGAGAATACTCTCGTTTACAGGTAGTGTAGTCGCTACTGGCCTCAGAGGGGTGCTCGCTCAGCTCGTGAGGAGCAAGTGGTTTCACGCCGTGATAACGACGTGTGGAGCAGTAGATCACGACATTGCGCGGGGAACGGGGCATAGGTATTATAGAGGCGACTGGGGCTACGATGACGCGCTACTGAGAACACTAGACATACACAGACTAGGCAATGTGCTAATTCCACTCGAGAGCTACGGCCTAGCTGTAGAGAAGTTCGCGAGAAACCTACTCGAAGAGCTAGCTAGAGTGAAGAAGAAGTGGAGTGTCCACGAAGTACTCTGGGAGGCGGGGAGGAGAATTAGTGACGAGCACAGTATTCTAAGAGCTGGCTACGAAGCCGGAGTTCCCGTATTCGTGCCGGGTATCTACGACGGGGCCTTCGGCTCTCAAGTAGTATTCAACTACCCGGCTCTAGGCATAGAACTAGACTTAATAAGCGATGAGAGGAAGATTATTGAGCTAGTAGTCTCCTCTAAGAGACTCGGAGCTCTAATTATCGGTGGGGGTATTAGTAAACACCACACTATATGGTGGGCTCAGCTAAGAGAAGGCCTAGACTACGCAGTGTACATTACTACCGCTCTCGAGTATGACGGCAGTCTCAGTGGAGCTCAGCCGCGCGAGGCTATTAGCTGGGGGAAGTTAAAGCCCAGTAGTAAACACGTAGTAGTGTACGGCGACGCGACCGTGCTGCTCCCAATTATAGTTGCTGGAGCTCTCTGTAGAGTAGAGGGGTGAGAGGTAATCGAGCTTCACATTGGAGTAGACGACGTCGACGCGAAGGTGGGTGGGTGTACTACACACTACACTACACTAGTCGCGTGGAGACTCTACGAGAGAGGAGTAGTGTTCACAGACTACCCCAACCTAGTTAGACTAAACCCCAGTATTCCCTGGAAGACGCGGGGTAATGGGGCCACAGCGCTGAGACTACTAGTTGGCTCTGAGAGCGATCTAGAGGACATAGCGGAGTTACTACTAGTAGAGCTCGAAGAGTACTTAGCCGAGCTCAGAGACCCTAAACACCAGCCCTGCCTAGTAGTTCACGCTGGGAGCGTGCCGAGAGACTACGAGTTCATAGCCGAAAAATCCCTACACGACATTGTACCACTAAGTCTAGTTGAGAGAGTGCTCGCCAAGTACTCGACTACTACGCGTGTTTACTGCCATAAGGGCAGGCGTGGACTTGTAGGAGCCCTCGCGGCCGTAGGCTACACTATGAGGAGTAGCGACTACACCTACGAGCTACTAGCATATAGGTTGCGCGAGAACTGTGATAAGCCCCGCTGCGTAGACTCTGAGAGCGTCGTGGAGATCGATAGAATTTACGGAAATAGACTAATCTTAAACTACGACTACAAGGCTAGAAGAGTACTCATAACACCGCGAGGACCAGACCCCGTTCTCCTGGGTATTCGCGGCGAAGACCCCTACGCGGTGTTAGAGGCGTTTAAGCGAGTGAGAGTCTGCGAGCCCGTGGAGTACTACACTATTTATAGGACAAATCAGCACACAGACAGCCACATATACCCAGTGAAGTCTATTTGTGACATTAGACCCTATATGTGCGTCTCTGTGCGCGGGAGGGTCTCTTCTAAGCCTAGAAGACACGTTGGAGGACACCTCTTCTTTAAACTCTGCGACTCAGAGTGCTGTATTACAGTAGCAGTCTACGAGCCCACTAAGGAGTTTCGAGATGCAGTCGAGAAGCTCGAAGCGGGGGACCTAGTAGAAGTCTACGGGTGTACGAGACCCTCCAGCTCGAAACACGACTTAACACTAAATCTCGAGAAGATTCGAGTTATAGAGCTAGTAGAGGTCTACGTCTACGAAAACCCCAAGTGCCCCGTGTGTGGTAGTAGAATGAAGAGCGCCGGTAGAAACAAGGGGTTTAAGTGCGAGAAGTGCGGATTTAGAGATTTAAGCGCCATTAAAATCGCGAGGAGAGTCGAGCGCGGAACTACTCCAGGGTGGTACCAACCACCAAAACACGCATTTAAACACCTCATGAAGCCAGTTGAGAGAATAGGGCGCGAGAAGAGAGAGTTCCGTGATGCTCTCATAGATGGCTTTATAGCAAAACTACACTGAGCACTCCTACTACTCTATCTACTAGCGTAGAAACAGCCTCGTAATTATAATTGTAGCTATAATTAGTGCTACTGTAACCGGCCAGAGCACTCTAATAGCCATAGAGATCTTCTTGTCTAGTTCATCCACTTCTTCTACTTTCTCTGAGAGCCCCCTGAGAGTCTCCTCTACACTACTCTTTAATCCCTCAATTTCAGCTCTAACCTCTCTTCTAAGCTCCTCTATGTGAGTTTTTATTGTAGAATACGATATAATGCTCTGAGCCTCAGATATAATGTCCTCGACTACACCAGCTCTTATCTTCACGTCTTCAGGCCTAGCTCCCCCCTCACGCACAAGCGATCTCAGCGCGACTACCGAGTCCCAGGAAGACCTGACACTACTACTAGTAGCCGCCGCGATCCTAGTAACCTGCTCGAGTACTCTCGGGTCCTCGAATATTCTATTACTACTTAGACTACACAGCTCCACGGGTGCTAGCCGTAAACCCCTCTGCAGAGCAAGTGCTACTATGGCTTTTACAGCCGCTCCATACAGTCTCTCACTAGCCTCTCTTACTAACCCGTCCTCGACGAGGGTTACGGCGTTGCTGAAGTCTACTAGTGCCTCCTCAATACACCTCTCAGCACTAGTACTATTTACTCTTCCCCCAATACTACTACTAGAAGAAGTAATTGACGGCACACTACTATTACTCCTCACATAAATCACTTTTAGCGGCCACGTGAACACTACATTGCTATTCAGGGTTTTAAGTTTTATGGTTACTCAGAATACTCGGTGTGCGAATTGATCTCTCGTAGTGCAGCGCTCGAGCTACTAAAGAAGTACGTGAGAGACGACAAGATAATTAAACACTGCCTAGCCGTGGAGGCCATTATGAGGAGTCTCGCTGAGAGACTGGGCGAAGACTCCGAGTTGTGGGGTTTAATTGGGCTGCTACACGACGTGGACTATGACTACGTCGAGAGGGACATGAAGAGACACGGGCTCGAAGCTCTCAATATACTTAGAGGACTACTGCCAGAGTGGAGTCTACGAGTTATTGCCGCCCACAATGAGCACAATGGATTTGTAGTGACAGACGAGTACGCTGAGAGAGTACTGAGCGCGCTGAGAGCATCTGATCACGCATCTGGACTCATAGTGGCCACTGCACTAGTTATGCCGAGTAAGAAGCTCGAAGAAGTGAAATTAGAGTCTCTACTCAGAAAATTCAAGTCCAAAGACTTCGCGAGAGGTGTGAGTAGAGAGAGAATTAGAGAGGCGGAGAGACTAGGAATTAGACTCGAAGAGTTTCTCGAACTAGCACTTAACAGTATGAAGAGAATTGCGAGTGAGCTGGACCTCTAGTGGTGCTGGGTGCTCAGCCCTCAAAGCTCTGCGAAAATGTCTACTAGCACTACTCCCCCAACACCCCGTTTACTAGTCACCGCTGCGAGGAGTTAGCATGCGTAGCGGCGTCTAGACTAGTAACTCTGTTCTAGGAGCTTTACCTTAAAAGCTATATTTCCTCACCAGGCATTAGTAGAGTGCGGATTTAGTAGTGCTTAAGAGGTGAGCTGGATTTCCAGAGCGGGGCTCAGAGCTGTATGTTGGAGGAGTACTTGACCTCGAGAGAGCTATTAGCGAGCTGAAGAGGCGTCTAGGCGAAGTAGTGCTCCTGGGCTACGCCCTCGTCGATAACACTGTGGAGTTCAGTGAGACAAAAAGCCTCACAGACTTGCCGCTAAGAGTCTCTGATATCCAGGGCCCCGGCTACTACGAGCTGAGAGAGGGGTTCAGGTTTAGACACGGCTTCTCTTCCCCCAAGTGGTATCTCTTACCCCCAGAACACAGACTCCTAGTTGTCACGCCGAGCTACGAGGCCTCGGACGCGCTTAATAGTAGTGAGAGGAGAGCTGTCTTGTTCGGAGCTAAGCCCTGTGACCTCAGAGCTATTACTGTACTCGATAAGATACTACTAGGTAAACACCCTATTTACACGCTCAAGAGGCGTAGTGTAGTCGGCATTATTGTGGAGGAGTGCCTCGAGCCCGGCAACACGTGTTTCTGTGCTGTAGTGGGCTCTGGGCCTACTGCTACTAGCAACTTTGACCTAGCGTACGCTAGGCTAGACGAGAACACTGTTTTATTTAAACCGCTCTCTAAGCTCGGCTACGAGCTGGTTGAGGCGCTCTCTCTGAGAGAGGCGGCGAGAGAGCATGTAGAGGCGTATTACAGCGCGGTGGAGAGGGCTACTAGCACTATGCTGAAGAGGGCTCCGAGCCTACGAGAAGTAGTGAGAGCTCTCGAGAAGAGTATTAATAGTGAAGAGCTCTGGAGGAGTCTCTCTGAGGAGTGTACTGGGTGTGGTAACTGCAACTACGTCTGCCCCACTTGCTTCTGCACGGAAATAGTAGATAGAGTAGAAGAGACGCGCTCTACTAGAGTAGCTCTGTGGGCAGGGTGCCTCACATACACTTACGGCCTAGTAGCGGGAGGGCACTTTAGAAGAGAGCTCTACACGAGGTACAGGCACTTTATACTACACAAATTCCTCTTCTACCCCAGGCAAGCAGAGGGGTTACTGGGCTGTGTGGGCTGTGGTAGGTGTATTACGTGGTGTCCACTCGGACTAGACCTGAGAGAGGCTCTTAGTAGAGTAGTGAGGGAGGTGGAGTAGTATGGGCGTGGTCTACGAGAACTCCTTTAAGTTCGAAAGGAGCCTAGTAGTCGGGGTCGCGAGGGAGGCTCGAGGCGTAAACACCTACACTATTAGACTCAGCGGCGAGTACAAGGCTAGTCCAGGACAATTCAACATGCTGTACGTGTACGGGCTCGGAGAAGTGCCGGTGTCTATATCTAGCCTGCCTGTGCACCGAGGCGCGTACACACTCGTAGACCATACTGTGAGAGTAGTGGGAGCTGTTACGCGAGCTATACTCCTCCGCCTCGGAGTAGGCTCAGTAATAGGTGTGAGAGGTCCTTATGGTAGGGGGTGGCCTCTTCAAGAGGCTTGGGGGAGAGACGTAGTCATTATTGCAGGCGGCATTGGGCTAGCCCCCCTGAGACCCGTTATAAAGTTCATTGAGGCGAACAGAGAGAAGTACGGGAGAGTGAACGTACTATACGGCGCAAAGAGCCCTGAGCACTTGCTCTACAAGTACGAGCTCGAAGAGTACACTCTAATACCCAACACTAGGCTTCTACTCTCCTCGGACACTCCTAGTGAGAACTGGAGACACCACGTCGGCTTTGTAACAGATCTAGTGGAGTACATAGATGTAGACACGAAGAGCGCTGTTGCACTTATTTGTGGACCAGAAGCGATGATGAGAATTGCTGTTAAAAAACTACTCGAGGCAGGCTTCGCCGGCGAGAACACATACGTCTCTCTCGAGAGGCGCATGAGGTGTGGTGTTGGAGTGTGTGGTACTTGCCAGTTAGGACACTACTTTGTCTGTAGAGACGGCCCGGTCTTCAGGTACAGCGATGTGGAGGAGTACTTCTGGATTGAGGGTGTCTGAGTGCTCAGAATACTAGTTGTTAAGCTCACATCCTGCTCTGGGTGTATTAACGAGCTTATTTACGCTCTAACGCACAGTGATATTAGAGACAAGTACAGAGTAGCCTACTTCCCCGAAATAGAGGACAGCGACGAGGTCACCAGTGCTGACGTGGCGTTTGTAGAGGGCTCTATAACAACGAGTCACCAGGAGGACTTCTTGAAGGCTGTGAGGTCGAGAGTAGAGTTCCTCGTAGCGCTGGGCACGTGTGCTATATCTGGAGGCGTCCAGAGCCTCGTAGTGAAGGAGAGCGCTGAGAGCGCCGAGAGAGCTATTTACTCGGAGACGCAGGTACCGGCGAGCGCGGCCGGAAGGCCCAGACCCATCGAGAGTGCTGTCAGAGTAGACTTCGCTATACCGGGCTGCCCAGTTAGCGGAGAGGCCGTTGTGTCTTTTCTCAGAAAGTACTCTCTCGGCGGCTTACCCCTAGTCTTGTACGAGAGCGTGTGTAGTGAGTGTAAGCGCCAGGGGGTAGCCTGCGTCCTCGTGGCGAAGAGAGTGCCGTGTCTAGGTCCTATTACTCTGAGAGGTTGCGGCGCGCTGTGCCCAGTACGGGGTAGGGGGTGTTACGGCTGCTACGGCTTAAAGTTCTTTGACGTTACGCAGAAAAGTGTTAGAGCCCTAGCGAGGAGGCTGAGAGAGCTGGGACTGCGCGAGGAGGACTTCGAGACTCTGCTACTAGCTTACGGCTACAGGGTGTGATCTGAGCTCAAGTGAGGTGTACTCGCGTTGAAGCTCCCTCTCACACTAGTTGAGGGTGAGGGCTCAATTACAGTTATTGAGAGGAGTGGTCGTGTAGAGAGAGTTCTCTACGAGATAAGTGAGGCCCCCCGCTACTTCGAGTATATTGTCCAGGGAAAGAGCCCTGAAGTAGTAGTAGACCTTGTCAGTAGAATCTGTGGTTTCTGTGGAGTCTCCCACTTGTTTCTAGCTGTTAAAGCCTTTGAGAAGCGCCTGGGCGTTGAAGTCGATGAGGAAGTAGACGAGTTTAGAGAGGTGTTACACTTAGCTGAGAGAGTTAAAAGCCACGTACTACACGTGTTCTACATGAATCTCCCCGAGATTACTGGCACGAGGTCTCTAGTAGAGCTAGCCGAGAGAAGCCCCGGAATACTGAGAAGAGCTGTCGCCGTGTACAAGCTCAGCCGGAGGTTAATGAGTACTCTAGGTGGGAGGTCTCACAACGTAGTGAATATGCGAATTGGAGGCGTGTACTGCCCTCCCAGTAGAGAAGAGGTGGAGAAGTTGAGGAGCGAGCTCAGAGAGGCTCTCAGCGCTCTACTAGACCTAGCAGACACTGTGCTCAGCTTTAAACACAGCTTAGAGGTCTCAGTGATTAAGCATCAGCTCTGCTTGTACAGTAGCGGGGACTACCCACATCACGGTGAGAGAGTAGTACTCGACGACGCTGTACACGACGTAGAGTTCTTCTACGGCCACTTAGCTAGAGCCGCTACGAGAGAGTACTCCACGGCACTGCACTACAGGATTAACGGCGTTGAGAGCTACATTACAGGCCCCGTTGCGAGGTTTAACAGGTACTACACCAGGCTACACAGAGATGTGAGGAGTCTACTCGAAGCCTACGGGTGGAGGCCGCCACTGGGGGTCTTAGAGAGTTTTACAGCGCGCTTTGCCGAGATATACGACTCTCTCCTTAGAATTCAAGAATACCTCGAGAACTACAAGTACACGGAGAGAGCTCGCGCAGAGACCACTCAGCGCAGTACTCGCGACCACACTTGCTTCTACGCAGTCGAAGCACCTAGAGGAATTCTCTACCACAAGTACGTCTTAGATGAGAGCGGGAGGGTTAGAGAGTGCCGCATTATAACGCCAACAGCGCAAAACCTCGCGGCAATGGAGGACATAGCCACGCAGCTAACTCGAGGAGAACCAGTCTCGGAGAGCACTTTTAAAATAGCAAAGAGCATTGCAGTAGCATTCGACCCGTGTATTTCGTGCTCAGTACACGCAGTTCCTATAAGAGTAGTCAAGTCGACAAGTAGTTGACTAGTCTCCGCACCTACTAAGTACTCTTGAGTAGTGGTTGTTGTAAAAATTACAGTACACTATT
>JBMSAO010000057.1:0-19061 GCA_049414425.1 Desulfurococcaceae archaeon
TAGTGCTATACACACGCTACTCAAGACACGGCCAACAGCATATAACCTGTTTTACGCGCTAACTAAAATGCAGCGATCTCTTAGAGAAGCCGCCAGGAGGGCGAGTGATACCTACGCAATAGCTAAGAGACTCGTAGAAACCGCCCTTGAGATATATAGAGAAGATGTTGAAGCTAATTTAAAAATCGGAGAGTACGGGGCTGAATTAGTACCGGACAACGCTACTATACTAACACACTGCAATGCAGGTGCGCTAGCCACCTCTGCTTACGGAACAGCCCTGAGTGTTATCAGAGTCGCGTGGTATAGGGGCAAGAAGATCAGAGTTATAGCTACTGAGACCAGGCCTCTACTACAAGGCGCTAGGTTAACTGTCTACGAGTTAGTTAAAGAGGGTGTTCCAGTAACTCTTATAACTGATAACTCCGTTGGCCTACTAATGAGGAAAGGCGAAATAGATCTAGTCGTGGTGGGAGCTGATAGAATAACTAAAGATGGATACGTTGTGAACAAAATTGGGACTTATATGATCGCGCTGGCAGCTAATAGGCACAAAGTGCCATTTTACGTCGCCGCTCCAACTAGTACAATTGACCTGGAGCACACAGTAGAGCAGGTTATAATAGAGGAGAGGGATCCTCGGGAGGTGAAATACGTTGTGGATAAACTAATAACAGTTGAAAGCGTTAATGTGCATAACTATGCCTTTGACATAACAGACCCGGATCTCGTAACCGCTATTATAACAGAACTCGGCGTGATAAGGCCTCCCTACAGTAAGACAATACCAGAAATTATGACTAGAAAGACTCAGGTCTAAGTTACCCGCTTTATTAAAATTCTGCTAGAGTGCTACTAGCCCTCCTGAACCCTCCACGAGTTTTTTGAATTCAAGAGCATTATTGAGCATTTTCACGTTATTGAATAATACGTAGGCGACTTGAAATTCTTCTTGCAAAATCATAGACTTTAAGTTCAAGAGGTCCTTCTCCGTATAGGTGTAGCTATAGTTGACTTCACCCGGCCCTATCCCGTGGAGTCTAATGTAGAAAATTCCAGAGTGCTTGTAGAGAGGTTTAGCTCTGAATGTATCTACTACGTGGACTACTCCGTGTCTCTCTAGTATGGCTTTTAACTCGGAGGCTTTAAGCCACTCTCCTCTGGGCTCCCAGCCCAACACCTCACTACTTCTCAGTAGACTCCTAGCCCTCTCAAAGAACTCGTTAACCCACTTAACGCTGTCTTGATTATAAGGCATACTTCCAGGTGTCTGTAGTACAATAAAAGTCGCGTTGAGCTCTCTCGCTACTTCTAGTGTCTTCTCAAGAGCGTCTAAGTTTTCACGTGTGGGTTTTAAGTAGCCGTAGTTCTCTAGGTCGCCGCTAACATGCTTTTTCATCTTACTTCACGTGGGAGAAGTGTGTGGGTGTGTTATTACTTGCCACGCTTTAATTGTGAATACAAAGCCCTCAGGGGCTTCTCTTCTAGCGCTCCGACTCCACTCGAGAGACGGCAACTCGTAGAAAGTGTTTTGAAGCTCCACTACTTTAAAATACTCGTAGTACTTTTTCCTAGCATAGGGAAACCCACAGCAACCAACGTAGAGTTTTCTACTCAAATAAGCCGCCTATGCGAGAACATAGACTTCCACTTCCTTTACGGGTTCTAAACTGCGTAGTTCATTCACGAGATACTCTGGAGTTGTAATAGTGCTTCTACTCACATCGACAATCATTTCGCACTCGCCAAGCTCCTCTCGCTTTAGGACAACGCATTTAGTCGATACAATATCTACATGGAGATTAGCCAAGAAGTTTGTCAACTCAGCTAGCACGCCGACTTTATCCTCTACTAGCACTCTTATTCTCACAAGTTTCGCCGCTATTGGTAACGGCACTAACTTTATTTCTCGCGTATTTTTATCAGCAACCATTAGGAGGTACATGCCCTCCTTTATGTTAAACAGCTCTCTTATAGATGCTGGAATCGTAATTCGCCCTTTTGAGTCAACTTTAACAGTCTCCTCTATGGAGAGCATTTCCAGCGCCTCGCAGACGCGTATTTCTCACTAGTCCATGTGTAGAATACTTGTAAAATGGCTTTTATAGCGTGAAATTAAATCTCAAATGGCACTATGGAGAGCAATTTAACGTTATAGGGCTTTAACCGCTCTTCCCATAGCCTACCAAGTCCTAGTATGGCTATTACATCTATTATTTCTGCTCTTGACTTTTCAAGAATCTGTAAAACAGCCTCTAGTGTTCTCCCAGTGTAAACGACATCGGCTACTACGAGTAGCTTGTCTTTTTTACTGATGAGGTCTCTGTCTATGTAGAGTGATTCTATGTCCTTGGGGCTCTTCATAATTGTTGTACTATAGTACTGAATTCCAGGGTAGCTTTTCCGCTTAACTAGAATAATGGGCGCGTTAAACTCTATTGACAGTAGCGAAGCTATAGGTAAAACAGCCTCAGCTGTAGCGACTATTCTAGTTATCTCTTTACCCACAAGCTCCAACATTACAATAATGGCTAGCAACTTGGAGATATATGGGTCTTTGAGAACGCGCAGAAGATCTACTACTGGGCTCTTCTCCTGCTCAACTAGCTCTTTGAGCAAGTAGTTTAAGTCTATAGAGAGGGTTATTTTAGCTAGAATTTTAACAGCTTGTTCAAAACTAGGTAGAATAGAGCCCTTAACATATCTGCACAAAACAGACTCTGGCAAGCCAGTTAAGCTGTAGAGATCTCTGTACGACATTACTGGCTTTAATAGTCTTAACACATCTCTAGCTAGTAGTCTCAGCTTCAGTCTATCAGCTTTTGTTCCACCGTAGGCTTTCACGATCTTCTCGGCAAACGCCGCTACTTCGTGCTCAAGGGGCTTTTTAACGACTAGTTTCCTAAGCCTCGCTCTCACTCTCATATGGTTAACCCCTAACCGACGATAATTAGTTTAACTTAAGTATTTAAAAGAACAATAATTATAAGACCTCTTAGGTTAGAATAGTACTCTGGATGAGCGAGGTTTTAAGTACTGAGTACTCTTGATGAAAAACCCACGCGGCGATCTCTATGAGTTTTTCTTACGTTTTCAGTACTGTAGCCGAGAAATTCTGCTTAAAGTCTCCACTCGCGCAAACAGCTCTCGACTGCGCTGTTGCTCTCGGCTGGGATCTCTTGAAGTTACATGGTCGCTGTGGAGAGTTCGAAGTCTCACTAGCACTCTCTCTGAGCCCCACTAATGAGCGCGACTACTACGTGGACGTAGAGGGGCTCTACATAGTAGTAGATGAGTCGAGCATTATAGATCAGAAGATTTCCGCGCTTTTTAAGTATGCTAATTACATTGTAAAGGAGGGGCGTAGAGTGTACTTCTACATTAAAAAGCCGTACATACTGGGTGTGTACTACACTACCTGTGGAGAAGTCGGAGTCTCGTGGAGTAATTACAGTTACCCATCGGACTCGGACCTGGTCTATCTCAGTGATGAAAATGATTAAGTTCAAAACTCGCAGGTGGCTAGAAGACGACGAGTTCACCGACTTGATGAAAGTAGCTGATTACCTGGGCTTTGAGAACGGGTACAGAGTCTTCGCGCTAAATGCTAAAAAGGCCCTGCAAAACGGGTACACTCTGAGTGATGTAAAACGCCTTGTCGAGACATTAGAGCTCGAAATTGAAGGCTCCTGGAGCGGCGCTGAGAAGGCGTTTAGCGCGTACTCCGTCACAGTAGACTGGGATGTCAGTAGAGGCTTAGTGAAAATAGAGTATCCCTTCACTGTGAACACTACTGTGAAAAGCGCATTAGCGCTGCTTCCACAGGAGGCTAAATACGCGCGGAGAGTAGATAGTAGTAAAGGGACAATTACGCTTGAACTACTCCCTTACTACGCTCGAGACTTCATTGCGAAACTCGCAAACTTGGGGCTGATAACTGAGGATCCCCGTAAAATACTAGAGCCCAAGCCTCTCGCTGTGAAGCCCGAGTTGAAGAATATTACTCTGAGAGATTACCAAGAAGAGGCTCTTAGAGAGTGGCTTAGTAATAAGTGCAGAGGGGTGATTGTCCTCCCCACGGGTGCTGGTAAGAGTATTGTAGCTATTGCCGCGATTGCCCGCACTGCTGTTAGGACTCTAATAGTAGTCTACACTAAAGAACAGGCGTTTCAGTGGCGTGACTTTTTGTTAAAATACACTACTATCCCGCCTAGTATGATTGGGCTCTTTTACGCCGAGGAGAAGAGGCTCTCTCCCATAACTATAATTACTTATCAAAGCGGGTACAGGTATATTAATCAGATATCGCCGTACTTCGACACGATCGTAGTCGACGAAGTACACCACTTACCAGCCGAGAAGTTCAAGTACATAGCTCTACGCAGTTTAGCCTCTTACAGAATGGGCTTATCGGCTACACCTGAGAGAGAAGACGGTAAACACGTAGAGCTATTCCCCTTAATGGGTGGTATAGTCTACTACAAGTCTCCGGAGGATCTTGTTGAGCAGGGGTATTTAGCCCCCTACAGAGTAGAGGTCGTAAAAGTGAGGTTGAGCCCAGACGAGCTAATTAAATACAGGTACCTCCGCCAACTGTACCAGAAGTACGCTAAGGGGAGGACTTTCAAGGAGATTCTAGAGGAGGCTCGTAAAGGCGACCCCGAAGCTGTAGAGGCGCTCAGAGCGTATAGCGAGATTAGAAAACTAGTGGCTAATTCAAAGTCTAAAATCAGTAGAGTCGTTGAACTCGCTACTAGAGAGTACGAGCTGGGAAGTAAAGTAATAGTGTTTACTCAGTATATTGATCAGGCGAGAGAAATCGCCCAGAAAACTAGAGGACTACTATTAACAGGAGAAATGCCAGAAGAAGAGAGAAGGAGGGTTTTAGAGACTTTTAAGCAGAGTTCTCGGGGAATCCTCGTAGTCACAACAGTCGGCGACGAGGGCATAGACATACCAGACGCGAATGTCGGAATAATTGCCTCGGGAACCGGGTCTAGGAGGCAGTTTATACAGCGTCTCGGTAGACTCTTGAGGCCTAAAGCTAGAGGAGAGAGCGCTAGGCTCTACGAAATAGTAGTTGAGAAGACCTCAGAAGAGTATCAATTAAAGAAGAGGCACGGAATCGTAGGAGAGAGCGGCGACCTGCAAGATTAACCGCGATTAACACACCGCGCGAGTTCCTGAAGCTATTGTGTTAGACAGAAAATAAAGTACTTTCTGTCTAACACGGCGACACGGTTGCCAGCCAAGTCCTAGTAGCACTTAGTCGTGTAAAATGAGTGGAGTTGAGTTAAGAAGTGTTCTATACTACTCCTAGTGTAATCAGGGATTCCCTGAATGCTCCTAGTGCTACTTCAAGCTCGTTGAGGTCTCTGCGTAGCCTGTCTAACACTAGTTTCAACTCCACCGCCCTCCTAGCAGCGTGCTTAATGCTATTATAGCCCTCGGGCGACTTCCCTATGTATATTGTTGCCGGTTTTTGGTCTTTGCACTTTAAGTAGTAGTAATAGTACCTCTTCCCGGCTTTATTTAAAACCCAGCTGTAATGTTCACTGCAACCTTTGAGCTTCTCGTAAACCTCTACGAGTTCTAGTAGTTTTAGCCGCTTCAGAGTCTCAGCGAGGGCTCTGTACTCTTCGAGTATGTTTTTACACGCCTTTTCAAGCGCGTCTATGTCTTTTCGATTTACTACTAGTTCTCCCAGTAGACTCCTGAGCGTAGCTGGGGGCTCACCGAGAGTCATGTGTTAGACACCTATTCGGCAATTTTCTGTCTAACACATGACAGCAATTCACACTTCACAATCCACCGAGTAGAGTATTTAAGATGCGGGTTCACGCTACCTGTACTTTGAGGCTAAGTAGTCAATTACTATTTTAAGTGCTACTTTCTTCTCTAGTAAGCTACTAGGCTCTCTTAAAACTAGTACTCTCTTGTCTCCTCGACTCTCTATCCACGCGTATGGTGAAATAGCAGTGTTCTCTATGCACACTGCGAGCAGTACTTTCTCGTTTCTCAGCATTTCCCTGTACAGTGCGTAAACTCCACTAAGACTCAGCTCGCAGGGGGTTAGTTGTGTTGGCGCTTTCACTACGAGTGGAAAGCTGAAAACCACGTTTTCACACCTAGCAGAGCTCTCGAATACTACTCCGTGCTTGCTAAGCACGTTTCCATCTAGTTTTAGAAGCCCCCATAGTATTTCAAGTAGCAACTCGAAGTTGATTTCTACACTATCAATCCAGGCGTCTTTAACTACTCTGTACACCTTGAAGCCTAGACTACTCAGCGTGGAGGCCTCGGACTGCGAAACGAGAATCGCAAAAGACCCTATAGCAATTGAGTAGACACGGCCATTAATATCAACATCCACTACTGAAGGAGCTGTAGTTACGTGTGCTCTCTTAACCCCATGTCTGAGTAGCTCGCTTAGTACATCTCTAATCGAGTCTACAGTAAGCTCTTCAATGTCAATGATAAATGTACCGGGGCGAAAATGCGGCATTGCTACCCTGTGAGCGGGGATTGTTTAAAAATAATTTTCTGTATTTCTAGTTCGGAGCTATGTGTTTACTCCTTGATTTTTAGCTTGATCTCGATAATACTGACTCTAGCCTCTCTGCCCTGTGGGTTTGTCACTGTCTGGCTGCCGATTTTAATGTCCTCGATGTCTACTTTTCCTGGTAGGAATCTGTTCCTAATTATCTCTACTGTGTCTACGGCTTTACTTATAGCTCTCCCTCTCGCCTTTAAGTGTATCTCCCTAACACCCTGGTGTATTAGAGTTAGTACTGCTATGACGTAGTTCATTACTGGCTTCTTTCCAATGAGTATTGTGTTTGCTGTTTGTAGCTGTGACACTTTTCCACCCCCTAGTTCCTAAATCTATACTACTCACTCTCAATTAGAGGAGAAGGCTTTAAAAGCTTTTTCCCCGCATGTAATACCTACCCCACCGCTTTATAAGCACCATTACGTAGACATACGCTCAACGGATACTTATGGGGCGCTTGCTAATAGCTTATGACTCTGCATTGAGTAGTGAAGGCGAGGTGTTTACTGAAGGACGCGTAGATGAAATCGCGCCCCTACTGAACGAGGCCTTAGCAGAGTCTGAAGCCGAGTTCTACGAGTTCTTCACCAGGGTCACCTCGGGACTAAAGCCCTGGGGTGCTCAGAGAGCGTGGATTAAGCGGCTTCTACGAGGCGAGAATACAGTACTAGTAGCTCCGACAGGTGTTGGGAAGACAACTCTCCTACTAGTATACGCGCTCTACTCAGCTACTCGCAATAAGAAGGTCCTCTACGTCGTCCCCACAAGGTCTCTCGGCGACCAAGTGTACAGTAAACTCGCTGAAATGATCTCTCGGTACTCTAAAAATCCACGCATACTTTACTACAACTCCTCGCTCAGAGGTAAGAGCCGAGAGAGCGTTATCAGGTCTATTAGTAGTGGCGACTTCGATATCCTAGTAGTAACGAGTGCTTTTCTCAGGAGACTACCCACGTACTACCCTCACACCTTTACTGTTGTAATAGTCGACGACGCTGATAGCTTAGTTAAAAACGAGAAAAACATCTACGTGCTACTCAGCCTACTAGGCTATAGCCGAGAAGACATCGAGCTCTCTAAGAGAAGAGTAGAGTTAGTGAGGAGAATTGTCATTGACAAAGTAGTAGGTAGAGAGACCACTACTCTGATCAAGGAGCTAATAGAAGTAGACATGAAGCTAGAGAGCTCGCTTAGAGTTAAAAACCTAGGTCAACTCGTAGTGGCCTCAGCGACGTGTTATACTAGAGGAGTAGCTGGAAAAATTATGAGAGACCTGTTAAAAGTGGATATTAATGGCATTACTATTTACGGAAGAGACGTAACAGACGTGTACATAACCGCTTCAAGCATAGACGAAGTGGTAGCTCAAGTAATAGAAGTCATTAAGAGACTTGGAAAGGGAGGAGTAATATATCTGTCTCCGAGAAACCCTAAGAAGGAGTTTCTCGCAGAGGCTTTAAGGAGAATACAGGAGTTCCTCTCCAGAAGTGGACTTAAGTTCTCTGAGGCAACGCCAAGAGCTGTCTTAGAGATGACTAAGGGTAATATTGACTTCTTAATTGGCTATTCATCTTATTACAGTAGTAGTGTTCGAGGAATTGATGCCCCTAAGAGTATTAAGTACGTGATTTTCCTCGGGACACCAGTATTTTCTATTACACTCGAGAGTTTTCTCGCAAATCCACTACTACTCGTGAGAACCGCGCTAGAAATCGCTGACATGACGAGAGATCAAGGACTTAAAAACCGCGCCGTAGAGGTGAGAAAGCGCGTGCTACTCACAGGGCCTACGGAGAGAAAGCTCATTAAGTACTCTCTACTTGGAAAAATCCCTGAGAATTCTCTCCTCGAGAAGTCTAAACTCTCCGAGCTCTGCGCCGTGATTAAAGAGCTCTATAATCTAACTCTCCTACTTGTCAAGAACATTATTGACTCTACTAGTGTGCTATCTATTGGGACAATTACACTTACTAAGTCAGGTGGTAAATACCTAGCTGTTATACCGGACATAATGACGCACATTCAGGCTTCTGGTAGGACTAGCAGACTCCTCGGAGACAAGATGACTCACGGATTCTCACTAGTGGTCGAGTTCTCGGATCAGGAGAATCTCGTTAAAGCACTAAACTCTAAACTTAAAACCCTAGACAGAGAACTAGAACTAAAGCATATCAGTGAAGTCGACTTAGATAGGGAGAAGATTCAGCTAGAGAGTACTAGGAGTCTTCTAGACAACGCAGAAGGGTTGAAGTACAAGTCGATCCTACTAGTCGTTGAATCACCGGTTAAAGCTAAGACTATTGCTAGGTTTTTCGGCAAGCCTGTAGCGAGGAAAATTGCTGATATGTCAATTTACACAATTCCAGTTAAAATAGGGGGTGAAATAGTCGAGTTTAATGTAGTCTCAACGAGAGGGCACATTTACGACATTACGACTAAAAGTGGCGTTGGTATTTTCGGTGTAGAAGTCACTGAAGGCTTCGTAAAGCCTATGTACACTACTATTAAGCGCTGTAAGATCTGTGGAGCCCAGTTTACGGATCACGATTCGTGTCCTCGCTGTGGAAGCTCTGTATACAGTGATAGTAAATTAGTTGTGTATTTACTTCAGAAGCTAGCTCTCGAAGTCGACGAAGTGTATATTGCCACAGACCCGGATATTGAGGGAGAGAAAATAGCCTATGATATCTACGCTTCTATTAAGCCATTTAATCAAAACATATGGCGTATTGAACTCCACGAGATAACGAGAGGCGAGCTTCTGAGAGCTTTAAGTAGCAAGAGGCTTGTTAACTGGAAACTCGTTGAAGCCGAGGTCTATAGGAGAGTTTTAGATAGGCTTCTAGGTTTTAGTTTAAGTCTAAAATTACAGAGGGTCTTTAACGAGAGGAATTTAGGTATTGGAAGAGTACAGGGGCCTCTACTGGACTTTATCGTAAAGAGGTACCATGAGTATTTGAGTAATAAGTGTAAAAAGATCTGTGTCTCGACGAGAGAGCCAGTTAAATTAAAGCTCTGCACCTACCTAGACACCGTGAAGCTCTTCGAGAAGCTTAGAGCTGTAAGTAGTGTTGAGCTTATTAAGTTGCAAGAAGAAGTAGTCGAAGTCAATCCTCGACCACCCTATACAACCGAAGAGCTTCTAGTTGACGCTTCGAATAAACTGGGGCTTCAAGCCGAGGTCGCTATGAAGATAGCTCAAGAGCTCTACGAGGCTGGGCTCATAACATACCATAGAACAGATTGCACTTATATTAGTAATACGGGGTTGTCTATAGCCAAAGCGTATCTAGAAGGATTGGGTCTTAGTGCTCTATTCACACCTAGACACTGGGGTGAGCCAGGAGCCCATGAAGCTATAAGGCCTACAAATCCCTACAACGCCGAGCAGGTACTCAGAGCATTTGAAGAGGGATTGGTACAACTAGTAATACCACTAACTTCACGACACCTTGCACTCTATGACTTGATATTTAAGAGGTTTATTACTAGTCAAATGAAGTCCTATAAGGCACTTAGATCGAGATTTAAAGTCTTAGCTGAAGGCGTTGAGATAGGCGAAGTGGAGCTTACTGAAGATGTACTTGAACACGGCTTTGACCTAGTGGAGAAGCCTAGAATTTACACTCAACTCAGAGGCGTTGAGAGAACTGTATTGGAAGTGGAGTCTATCAAAGTATTTAATTCCAGTAAAGCCCCGCTCTATACGGAGGGAGATCTAGTCTCACTAATGAAGACTCATGGAGTCGGGAGACCCAGCACTTACTCAAAAATCCTTTCTAATTTGAAGAGACATGGCTACATCATACTCTCTAAGGCTAGACAAAAAGTAGTGCCGACTAAGAGGGGGATTACTGTCCACAAGTATCTCGTAGAGAACTACTCTAAATATCTATCAGTTGAATTAACGAGGAGAATGGAGGAGGCTATTGACAGAATTAGCCGCGGTGAGCTCGATGTCTACAAAGCTATAATCGACATTATAATTAACCTTATTACCGCTAATGCACTGGAGATATCAGAGCTTCCTAGTAACCTTTATAACTATATAAGCCTTCACCCTCCCAGCTACGGGCTCGCTCCCAATATTAACACTCTCTAATTTTACAACATCCCCCATTTTACTAGCGAGAGCGTTGTACAAGTCAACAGCTTTAGATATATAGCGACCATAACCCTTAATAACTAGTGAAGAAGCCCCCTCTTGAAACATTACGGCAATATCAATTAAATAGCTACTTAGACTCTTCTTTCCAACTACGATAACCCTCTCGCTCATAACGTCACCACTAACAAGATTAACTTAAAAGGAGAGATAATTTATTTACTCGCTCCCATAGATGTCGAAATCAAACCTAACATTCCACCCCTTGATTTCCACTGGAAATGAATAGAATCCCCTGTTAGTAAATAACTATAACTAATAGTTCTACCCCGTAATTTCAACTGGAAAAGCCCGAATAAGAGGCACCCCATAGCTTCAACTGGAGGCTACTCAACTAAAATAATTAAGAGTGAGAGAACAAGCTAGGATTTAGAAATTGAAGTAAATTGTTTGTATAATGTGTAATTAGCTAACAGCAATCTAATTATAATTGTTGAGGTTTCTAGGAGGAATTTGAAACTCTCTAATTTAACTTCAAAAGCAAGCTATTATTTCAAATCCTCTTTAGATTTTCCAGTGGAAGTGAGGGGTGGGTTTTATTATAGTGATCTATGGGTCCTGAACTCAAAGTTCGACCCGTCCTCTTCCACTGGAAGCCTCGAAGCCGGTGAGTAAGATCCGAGCAAGGCGTTTAAGGGCCTACTTCCTACTATAATATTCTAGGCGGGGCTGGGGCCCGGTCACGCCCCTGATTAGTGAGGGGGATGAGGAAACACCGTGCACCCCGCGGTAGCGCGACCCCGTAAGGGGTACGGGTAGTCCCCGTGGCAACGGCACAGAAACGGCACGGCCACTATGGGATGGCTATGACGCGGTCCAGCCCCCGGCAACGGGGGGTCGTAAACCGCAGAGGACCATAGTGGAGGCGTTGAAACGGCCGTCCCGCGCGGTGCAAGGCCCGGGTCCGAGATGAGGTGCCGCGCGATCGGTATGGGCCGCTTAGACAAATCCGGGTAGACAGAACACGGGTTATTCCCAGCCCCGCTACTTCTGACTACACGGTCTCTCTAGTCTAGTGCATAATTACACGGGTTATCACTCTCCCAGAACTCGATTATCGTTTTAATTAACTCACTCGGGGAACTAGCTCTTGAGTAAGCGTTGAGCAGCTCTTTATTCAATTCGTGAAATGTTCCCATCCACTTATAGAGCCCTAGGAGTCTCTCGTAGTCCTCTCCAAATCCAAGAATATAGAGCGACGCCGCTACGGCTTCTATACTAGAGAGTATACACGGCTTAGCGTAGTTAACAGGATTTCCGGGTAGTAGTGCTGGGAGTTTGACGTGAACGCCACCTATACCTCTAAACTTACTCTCGTCTAATTTCCGCCAACTGGCATCTACAACGACTAGTCCATACTTCAAGGCTAGTTCTTGGTGCCAAGGACCGAGGTACTCTGAGCTGTATGGATTTAATACGAGTGCTCTCAACCGCGATTTTAATTTCTTAATCTCTACTGCAAATCCGCTTCTAATCATTTTCATAGCTGTGTTCTTGAGTGGATCGTCTTCTCGTAGCAGTATAACATAGATTCCCACCTTCAAAAAAGACACGACCTCTGCAACATATTTATACCCACGTATAAAAGAATAGAAGGGGGAAAATATGTCTAAGGGGAAAACAGCGGCTATAATTCTAGTTCAGACAGAAATAGGTGCTGAGACCAGAGTTCTGGAGGAATTACTAAAAATACCAGAAGTAAAGGAGGTGTATATAGTCTACGGTACATACGACATCGTAGTGAAAGTTGAAGCAGAAGCTCTCGAAAAAGTCAGAGAGATAGTGACTAATAAGATCAGGAGGCTTCCTGATATCAGAACAACTGTTACAATGATAGTTGTAGAGGGAAGAGTGAAGTAGGAGTTTTTTACCGATTTTACTACAGGAGAGAATAGATAGAGAATAGATTTTGATTTTTCAATTCTCAGTGCTCTCTTATAAGTTCTAAAGCGTGGTCACCACAACGTCTTTATCCGTGATCACTACTGTGTGTTCGAATTGCGAGACGTGAGCGTTGGACTTCTCAACGAGAACCGGGTACTTTACAAGTAGCCTCCTCTGGTCTAGTAATTCAAGTGTTTTCAAGCACTCCTCGTATTCTTCACTACTAGTTACATACCACCTAAGTGTAAAGGGAAGTGTCAATCTCTCTTTATAAATTCTCTCGTAGAGCCGTTTTGCACTATTATTTAAAACTCCTCTAGCCTGCTTTAGCGCGTAGATAGTAACGAGATCTAGTTCTCTTACTAGCCCAATCCCGGTTGTCGCGAATGGCTCAATAGCGTAAACGCCTGTTGCGAGTCTGTGTCTAGCTAATATATCAACGTAATTCGGTATTGTTACACCAGAGTGTATTATATACCTGTCAATTCCGTGTCCACTGAGATTCTTAATGGGCTTAAACCCGTAGCTTCTTATAGTCGCCTCAATAACTCTGCCTACTTCTATTGCTCTAATACCAGGGTGTATTATTTCAAGTGCCTTTTCGAGAGCTTTCTGAACAGCCTCAACAAGACCCTCAAAGGCGGGGCTCAGCACCACTGTTATAGCAGTATCAGCTATATACCCGTCCACGTGTACTCCCACATCTATCTTCACCACGCTCTGATCGGGAATTACGAGTGTGTCATTATATACTGGAGTATAGTGGGCTGCAATAGCGTTTATACCTATGTTTACGGGGAATGCAGGGGCCCCACCCAGCTCTCTAATATAGTTCTCAATAGTAGTAGCTATTTCACTAACGCTCTTGCCGGGTTTTACTAGTTTAGAGGCTAATTCAACAGCTCTCTTAGCTATATGACCAGCCTGAATAAGTTTTTTAACAGCCTCCTCGTTGAGCATCATAGTGTATAGACCACCGTATAGTACAAGTAATTAACCTACACCTCTAAATTTAATTACTGTGTTAGGTTAGGAAGGTGAAGAGAGTGGGTGTAATAAAATATCTCGGTCATAGTTTCTTCGAAGTAACTCTCGCAGGTCTTGATGGAGCAATTAAAACACTAGTAATAGACCCCTGGGTCGAAAACCCTCTTAGTCCAGTTAAGTTGAGAGACTACGAGAATAGAAAGATCGACTACATATTAGTCACGCACGATCATGGCGACCACTTGGGCGACGCTATTAAATTAGCTAGAATGACGGGTGCTCTAGTAGTGGGAATCTACGAAATTGCCGAATACGCTGAACGAGAAGGCGTTAAGAGCATTGGGGGTAATATTGGAGGAGCCTTAAAAATACCAGACCTGGAGGTAGTACTAACACCGGCAACTCATAGTAGTAGTCGCGGGGCTCCTGTAGGTTTTGTTGTTAGAGGCCGTGATCTCAGTCTCTACCACGCAGGAGATACAGGGCTGTTTAGCGAAATGGCGTTAATAGGGGAGCTCTACGCACCAGACGTGGCGATGTTACCTATTGGTGGGCACTTCACTATGGGCATTAGAGAAGCCGTCAAGGCGGTTGAGCTAATTAAGCCGAAGATAGCAATACCCATGCACTACAGCACATTCCCAGTAATTCAAGCAGACCCCCACTTATTCAAAAAGCTCGTTGAAGAAAAGACGCAGACAAGAGTAGTAATTCTGAGACCTGGAGACACACTAACATATCCATAAGTGCACACATATTACCTGTTTTTCCTGGTTTCTGATTTTTCTGGGGTCAGAGAGTAGGGATAGTAGCGTTATGGACATTGAGAGAAAGCTCGAGATTATAGCGCGAAGTACAGTAGAAATTGTAACTAAAGAGGATTTAGTAAAACTACTACTAGAAGTAGAAAAGCCTCGAGGCTACATAGGTTTTGAGCCTAGCGGACTAGTTCACATAGGATGGCTTGTCTGGATGTTTAAGGTTAGAGACCTAGTCGACCTCGGTGTAGACTTCTACGTTTTAGAAGCCACGTGGCACGCATATATTAATGACAAACTCGGAGGGAATATGGATCTCATTAGGAAAGCGGCGAGGTATACTAGAAAAGTTCTCGAGGCTGTTGGCGTCCCCGAGACTAGAGTCGAGTACATTGATGCAGAGAAGCTGGCTAGTTCGAAGGAGTACTGGGCACTAGTAATTAAACTGGCCAAGAATACTAGTCTCGCTAGGGTAAAACGCGCGCTTACTATAATGGGTAGGATGGCTGGTGAGGCGGAGTCCGACTTCTCGAAACTCATATATCCTTTGATGCAAGTAGCGGACATATTCTATTTAGATCTAGACATCGTGCTGGGAGGTCTCGACCAGAGAAAGGCTCACATGCTTGCTAGAGATTTAGCTGAGAAATTGAAATTAAAGAAGCCAGTAGCTGTACATACTCCAATAATATCCAGTATTAAGGGCTCAGTGAAGAGGGCTGAGCCCGGGTACGAAGTAGAAATCGACGACATCGTCTCGGAGTCTAAAATGAGTAAAAGCAAGCCTGAAACGGCCATATTCGTACATGACCCTCCTGACGTGGTGAGGAGTAAAATACTATCAGCATACTGTCCTCCTAGAATAGTGGAGTTTAATCCAGTGATCGAGATAAACAAGTACTTGTTGTTTCAGCAGTCAGGCCTTGTACTGCACATTGAAAGACCAAGTCAATATGGTGGTCCATTGGATATTTACAGTGCAAGAGAGCTCGAAGAAATGTACGTTCAGGGAAAAATACACCCACTAGACTTGAAGAACGCGACTGCAGAAGCTCTCATAAAGATGCTAGAGGAGATCAGGACGAAGCTATTCTCTAGTAGAGAGACAGTTAAACTGCTCGAAGAGCTTATTGAGGCAAGAGTAACCAGGTAGTGCAAGGCGGCGTCTTAGTGCTGACTTTTAAACCCCCGAGAATAAACAATGTCTATAATGGTGGGCCGGTAGCTCAGCCTGGAAGAGCGCCGCCCTTGCACGGTCCTGGACTCTACCGGGATCGAAGAGAGGCGGAGGTCCCGGGTTCAAATCCCGGCCGGTCCACACACCTAAATACCTGAGGTAGAAATTGTAGAAAAGATGTTTCCGGGTGTTATGTTGGACACGTCAAATCTGCTACAAGTCATCTGGATAGTAATGCTTCTACTCATCCTTACTGGTCTTTATCAGCGTATGCAGTTGAAAATATGGATCTTAATTGTTAAAATAAGACTTAATACTATAAAGAACACGTTCGAAGAGGATAAGCTTCGAGTAAGGAATATGTTACAGAATATGGGTTTGAGTAAACCGGGTCTTCTGCTCTCCAGACTACTCGACTTCTTCATAATTGAACCGGTTAGCGTTGAGCCTACAGATGTAATCAAACGAATGGATCACTTGCTCAGAGTAACAGAGAACTCGGTAAAGCAGTTAATTGAGAGAATGCTACCTAGTAGTATTGGTAACCACGAGCGCAGTCTCATCGAATCGGCAATATCTATTGTCGCGGCAATTGGACTAATATACAAAATTCTACGGCACTACATAATCTTAGGGGAGAGAGAGGAGAACTACTTAATTATAATGCAGTTAGTGTACCTAATGCCACAGATTCTCAAAATAGTTAAGATATATCATGAAGCCCTCAACGCGTTTATGTATGGAAAGCCTATTGGTGACGGAGTAGGTCCGCTAGCAGCGTACATGCTCGCCGAGAAATGCAATATAATGTCGAAGAGAGTTATTGACGAGACAAGCGTAGTAGAAGCTGTATACGAGAGCAGGAGGCTTTTTATCGTAAAGGCAGAGGGCCCCGGAAGTAATGTTGGTCATCCGGGTGCTGTTATAAGTAAAATCGTTGAGGAGCTGAATGGCAATGTAAGCTTGATCTTGACGATTGATGCGGCAATAAAGCTCGAGGGGGAGGTCTCGGGCTCGATATCAGAAGGTGTGGGTGCGGCTATAGGAGACCCTGGTCCCGAGAAAATTGCTATAGAGAGAGCAGCAACTAAGTACAATATTCCACTCAGAGCACTCGTAATTAAAATGGACTTAAAGGAGGCTTTAATAACTATGAAGAAGAATATATACCAGTCGTGTGAAATAGTACTTAACCGCATAGACACTATAATAAGAGAATCCACGCCAGAGGGGTCTACTATCATAGTAGCTGGAATAGGCAATACTATGGGTATACCAGGCTGAATTGAACTGGTGACTTAAATTGAATGGAAACCTCGAGGTCCTAGCGTTCATACTCTTCCTGGCACTTCTTCTCTACATGTTACTTTCAAACTATTTTAAGAAAAGGGAGGAGACAAGTTCCACTACTAAGGAGCTCTTAGTGTGTCCAAACTGCAACTACTCAGTTGAAGTCGACTTCGAGCCGGGAGACTTCATAGGCTTAATTAAGGGTCAGTGTCCTCGGTGTAGTAGTAAAATGCGGATTAAGGGAATATACAGTATATAGATTACGATAGATAAAAGTGAGGAACAAGCTCTCTACGTAGAAAACTCTATTATGGACACCTCGTGTTAGCCTGTGAAATAGTAAAATACGTGATTAAAGTAGTGTTTTTGCTTTTAGAATTCAAAGACTAAAAGCAAATGATAGATCAGGAGTAGTTGATTTAAAAACCCTTATACCAATAGAGTAGGAACTGGGCGCCCGACTCGGCCATAGTGGCCGGGCAACACCCGGTCTCATTTCGAACCCGGAAGTTAAGCCGGCCACGTTAAGGCGGCCGTGAGGTCCGCGAGGCCTCGCAGCCGCCTTGAGCCGAGATCGGGCGCCCCCACTCCTCGCTGTAAATGTACTTGAGGCGGAAATAGGGGAAGAGTCTTTATAAGCCTCTACTGAGTGTATTGTTGTGTTGATATAGCGCTCTGGTGTCTACAAATTGATGTTTTGTCCGCGATGTGGTTCGTTAATGACGCCTGTTAGAGAAGCCAACACTGTCTATTTAAAGTGTGGTAAGTGCGGGTATAAAGTGAAGAGTCAAGATTACAAGAAGTATAATATTAAACAGCAAGTAGAGCCCTCTAAGCGGGTCTTGACAGCTGTTGCCGGTGAAGCTCGCGAGTCAGGCCTCTCTCCAGAAGAGCGGGAAATGTTGCGTGAGTATTACGAGGTCTTTCTCGAGGAATTTGAGCGCAGTGAAGGCGAAGAGTCGGAGTCAGAGTAATTGTCAGATGAGAGGAGACAACTCGTCACTACTCAGAGCCGTCGCCACACATCATTCACTCAGTATTTTTCGTTGAAGACCCTAATTAGTTTATGGACTCCACGTATTTCTAGCTTGAATAAGGTGCTAATTGTGGTCAGAGTAGCTGTCGTAGACAGGGACTACTGCAAGCCGAGTAAGTGTAACTTGGAGTGCATGAGATTCTGCCCAATTAATAAGAGCAAGAAGAAGAAAGCTGTAGACTTAGCGGAGGATAAGAGCAGAGCAGTCATATTTGAAGATACTTGTGTAGGTTGTGGTATTTGCGTCAAGAAGTGTCCGTTTAATGCCATATCAATAGTTAACCTCCCAGATGAATTAGAGAAAGTCCTAATCCACCGCTACGGAGAGAACATGTTTAAACTCTACAACTCGCCAACTCCGAAATTAGGCGGTGTACTCGGTATTATTGGTCGCAATGGCTCTGGCAAGTCAACTAGCATTAAAATACTAGCAGGGCAGCTCAAGCCGAACTTGGGGAGGTATAGTAACCCCCCGGAATGGGACGAGATCATAAGGTCTTTCCGCGGAACAGAGCTACAGGCATATCTCACAAAACTCGCAAATAACGAGATTAGAGCTGTTGTAAAGCCCCAGTACATCGAAATGGCGCGTAGAGTTCTCAAGGGCTCTGTCAGGGATCTGCTCAAGAAAGCGGACGAGAGAGGCTTATATAGTGATCTCGCGAGAGCGCTCAACCTCGAAAAGATTCTAGATAGGGGTATTAGTGAGCTTAGTGGAGGAGAGCTACAAAAATTCCTGATAGCAGCGGCTCTCTCAAAAAACGCGAATACATACTTCTTTGACGAGCCGTGTAGTTATTTAGACGTAAAAGAGAGGTTAAGAGTAGCCAGAGCAATTGTAGAGTTAGCTAATCCAGCTAAAAACTACGTTGTGATTGTAGAGCACGACTTGATGATACTAGACTTTATATCGGACTATGTTGTGATAATGTACGGTGAACCAGGAGTTTATGGTATTTCATCAAAACCCTATTCAACTAGAGCTGGGATAAATAATTACCTTAAGGGCTATCTACCAGCTGAAAATATGCGCATACGCGAAGAAGAGGTAAAGTTCAGAATTTCCAGTGGAGAGAAACAGGTAAAGGAGCAAGAATACCCCATTTTAGAGTGGAGTAGAGTTGAATACACATATCCGTCTTCGAAATTCAGACTAGTTGTAGAGGAGGGCAGAGTTTACAGTGGAGGAGTCCTGGGCATTCTAGGTCCTA